>CALXFC010000001.1 GCA_944387485.1 uncultured Clostridia bacterium
GAACAATACAAACAACAGTAAGAGCGCTTACTAATAATGCAAGTGGAACTGCAACTATGACTGGAGGAACATTAACTTGTTCTAATGGGGCAAATTGGACTGTAAATAACTATGGAAAGTTTTATTTTAAAGGAGGAAATATAAATCTAACTGCTACAGGTTCTGGAACAGCGTTATATAACACATCAGGAACAACATACATGAGTGGTGGAACCATAACAACAAATGGACATGGACTAGTTGTAGATGGAGGAATTTTAACCGGAACAGGAGGAAGTATTACTTCTAATAAATATGCAGCTTTATTAATAAGAAATACAGGTGGAGCAACATGCTCATCTATGACAATGAAGCAAAATAATAGTGCAGAGCCTGCTGTAATAAATCAAAGAAACTATAATAATTGCGTAATTAGGAGTAGGGCTAGTAATTATGGAATTTCAGGTAAAATAGGTGAAAAAGTACTAGCGACAACTAATACAGGACCAGGGCAAGCAAGCGAAAATGTAACAATATATAATACAGGAAGTCAATATTTATTATTCCCAACATGGACTACTAAAGTAGTAAATGGAACAGATCAAGATGATATTATTTGGACGAGATCAAATAATTCAAGTGGAACACATACTATAACGGTAAGAAAATCTGATCATAAAAATGAGACAGGGTCATATGTTGTTCATATATATAAAGCTAATTCTTCTTATCAAGCGCAAGGATCAAACATAGCAAGTCTAGGGCTAACATTTTAACACAAAGGGCATCATAAATTTATAAAGATTTATGATGCTTTTACTTTAGTATAAAAAATTATTTTTAAAACAGTTAGATGTTCTTTACTTTTGTGGAAAAATAAGGTATAATAGACAAAGATTTTATATAGTTAGGAGAGATATGAATGTCAGAGAATAAAAATGAAAATTTAACAGAAGAATTAGATATGAATCGTTTAATGCAAATAAGAAGAGAAAAATTAAAGGAATTACAAGATGCAGGAAAAGATCCATATGAAATAACAAAATTTGATAGAACAAATACAGCAGGAGAAATAAAAGCAAACTATGAAGAATTTGAACAAAAAGATGTAACAGTAGCAGGAAGAATAATAGCAAAAAGAATAATGGGAAAAGCATCATTTTGTACTATATTAGATAGTGACGAGAAAATCCAAAGTTATGTAAGTATAAATGACTTGGGTGAAGAAAGTTATAAAGCATTTAAAACATGGGATATAGGAGATATAATAGGAATTACAGGATTTGTGTTTAAAACTAGAACAGGAGAAATATCAGTACATGCTAAGGAAGTAACATTACTTTCAAAATCATTAAGACCACTTCCAGAGAAATTCCATGGATTAAAAGATGTTGATTTAAGATATAGACAAAGATATGTAGATTTAATAATGAATCCAGAAGTAAAAGAAACATTTATAAAAAGAACACAAATAATAAATGAAATAAGAAATATCTTAAATGAAAAGGGATATTTAGAAGTAGAAACACCAATATTAAATACAATATCAGGTGGAGCAACAGCAAGGCCATTTGTAACACATCACAATACATTAGATATAGATATGTATTTAAGAATAGCAACAGAATTAAACTTAAAAAGATTAATAGTTGGTGGTTATGATAAAGTATATGAAATAGGAAGAATATTTAGAAATGAGGGTATGGACATAAGACATAATCCAGAATTTACTTCAATAGAATTTTATGCAGCATATCAAGACTACCATGATATGATGGATATAACAGAAGAAATATTCCAAAGATGTGCTATGAAAGTATGTGGAACAACAAAAATAACATATCAAGGAACAGAAATAGAACTTGGTGGAAAATGGAAGAGAATTAGTATGATAGATAGTATAAAAGAAGTAACAGGAGTTGATTTTAATACTATTAATACTGATGAAGAAGCTGTCCGCTTAGCAAAAGAAAGAAATATAGAAATTCCGAACGGAAAAGAGACAAGAGGAAACGTAATTAGCTTATTCTTTGATGAATATGTAGAAAAAACATTAGTACAGCCAACATTTATTTATGATTATCCAATAGAAATATCACCACTTGCTAAAAAATGTAAAAATGATTCACGCTTAACACAAAGATTTGAAGCTTTTATTGGTGGACGTGAATATGGAAATGCGTTCTCAGAACTAAATGATCCAATAGACCAATATGAGAGATTTAAAGAAGAAATAAGAGCAAGAGAAAATGGTGATGATGAAGCAGGAATGATGGATGAAGACTTTGTTAATGCTCTTGAATATGGAATGCCACCAACAGGAGGAGAGGGAATAGGAATAGATAGATTAGTTATGCTTTTAACAGATTCAGCATCAATAAGAGATGTATTATTATTCCCAACAATGAAACCACTTAATAGCATCCAATAAGTTTTAATAAAGTCAATCGCGTAGTATTAAAAAAGCAGCTTTTAAAGTTTAAAAACAAGGATAAAATGCAACAAAATCAACGAAAACAGACAATATGGAAAAATGTTCAATGAAATCACTTAATTAATTTTAAACTTATAAAGATATAAGGGGAAAAAGGAGAGAATATGTTTGATTTTTCATATGATAAAAGAGTTCTATATATAGTAATTGCAATATTAGTTGCAATTTCATTAACTAATTTAATAGCTAGTCCAGAAGCATTACTTTTAATACTATATGGGCTTCCAGGAGTACTAATTGCAATAACATTCCATGAATTTGCACATGGATTTGTTGCATATAAATTAGGTGATAATACAGCAAAAATGGAAGGAAGATTAAGTTTAAATCCATTTGCACATCTAGATCCTATAGGTACATTAATGCTTGTATTTGTTGGTATTGGTTGGGGAAAGCCAGTACATGTAAATCCAAGTAATTATACTAGAAAAATCTCAATGGAAAAAGGCGAAGCAATAGTATCAGCAGCTGGACCTTTAATGAATATAATACTTGCATTTGTATTTGCAATTATTACATTTGTTGTAGCAAATATAACAAATGTAACAATATCTGTAACAGATTTTGTTATATATATGAGTTCAACAAATACAACATTAAATGTTATATTTAATATTTTAATTTCAGTAGTAACGGTAAATGTCGGTTTAGGTATATTTAACTTAATACCATTACCACCATTAGATGGATCAAAAATAATTATGCCATTTTTGCCATATAAGGCTAAACAATGGTTTATAAATAATGCACAAATATTTTATCTAATATTTATAGTATTATGGATATCAGGATTAGCAGGAAGAATCATTTCGCCAGCAATAGGTTGGCTTGCAACAGGAATAATGAATATATGTAGTTTTATATTATAGATTTTTAAGCAGGTTTTAGATGCGGTTTAGTATTTAAAGCCTGTATTAGTATAGGAAGGGAAGAAATTAATGAAAGACATTTTAACACTAGGAATTGAATCAAGTTGTGATGAAACATCAGTTGCAATAGTAAAAAATGGAAGAGAAATTTTATCAAATGTAATAGATACTCAAATACCTATACATGAAAAATATGGAGGAGTAGTTCCAGAAATAGCATCAAGAAATCATATAGAAGCAATAACTAGAGTATATAAAAAAGCTTTGAAGGATGCAAATGTAAAATTAAGTGATATTTCAGCGATTACACCGACATATGGACCAGGATTAGTAGGAGCATTGCTTGTTGGATTATCATATGCAAAAGCTTTAGCATTTGCAAATAATATTCCATTAGTTGGAGTAAATCATATAGAAGGACATATTGCAGCAAATTATTTAACATATAAAGAATTAGAGCCACCATTTTTATGTGTAATGATGTCAGGTGGGAATACGCAGATAATATATGTAAAAAAATATACTGAATTTGAAGTTTTAGGAAAAACAAGAGATGATGCAATAGGAGAAGCATTTGATAAAGTTGCAAGAGTAGTAGGGCTTGGATATCCAGGAGGACCAAAAGTAGATAAATTAGCAAAAGAAGGAGTAGCAAATATAGAACTTCCTAAAACACATTTTACAGAAGATACATTAGATTTTAGCTTTAGTGGAATAAAAACAGCAGTTATAAATTTACATCATAAAAATCCTAATATAAACAAAGCAGATTTGTGTGCAAGCTTTGAAAAGAATGTAACAGAAACTTTAATGGAACATGTAAAAAAGGCAATTAAAAAAGTAGGAATAAAAAAGATTAGTTTAGCAGGAGGAGTATCTGCAAATTCATATATAAGGGAAGCATTTTCAGAATTAGAAAAAGAAGGAATAAAAGTCTATATGCCAGACCTAAAATTATGTACAGATAATGCAGCAATGATAGCGTCAAGCGGATACTATAATTATATAAACGGAAAAAGAGATAATATGGAATTAAATGCAGTACCGAATTTAAAAATATAAACTAAAGAGAGGATAGAAAAATGGAAAAAGAGCAAAGAAATTTAAATAATAAAAAGGCTAGTAGTAAAAAGGTAAAGAGAAAAGCAAGAAAAATAGATAAAAGAAAAGTTTTAATTTTTTTAATTGGTGTTATAATAGTAGTGGTATTGAGCATAAAAGTAGCAGATGCTAGTAAAATAAACAAAAAGGAGAAAAAAGCAGAAGAAGTATTTGGAAATGATTATTGCAATTCAGTTTTACATATGGCTACAAAAGATTTGACACCACATACATGTAGTATTTGTGGAGAAGAATTTGAAGATTCTAGTATGAGGGCAAATATATGTGATGAATGTAGCAAAGAACTAGATCGTTGTGATTTTTGTGGTAAGAAATTAAGTGAAGAAGTAAAAAAAGAAAGAAGCGAATTATTAGGAGAGTAGTAAATGATATATACAATTCGGAGATTTACATCTATCTTTTAAAGAAAATAAGCCAATGAGTATATTTGGAGAAAATTGGAATGGACATGAGGAAAAAATAAAAAAAGATTGGATAGAAAAAGTAAGTAAAGAAGATTTAGTAGTATTACCAGGAGATTTTTCATGGGCTACATATTTAAAAGATACTGATGAAGATTTTAGATATTTAAATGAACTACCAGGAAGAAAGTTGTTACTAAAAGGTAACCATGATTATTGGTGGAGTACATTAAATAAAATGAGGGAATTTTTAAAAGAAAATAATTTTAATAATATAGATTTTTTGTATAATAATTCATATAAATTCGAAGAAAAAGTAATTGTAGGGACAAGAGGATGGAATATGTCAGAAGATGCAGAAGATATAAGATTATTTAAAAGAGAAGCTATAAGATTAGAATTATCTATTCAAGATGGAATAAAAAAGTATGGAAAAGATAAAGAATATATTGCATTCACTCATTATCCACCAATTACAAAGTCTAATCTAATTAATAATGAATTAAATGATATGCTAAGAATTTTAATGAAATATAATATAAAAAAATGCTATTATGGACACTTACATAGCACGTCAATAAAAGAAGCAGTAGAAGGAGAACATTTTGGAATAGATTTTAAATTAGTAAGTGCAGATGGTGTGGATTTTAAATTAGTAAAAATATAAAATAATAAGCAAGAATAAAAAAGATAATAAAGGTAAAAGCGAAGAAATAAGTCCTTAGAATAAAAGGAGTATCAAATGATAGATTTAAATAAAGATGTAAAGTATATTAAAGGAGTAGGACCAAATAGAGTTCTACTTTTAAATAAACTTCGGAATATTTACTTTAAAAGATTTAATTACATATTATCCAAGAACATATGAAGATAGAAGTAAACCAAAATATCTTTATGATTGTGAAGATGGAGAAGAAGTTTTAGTAGAAGCGGTTGCGTGTAGTAGACTAAATAATATTAGACTAAAAGGAAAAACTATGCAAAGATTGCTTATTAAAGATGAAACTGATTCGGCTTTAATTACATGGTTTAATCAACCATATTTAAAAGATAAATTTGTTGTAGGACATAAATATAAATTCTTTGGAAAAGTAAGTAAAAAAGGTGGAAAAGTAACATTTAATTCTCCTGTATTTGATGAAAAAGAAAAAACACAAAATACAGGAAGAATTATCCCAATATATCCACTAACATATAAGCTTTCACAAAATCAATTAAGAAAAATAATGGAAGCAGGAATAAAAGAAGTATATGGGAATTTACCAGAAACACTTCCAGAATATTTATTAAAAGAATATAATTTAGAAGATATAAACAATGCAACAAAGAATATACATTTTCCAGACGAATTTAAAGATTTTAATATAGCAAGAAGAAGGTTAGTGTTTGAAGAATTATTAACAGTACAACTAGCATTATTAGAACTAAAAAATAGTTATAATAATGATATAAAAGGTATTGAGTTTAGTAAAGAAGCAAAGATGTCAGATGTAATAAATACTTTACCTTTTAAATTAACAAAAGCACAGTTAAGGGTTTTAGAAGAAATAGATAGAGACATGGAATCTAGTAAAAATATGAATAGGTTATTACAAGGAGATGTAGGTTCAGGAAAAACTGTTGTTGCAATGTGTGCTGCATATAAAGCAGTAAAATCAGGATATCAAGCAGCAATAATGGCTCCAACGGCAATTCTTGCAACACAACACTTAGAAAACTTTAAGGGTATTTTAGAAAAATTAGGAATAAGATGTGAATTACTAATATCAGGAATAACAAAAAAGAAAAAAGAAGATATATTAGAAAGATTAAAAAATGGAGAGATAGATATTTTAATTGGTACACATGCTATTATAGAAGATAATGTAATATTTAAAAATTTAGGACTAGTTGTAACAGATGAACAACATAGATTTGGAGTAAAGCAAAGAACAAAAATTGCAGAAAAAGGGGAAAATCCAGACGTATTGGTTATGACAGCAACACCAATACCAAGAACATTAGCATTAATATTATATGGTGACCTGGACATATCAATAATAGATGAATTACCACCAAATAGAAAGAAGATAGAAACATTTGCAGTAAATAAAAATATGACAGATAGGGTAAATGCATTTATAAAAAAACAAATAGATGAAGGAAGACAGGCATATATTGTATGCCCTTTAGTTGAAGAAAATGAAGAAATGGATTTAAAATCTGTAGAAAAAATTTATGAAACATATAGTAAAGAAGTATTTCCAAAATATAGAGTTGAGTACATACACGGAAAAATGAAACAAAAAGATAAAGATAGTATAATGGAAAGATTTAAAGATGGAGAAATAGATATATTAATATCTACAACAGTAATAGAAGTAGGAGTAGATGTACCAAACAGCAATATAATGGTAATAGAAAATGCAGAAAGATTTGGTTTAGCACAACTTCACCAGTTAAGAGGAAGGGTAGGAAGAGGAGACTACCAATCATACTGTATTCTAAAGTTTGAAGGAAAAAGTGATACTGTACGTAAAAGAATGAAAGTTATGTGTGAGACAAATGATGGGTTCATTATTTCAGAAAAAGATTTAGAGTTAAGAGGCTCAGGAGATTTCTTTGGTACAATGCAACATGGACTTCCAGAATTTAAAATAGCAAATTTATTTGAAGATGTGGATATGTTAAAAATGGTACAAAGTGTTGCAATGAAGATATTAATTGATGATCCAAAATTAGAAAAACCAGAAAATAAATTGTTAAAAGAATTAATTAGAGATAAATTTGCTAAAAGAATTGAAATATAATGCTGTTTTTGGGGACGGAGCAAAAAAACAGTAAAGACAACAGGGATTTGGAGCAAGTTTTTAAATTCAAGCTTCGCTTACCAGCAAATTAACTACCCTTAATTTCCCTACGTTAATTTGCTTAATTTAAAAACTTGCTTTTTATATTTTCTTGGGAAGCAACATACTTATTGACTTTTTATATGGAAAATAGTATATTTATATAGAAGAAATAAAAAAGGATGTAGATAAAATGTTAAAAGCAATTATTACTTTAATAGCAGTTATTATGGTACTTGTAGGAGTAATTTTAATATATGATGCAAGAATTATTACAAAGAAATTTTTTGGATTTGGTGACCAAAATGAAGGTTCTAGTGGATTAAAAATATTAGGCTTTTTAATATCAATTATTGGTGGACTTATTTTGTACTTTAATTTTTAAAAAAGCACTTGACAAAACATGGTTTGTTGTGCTAATATTATTATTGTTAGTTAAATATGCGGATGTGGCGGAACTGGTAGACGCGCTGGTCTTAGGAACCAGTGCCAATGGCGTGGGGGTTCAAGTCCCTTCATCCGCACCATTAAATTCTATATAATTAAAACATTAAATCATTTTAAGATTCTTATAATTATTTTCTATATTTAAACAATTTGTTTCTTAATATTTCCGTATAAAAAAGTTTCATTAAATTATTATTTGAAGAAATAAATTTCTAAAGGCATATTAACTTATTTATTAAATATGTTATGTTGGTAAAGAAAGAAGAATGTCAAATGAAACAATTAGAAAAAGAAGAAAATTATAATAAGAAGAATTTCGAAGAGATAAAACATATGCAAGAAAATAAATGAAAGTTTTAAATTATAAGAACTGGAGACATTTTGATAGGTTAATACAAAAAGCAAAAGTGGCTTGTAAAAACTCCGGTATAACTGATAAAACAAAATGGTTGAAATAGGATCCGGAGCAAAAAGAAAACAGAAAGATTATAAATTAACAAGGTATGCAGTCTACTGACAAAAGCTAAAAAAAGATAATATACAAAATAAAAAAGGTGCAAATGAGACTCATTACAATATCGGAAAAATTGTTAGAAAAGCTATAAAAGAAGCAGGGCGAAACTATGCCAGAAAATTTACCTATGCCTAAAAAGAGTTTAAAGCAATTACAAAAAGAAAATAAGAAAAATTTAAAATAAAATTATAAAAGAATTAAATTGGAGAAAATTACGAAAATAAAAGCTAGAGCAAAGATAAATTTAAATTTGTTAGGTTTAGAGAAAAGAGAAGATAATTATCATAATATAAAATCAGTATTAAAAAAAATTAATTTATATGATGAAATATATATAAGAATGTTCTACAAGTTAGAGAATGTTTAAAAACTAGTTAGTTCTTAGAGTTTACAAATTAAAATTACAAAGTAATTATAACAATAATTTTTAATATTTACAAATTTATAAAAAATTAAGAAAATATAAATTGTTTTTCTATTCAAGTATTGTTATAATATTGTATGATAGATAAAAACAAAGGGGTTATAAAAGTGAATGGAGATAAGAAAAAATATAAAACATTAAAAATAGCAGTATTAATAGTTGCAATTTTACTTTTAATTGCTTTAACAATATATTTATTTCCAATGGCAAAAAAATTATTTAATCCTCAAGGAAGGGAAGTATTTAAAGAAGAGATACAATCATCTGGTTTTACTGGAATACTCATATTATTAGGATTACAAGGAGTGCAAATATTACTTCCAATACTTCCAGGAGAGCCAATAGAAATACTAGCAGGGATGTGCTATGGACCAATTGGTGGATTTATATTTTTAATGATATCAGTATTTCTGATAACGTCGTTAATATTTTTTGCAGTAAGGAAATTAGGAAGAAGTTTTGTGTATGGTGTGTGTAGCGAGGAAAAAATAAAAAAATTAGAGAATAGCAAATTACTTAAAAATTCCAAAAAAGTAGAATATATAATGTTAATATTATTTTTAATTCCTGGAACACCAAAAGATTTATTAGTATATATAGGCGGATTACTTCCAATAAAACCGTTAAGATTTATATTAATATCAACATTTGCAAGAATACCATCTATGATATCATCTACAGTTGCGGGTTCTAGTATAGTAGAAGGAAATTGGAAGTTTGGAGTAATATTATATGTATTAACATTTTTATTAGTTGGAATAGTAGTTTTTATTGCAGAAAAAAGAGATAAAAGTAAGTTAACAAAAGAAATAATAGATAATGTGAGACAATAGAGAAGATAACTTTTGTCTCACTTTTATATTATTTTAAAATGTGGAACAAAAAAGACCTGTCCCCAATTGTTTCATTTCTTAATTTATGTTATTATATAAGAGGCAAGGAGGAGATTATTTTGATTAAAGCAATTGTATATAATAGTGAAACAGGTTTTACAAAAGAATATGCTAAGATGTTATCTGAAAGATTAAATGTTTCTTATTATACTTTAGAAGAAGCAAAAAAAGAACTAAATAAACAAGACGAGATAGTGTATTTAGGTTGGATATGTGCAGGAGCAATTAAAGGACTAAATAAAGTAAGAAATAGATATAAAGTAAAATGCTATGGTGCAGTTGGAGCATTTCCAAAAGAGGATAATTACATAGAATCTTTAATAAAATCAAATGGTTTAGAAAACGATAAATTATTTTACTTAAGGGGTGGAATTAATTTTAAAAAGTTAAAGGGCTATAAAAAATTAATTGTAAAAATAGTAGGTCGTGTTTTAGAAAAGAATAATAAGGGTAAAGAAGGTAGTGAAGAATTAATTAAGATTTTTAATGAAGGTGCTAGCTTTGTAGATTCTAAAAATTTAGATGAGATGATAGATTATATAAAAAAGTAGGAGATAAATATGCCAGTAGAGAAAAATAAAGAGTATATAGTAGACATAATAGATAATGGATTTGAAGGAGAAGGAATTGCAAAAATAGAAGGTTTTACAATATTTATACCAAATACTATAAAAGGTGAAAAAGTAAAAATACTAATTGTTAAAGTTCTAAAATCACATGCATTTGGAAAGGCGGTAGAAATAATAAAATCTTCAAAATACAGAGTAAAAAGTGACTGTGAAACTTATAGACGCTGTGGTGGCTGTGATTTAAGGCATATCAAATATGAAGAAACCTTAAAAATGAAACAAAATGCAGTTCAAAGTTTAGTAAATAAAACTTTAAAAAATAAAATAAAAGTAGAAGAAACACTTGGTATGGAAAATCCATTGTTTTATAGAAATAAAGCACAATATCCAGTAGGATTAGATAAAGAAGGTGACCCTATAATTGGAGTTTTTGCAAATAGAACACATGAGATTATACCAATAAAAGAATGTTTAATACAAAATAAAGAGAGCCAAGAGTTAGCAAAGTTTGTTTTAGAGTTTATTAAGAAAAATAATATTTCTGTCTATGATGAAAATACTAGAAAAGGTTTAGTAAGGCATATTGTAACAAAAGTAGGCTTAAAAACAAATGAAGTAATGTTAGTATTAGTTATAAATGGAAAAGAAATACCTAAAGAAAAGAAATTAGTAGAAGAAGTTTTAGAAAAATTCCAAAATGTAAAGGCAATAGTAAAAAATATAAATACTAAGAATACTAATGTTATTATGGGAAAAGAAAATATTAATCTACATGGAAACGGATATATTACTGATATTTTAGGAGACTATAAATTTAAAATATCACCACTATCATTTTATCAAGTAAATCCTGTGCAAGCAGAGAAGTTATATAATATTGGAGTAGAAGCGGCAGATATTTCTAAAAATGATATAGTATTTGATTTGTATTGTGGAATTGGTACAATTTCATTATTTATGGCAAAATACGCTAAAAAAGTTTATGGGATAGAAATTGTAGAAGAGGCAATAGAAGATGCTAAAGAAAATGCAAAAATAAATAAAATGGATAACACAGAATTTATTTCAGGAGATGTAGAAGAAGTATTAGATGATTTAATAAATAATAAAAAGATTATTCCAGATGTTATTATGGTAGATCCACCAAGAAAAGGCTTAGATAATAAAAGTGTAGAAAACATATTAAAGGTAAGTCCTAAAAAAGTGGTATATATTAGTTGTAATCCTGCAACATTAGTTAGAGATTTAGCTAAATTTGAAGAAAAATATGAAATAAAAACAATAAAGCCAGTAGATATGTTTCCATTTAGTAAACATATCGAGAACGTTAGTTTTTTAGAATTAAAGAGTTTATAAATTATTAGTTAAAAGAATAAAGAAAGAAAGTTGAAGATACGGTGAAATTTAGAAAGATAGAGATAATAGAATTTGATAAATTAAAAAAATTATTTCCAGGAAGCGAAAAATTGTGGGAAAATTATAAAAAAATACAAATGGAAAAACTTAAAAAAAGGCAAATAGATATATTTATTCTAGAAAATAATGGAACTATTATTGGAGAAATCACAGCTAATTATAAAAGTAATAAATTAGAAAATGAAGCTCAAAATGGTGTAAGAGCATATTTGGAAGCTTTTAGGATAGAAAAAGACTATAGAGAACAAGGTTTAGGACAAAAATTAATTAATAATTGTATAGAGTATTTAGAAAATATAGGTTACACTGAATTTACAATAGGAGTAGAAGATGAAAATGAAATAGCTAAACATATATATTCTAAACTTGGATTTATAAAATTAATAGGTAAAGGACATGGAGATGAATTTGATAATAGTGAATATACTTTATATTTAAAAGAAAATAATAAAAGTTAAAATAATGTAAAAGGAGAAAAATATGAAAAAATTAAATGTAATACTTGTTTATAATAAAGAAGAGGATAAAATACTTATGTGTAAAAGAGAAAAAGAACCTTATAAAGGAAAATTTAATTTAGTTGGTGGAAAAGTAGAAAAAGGTGAAGATGAATTACATGCAGCATATAGAGAATTGCAAGAAGAAACAGGAATAACTAATGATGATATTAAATTAACACATCTAATGAACTTTCAATATGAAATGTCAGATATGGAATTAGAATTATATGTTGGAAAATTAAATAAAGAAAAAGGATTAGTCGAAGAAATAAATAAGCTATTTTGGCTAGATAAGAATGAAAATTTTTTTGATATGGAAAAATTTGCAGGGGAAGGAAATATTGGACATATGGTAAAGCAAGTAGAGCTTTATAAAGATAAATTATTTTAAATATTTTAGAGGTAAAAATGAGTAAGATATATAAAAAGCTATTATTTGATTTAGATAATACATTAATTGATGATAATGAAAATAGAAGATATGCAATGAGAAAAATATTAAATGATAGAAAAGAAGAAGTAACAGATGAGAAATTAGAAAATTTTATAAAGTTAGATGATAAATATTGGAAAGATACAGCAGAAGGAAGAATAAAAAGACCTTATGAATTTAAAACATTAGAAGAAAAAACTACATGGGTGAGAGCTCAAAGGTTTATAATGTACTTTAATTGTACATTTAAAGAAGCGGTGGCAATTAATGAAAAATATATAGAATATTTAAAAACAAACATTATCCCTATAAATAATGCTAAAGAAGTATTAGATTATTTGAATAAAAAACAATACGAAATATATATTGTAACAAATGGACCAGAAAGACCTGTTAAAGATAAATTAAATAGTATAAAAGCTAATAATTATATAAAAACTATATTTACAGCAGAAGAAGCGGGTTATATGAAGCCGCATAAAGAATTTTTTGATAAATTTTTTAAGAAGATAAATACTAATAAAAAAGATGATATGTTAATAATAGGTGATGAATTAGAAAAAGATGTATTAGGAGGAATTCAAAATGGAATAGATTCTTGTTGGTTTAATATGAAAAAATTGGAAAATAATACTAATATTAAACCAAGTTTCGAAATAAACGATTTATTAGATTTAAAAGAGGTTTTGTAAATGAAAGAAGTAATATTTGTAACACATAATAAAGGAAAAATAGCATCTGCTAATAAGTATTTAAAAGATGTTAATTTTAAAGTATTTAAATACGAACTAGAAGAACCTAGAAGTGATGATATAAAATATATTTCAAAATATAAAGTAATGGAAGCTTATAAATTAGTAAATGAACCATGTATATCATTAGATAGTGGTTTTTGGATAGATGAACTAAATGGATTTCCAAGAGCGTTTGTAAATTATTCTTTAGAAACTATAGGCATAGAAGGAATATTAAAGCTAATGGAAGGAAAAGAAAATAGAAACTGTAAATTTACAGAATGTTTATCATATTATGATGGAAAAGAATTACATCAATTTATGGGAGAACATCAAGGAACTTTATCTGAAAAAATACTAGGAAATGATACTGATAAGAAATGGTCTGATTTATGGTATATATATAAACCATATGGATATGAAAAAACATTAGCACAGATGACAGAAGAAGAAAGAGAAAATAGAAAGAAATACAAATCAATTGATTCAATGAAAGAATTTGCTAACTGGTATAAAGAAAATGAATAAAAAATTTACATAAAAAATATATATAATGTTTACTAGATAAAAAATATGTGCTATAATGCTCAAAAAGGAGGAATTTTTTATATGAAGGAAACAGAAAAAATATTAAAGCAATTAAACAAACATTTAGAAAAACTAAACTTAGAGACAGAAGAAGAAATAAATAAAGAAATAGAAAAATTTATTGATTCATATAATGAAAAAGGATTAGAAAATGTGGAAGAAACACCAGAATATAAATCAGATGAATTATTAGAAGAAGCATATGAAGCAGAAACAGAAAAAGAAGCTAGAAAACTAGCAAAAAAAGCTTTAGAAGTTTATCCAGATAATATAGATGCACAAACATTTTTAGCAAATATGGAAGAAAATCCTATGAATAAATTAAAAAAGCTTGATTGGGCAATTGAAAAAGCAAGAAAAATATTAGAAGATAAAGGTTTTTTTGAGGAAGAAAATATAGGTGATTTTTGGGTAATATTAGAAACAAGACCATATATGAGAGCAAGAAATTTTAAAGTAGAAACATTAATGATTTTAGGAAGATATCGTGAAGCTATAAAAGAATGTGAAGAATTATTAAAATTATGCGAAAATGACAATATTGGAATTAGATATAAATTAATGGGATTATATTGTTTCCTAGAAGAGTTTGATAAATGTGAAAAATTATTTAAAAAATATAAAGAAGATTCAGCATTTATGCTATTTCCAATGTCAATTATGTATTATAAAAAGGGTGATTACAAAAAATCAGTAAAAATGCTTGAAAGATTAGATGATGTAAACCCATATGTAATTAATTGCATAGGTGATGAAGAAATCTTTTCTAGTGAACCAGTAGAATATTATGCACAAGGTTCAGAAGAAGAAGCACAGCTAGTGTTTTTAGAGTTTTTCTACATATTTGCAAGTTTGCCATCATTTTTAGATTTTGTTTTAATAAAAATGAGATAAGATATTTTAAAGAAAGTAATTTAATTGCTTTCTTTTTTGATTGAGATTTTTTAAAAAATATGATATATAATATAAAGAAAAAAGAAGAAGGAGAAAAATATGCAAAGAATTATAGTAGAAGTTGGTTCAAAAAATACTAATATAGATGTATGTTATAAAGAAGAAACAAAACATATAATGACTCAAGAAATAAAGTTTGAAGAAAATTATAAAAAAGAGGGAAAATTAGATAAAAAAGATATAGATACATTAATAGAAAGAGTAAAAATATTAAATGTAGTTTATTATGATATCAATATTTATGGAACAGGAATATTTAAAGACTTAAAAGAAGATGAAAAGAAAAAGTTTGTAGAATATTTTAAAGAGCAAACTGGAAGAAAATTTGAGATATTAAATGAAAATGAAGAAAAAATCTTACTAGAAAAGGGCGTAGAATACTTAGCAAATAAAAATAATTAAAAAATAATTATAAAAGGTATTTGTTTCTACAAATTTAGCATAAAAAAAGTGTATAATAAAATATAGGATGAGTTCCAAACGGAGACATTTATGAGTGCAAAGGAAACGTCTTAGATAGCGACATGGAGGAGAAAAATGGAAGAATTTAAATCAGGTTTTGTAACTTTAATTGGAAGAACAAATGTAGGAAAATCAACTTTAATTAATTTACTAGTTGGCGAAAAAGTTGCAGCAATTGCAAATAAAGTGCAAACAACAAGAACTGCAATTAGAGGAATAGTAAATAGAGAAAATTCACAAATAATATTTACAGATACACCAGGAATCCATAAACCTAGAACTAAATTAAGTGAGACTATGTTAGATACTTCGTATACAAGTTTAAAAGATGCAGATTTAGTGCTGTTTTTAATTGAAGCTACAAGTGATGAAATAGGTAGAGGAGATAGAAGAATATTAGAAAAAATAAAGGAAGATAAAGCAAAAACAATTTTAATTATAAATAAGATTGATTTAGTAAAAAAAGAAAAACTTTTAAAATTAATTGATTTATATAGTAAAGAATATGATTTTGAAGCGGTTATTCCAATATCTGCAACTGACTCAAAATACAAAGAAATAATTTTAAATGAAATAGAAAAGAACCTAAAACCTCGGTCCTGCATATTATGATAAAGAGGAATATACAGACCAAACAATGAGACAACTAGCAGAAGAGACTATAAGAGAAAAGGCTTTAAAATTATTACAAGATGAAGTGCCACATGGCATTTATGTTGAAGTAGAAAAAATGAAAGAAAGAAAAAACAAAAATGGAGAAGATATATATGACATAGAAGCAACAATATATTGCTTAAAAAATTCACATAAAGGAATTATTATTGGAAAAAATGGAGAAATGTTAAAAAGAATTGGAAGGCTAGCAAGAATTGATATGGAAGAAAATTTTGGTGTAAAAGTAAATTTAAAAACTTGGGTAAAAGTAAAAGAAGATTGGCAAGATAATAATTCTATTGTAAAAAAATTTAAATTACAATAATAATTAAAAAAAATAAAATCAGTATAAAAAGAGATTAAAAAGCAAAAGATAAATTAAAGTTAGATAAAAACTTTAATTAAAAAGGAAGTGAGCTTATGATAAAGAAAATAGCATGGGATACCTTTAAAAATACAGGAGATATTAATGCGTTTTTAGAGTTAAAACAAATAGAAAATATAGAGAAAAATATATATAAAGAAAAGGATATAGAAAAAAATGGCGAACTTGAAAGTAAATGGAATAATACTCTCTGAACATAATCTTGGCGATTTTGATAAAATGCTAACAATGTTAACGCCAGGTATTGGAAAGATTTCGTGTGTAGCTAAAGGAGCAAGAAGACCTAAAAGCGCTCTTTTAGCTGGCACGCAAATGTTTTGCTTTGGAGAATATTTAATGTATAAAGGGACAAGTACATATCATATAAATTCAGTAGAACCAATTGAAATATTTTATAACTTGCGAACAGATTTAGATAAATTAAAATATGCTGTACATATAAATAAAATAGTTCAAGATGTAACTCATGAAAATCAGAATTGTTATAATATTTTACAATTACTATTAAATACACTTTATACAATTTCAGAAACTGATAAAGATTTGGATTTTGTTTTAAGTGTATTTAAAATGCGTCTTTTGTGCATATTAGGCTTTACTCCAAATATTAGAGAATGTGTGGGTTGCAAAGAAAAGAAAAATTTAGGATATTTTAGTATAAAAGATGATGGATTTAAGTGTAGTGCTTGTGCTAAGCAAGATACATCTGCATTAGAAATGAATGAGAGTACAAAAAGTGCAGTTATATATACGATTACAGCACCTGCTAAAAAATTATATTCATTTAGTATTAAAGATGAGGCTTTAGAGGAATTTAAGTTGATAGCAAAGATATATTTTAATCAAAAATTAGAAAAAGAGTATAAGTTAGAAGAATTATTTTAAAAAACTTGAAAAAAATAGAAATAACAGATATAATAAACATATAACTTAAAATTTTAACTTTAAAAGAGAAGGGAGCGATTTTTATGAAAATAAAAATAACAGGAAAGGAACTAAAGATAACAGAAGCAATAAACGATTATGTAGAAAGAAAATTAGACAGAATTGATAAATATTTTGAAGATGCAGAAGCTGAAGTTACTTTAAGAACTGAAAAAACAGAACAAATTGCTGAAATTTATGTAACAGCGAAAGGAGAAAAATATAGAGCAGTAACAGAGGATAAGGATATGTATGCATCAATAGATAAAGATATAGATATTTTAGAAGGACAAATTAGAAAAACAAAAACTAAAAAAGAAAAAATGATGAGAGAAGGATCTCTTAAAACTATGGAAGTAAATGAACCAAAGCATACAGAGGTAGAAAACGAAATAATAAAAACATCTTATTATGAAATTAAACCAATGCTTCCAGAAGATGCAGTATTGAAATTACAAGAAAAACCTACACATAATTTCTTAGCATTTATAAATGTAGAAACAGGAAAAGTAAATGTTGTACATAAATTAAAAGATGGTAAAAATTATGGCTTAGTAGAACCAGAAGAGTAATAAAAAATTATAAATAAGTATAGGCAGGAAGTATTTCTTGCCTTAAATAGTATAATAAAGAAAAAATAAAAAGAAAATAGGGGGAAAACCGGAAAGAAGGAAAAACAATGGAAGGAATGGATAAATTAAGAAAAGAAATAGAACAATATGAACCATATAACGAACAAGAAGAACAAGACAAGAGTGTTATTCTAAAATATATAGATACATTTGATGATGTATTAACAAGAAAAAATGAATTTGGACATTTTACTGCATCAAGTTGGGTACTAAATAAAGAAAGGACAAAAGTATTAATGATATACCATAATATTTATAAATCATGGGCATGGACAGGAGGACATAGTGATGGTGACAGTAATTTGTTAAATGTAGCTTTAAGAGAAGTAAAAGAAGAAACAGGAATAAAAAATGTAAGACCTATAAAAAATGATATTTTCTCTTTGGAAATAATATGTGTTAATGGACATGTAAAAAGAGGAAAGTATGTATCTTCACATGTACATTTAAATGTTACATATTTATTAGAAGCGGATGAAAATGAAGAATTAAGAATAAAAGAAGATGAAAATAGTGGAGTTAAATGGGTAGATATTGATAAAGCAATAGAAGTATCAAATGAAGCTTGGATGAAAGAAATTTATAAAAAGCTAATAGAAAAGCAGAAGAAATAAATCTTCTGCTCTTAATCAACAAGCATTGGTCCAATTTCAGTTACAGTACCTGCACCTAATGTTATAACTATATCATTTTTTTCTATATTATCTTTTATGTATTTTACGCATTCTTCAAAATTAGGAATATATTTTGCGTCTTTTCCCAAAGATTTAATTTTATCTACCAAATCTTTCGAAGAAATATTATATGTATTTTTTTCTCTTGCAGCATATATATCTAAAACTATAATATGGTCAAAATTAATTAAAGCATTTGCAAAATCATCTAATAAAGTTTTTGTTCTACTATAAGTATGTGGTTGGAAAACAACCCAAGACTTATTATATTTTTTATTTGATAATGAATTATATGTTGCCTTTATTTCGGTTGGGTGATGTGCATAGTCATCATAAACACTTGATGTTCCATTTATTTTTCCTTTAAATTCAAATCTTCTATGTGCTCCTGTAAATCTTTCTAATGCAATTTCTATATCTTTTCTTTCAATACCATATTCTGTACATAGTGCTGTACAAGCTAAAGCATTTAAAACATTATGACGTCCAGGTACAGAAAGTTTTAATTTCAAGAAAAATTCTTTTTTATAATATACATCAAATTCTGGAAAACCATCATCATCAAAAGCAATATTTCTAGCTGTAAAATCAGCATCTTGATTATCTATTCCATATGTATAAACTTTTGCTCCAGTATATTTTGGTAAATCTAAGCAATTTTTGTCATCAGCATTTGTTACTAAAATACCATCATTTGGAAGTAATTTAACATATTTAATAAATGCATTTTTTATATTATCAAAAGTTTTAAAATAATCTAAGTGGTCATTATCAATATTTAAAATAATTTCAGCTTTAGGGCTAAATTTCAAGAAACTTTCAACATATTCACATGCTTCGATTATAAAATGTTCACTATTTCCAACTCTATAATTGCCATTTAAAGGTTTTAGTAAAGCACCTACTTGAATACTAGGATCTTTTAAAGCCTCTAAAAAGCAAAGAGAAATCATAGATGTTGTAGTTGTTTTACCGTGTGTTCCTGAAATACAAATAGTATCTTTATAACAACGTGTGATTTCACCTAAAAAATCAGCTCTTTCTATTGTTGGAATACCTAATCTTTTTGCTTCTAGCATTTCAGGATCATCTTGTTTTATTGCAGCAGAATAAATCACAACATCAGAATTTGCAACATCTTCGATATTATGACCTATAACAACTTTAATTCCTTTTTTTAATAATAATTGCACTGCTTCAGAATCAGAAGCATCAGAACCTGTTACATTAAATCCCCAGTTTTGAAGAATAGCAGCAATCCCGCTCATACTAATTCCACCGATTCCAATCATATGTATATTTTTATATTTTTTTATATGTTCAATATTTGGCATAAATACACAACTCCTTTTATGATAACAAATTATATAATTATATTCTTAAAATTTCAAGTATTTAGATAAAAATCTAATATAATATATTAAAAAAATAAAAAAATGGTTACAATATATAAAGAAAAAAACAAATAAAATTAAATTTTTTGTAAAAAAAAGAAGGAAAAAATTTTTTTATGAAGAATAATATAATTGTACATAAGATTAAACGGTATGTACAAAAAAATTAAAACTTAAGGAAGGCGGTGCACGCAAAATGCAAATCACAGATGTACGTTTAAGAAAAGTAAATTCAGAGAACAGAATGAAAGCTGTTGCTTCTGTAACATTCGATAACGAATTCGCAGTTCATGATATTAAAGTTATCGAAAGCCAAAATGGATTATTTATAGCTATGCCTAGCAGAAAAACTCCAAACGGAGAATTCAAAGATATAGCTCATCCAATCAATGCTGAAACTAGAGAAAAAATTCAAAAAGCTATCTTAGAAGCTTATGAAGCTCCAGAGCAAACAGAAGAATCAGCAGAATAATAAAAAGTAAGAAGCACCTTTGTTGGTGCTTTTTTGGTGCTGTTTTTTTCCTCCGTCCCCAAAAACAGCATTTAAAAGACTTGAAAAAATATAAAAAACAAGGTAAAATAGATAAGTAAAAAATAAATTTTAGGAGAAAGATAATGTATTTAATAGTAGGACTTGGAAATCCTGAAGAAGATTATAGGAATACAAGACATAATATGGGATTTGATACAATAAATAAAATATCTGAAGAATATAATATAGGAGTAAACAAAAAGAAATTTAAAGGGTTATGTGGAACAGGAGTAATAGAAGGAGAAAAAGTAATATTATTAAAGCCACAGACTTTTATGAACCTAAGTGGAGAAAGTGTAAAAGAGGTTGTTGATTTCTACAAAATAGAGAATAATGATATAATAATTATCTATGATGATATAGATATAGATTTAGGAACTATTAAAATAAGAAAAAAGGGAAACCCTGGTTCTCATAACGGAATGAAATCAGTTGTTAAATATTTAGGAACAGAATTTCCAAGAATAAGGATTGGAATTGGAAAACCAGAAGATGGTGACTTTATAAAATATGTAATAGGTCCAATACCAGAAGAAGAAAAAGAAATATTAGATAGATCTACAACTCTTGCAAAAGATGCTACAATTGAGATAATAAAGCAAGGAGTAGATAATGCAATGAATAAATTTAATAAAAAGGAAGGTTGAAATGACAGAGATATTTGTACGAAAAAATAATGATAAAAAAGAAATAGCTTTAGTAGAAAATGGAATATTGGTAGAATATTATGATAATGACAATGAAGATAGCAGAAAAGAAGGAAATATATACGTAGGAATTGTTAAAAATGTAATAGAAGGAATGCAGTCTGCCTTTGTAAATATAGGGACAGAAAAGAATAGTTTTATACACTTGAAAGATATTTTCCCTAAAGTTGATGAAACAAAGGAAAAAGTTAATTTAAATGTCAACATAAAAGATGTAGTAAAACCAAATCAAAAAATATTGGTACAGGTTAAAAAAGATAGTAATGAACAAAAGGGAGCAAGAGTGTCTACACATATAAATTTACCTAGCAAATATATTGTTTTAATGCCAAATACAGATATAGTAACAATTTCACAAAAAATAGAAAATAAAGAAGAACAAAAAAGACTTATAAAATTAGTAAAGAATAATTTAAGTAAAAATAACGGAGCAGTAATTAGAACTTCAGCAGAAGGAAAAGAACAGGAAATAATAGAAGATATAAAAAATATTGAATCAAAATGGAAAAAAATACTTAAAATGAATACTAATTTAAATGATAATAAACCAAGGCTATTATATAAAAGTGAAAATATCTTAGAAAAAATATTAATAGATTTAATAGAAAATAATATTACTAAAATAGTAGTAAACGAAAAAGAAGAACAAAAAGAAGTTGAGAAGATATTGAAAGACAGTTTCAAAGATAAGAATATAAAGGTAGAGTTAAAAGAGAAAGAGAATATTTTCGATATATATGATATAGAAAAACAAATACAAAAATCAAAAAAAAGGAAAGTATGGCTTAGATGTGGAGGGTTTATTACAATTGATAAAACAGAAGCGTTAACAGCAATTGATGTAAATACAGGGAAATATATAGGATCAAAGAATTTAGAACAAACAATATTTAAGGTAAACAGAGAAGCTACTATAGAAATTGCAAAACAGATAAGATTAAGAGATACTGGTGGAATAATTATTATAGACTATATAGATATGCTAAATGATGAACATAAGAAAAAGATAGAAGAAATATTAAAAGAGGAACTGAAGAAAGATAGAACAAAAACACAAGTAGAAGGATTTACAAAGTTAGATTTAATGGAAATGACAAGAAAACATATATGTAGTCATAAAGAGTGATAATTTTAGGGACAGGTCTTATTTGTTCCAAAGAAAGAAGGAAGAAATGAACGTAGGATTTATATCGCTTGGATGTAGTAAGAATTTGATAGATACTGAAATAACAATTGGAAAGTTTAAAGAACATAATTATGATATTGTAAATGATGAAGAAAAAGCAGATATATTAGTTATTAATACGTGTGGATTTATTGATTCTGCAAAAGAAGAAGCAATAAATACAATATTGGAAATGGCAGAATATAAGAAGAAAAGATGTAAGTATTTGATAGTAATGGGATGTTTAGTTCAAAGATATTATGATGAATTAATAAAATTACTTCCAGAAGTAGATTTATGGATAAAGTTGGATGAATATGATATCCTTTGGAGAAAAATAAATGATTTAGTAAAAAAGGATATTGTAGAGAAATCAAAAACAAAGAAAATAACAAAAATATCTGAAATTCCACCAATGCCTATGTTTATTCAAGATGAATATTTAAATAGAACGATAACCACAGGGGAAAATTATGCTTATTTAAAAATAGGTGAAGGTTGTAGTAACAGGTGTACATATTGTGCTATACCATATATAAGAGGACCTTTTGTGAGTAGAAAAAAAGAAGATATTATAGAAGAAGCTAAAAGACTAGCAGAAAAAGGAATAAGAGAAATAATTATAATTGCTCAAGATACTACAAAATATGGAATAGATATATATGGGGAAAGTAAACTTGCAAGCCTATTAGTTGATATTAGTAAAATTGAAGATATAAAATGGATTAGATTTTTATATAGTTATCCAGAAGGGATAACTGATGAACTAATAGATGTAGTAGCCAATAATCCTAAAATTGCAAAATATTTTGATATTCCACTTCAACATATATCAAATAATGTTTTAAAAAGAATGAATAGAAGAACAAATAAAAGACAAATAACCGAATTAATTACTAAAATAAGAAATAAAATACCTGAGGTAACATTAAGGACAAGTTTAATTGTGGGATTTCCAGGAGAGACAAAAGGAGAGTTTGATGAACTTTTAGAGTTTGTTAAAAAAGTTAAATTTGATAAATTAGGAGTATTTAAATATTCTAAGGAAGATGGAACTCCAGCAGCAAAACTTCCTGAACAGATTCATGGAAATACTAAAACTTCAAGATATAATAAAATAATGAAGGAGCAGCAAAAAATTTCAAAGGAGAATTTAGAGAAAAAAATAGGAAAAATTTACGAAGTTTTAATAGAAAATGTTTCTTTTGATGGTAAATATTATATTGGAAGAACAATTGAAAATGTTCCTGATATAGATGGATTAGTGTATATAAAAAATGATGGTAAATTAAGAGAAAGTGAAATGATTAATAAATTTATAAATTGTAAAATTATAGAAGTAAATAGTTATGATTTAATTGGTAAGATTATTTAGGGGATGGTTATATGTTAATTAATCTAGAAAACAATGAAAAAATAGCAATAACAGTTATAAAAAAGCCTGGAAGAGGTGATTTATATGAATATTATTTAGAAGATACAAAAATTGGGGTATTAGATACAGATGTTATGGAAGATAATATTTTAATGTTACAAAATACGCTTGATAATGAATTGATAAATCAAATAAAAGATTCAATAAATAAATTACCAAGAGAAGAGATAGAAAGAGAAGGTCAATTGTCTTCAGAAATTGATACATATATGAGAGAATTTGGAAAACGAAAAGAAAAAGTTAAGAGCATAAGTGTAGCAAAAATAGATTGCGAAGATAGATTTGAAGAAAAAAATGATAAAAATGCAAATAGAGGAAAGAATGAAAAAGAAGATAAAACATCATCAACTGAAGAAGATATAACTATAAAACAATCTGTTGATTTAGATGAAAGAGCTAATGATATGCATGATGTAAGAAAATGGTTAGGACTTCCACAGACTGTTGATAGAATTGGTGTTATTGAATCAGATCAAATGAGTGAGTTAAAAAACGAAAAAGGAGAGAAATATGATAATTCGACTACTAGATATTCACTTGTAGCAATTAGAAAAGATGGAAAAATAGAGCCATTATCAAGATATATTCCGAATTTAGAGAAAAGAGATAGTGCAGGAAATGATCCAACCAAAGAGAGTTACCAAGTAGATTCTGAGGGAAGAGTAGAAAAGGATGCAGTTTTAAGTGAATATCAATTTGGTTCAAAAATTATACAAATTGATAATAGAGAAATGGGGAGAATTGAGATAAATATAGGAGAAGAAGCAAGGGATTCTACAGAAACAATAGGCGTTCAACTAAGAGGAGAAAATACTTTTTTTGCTACAGACACAAGTACAAGAAGTATAATAGGGGAATATGAACAAAATGGTGAAGATACTGTGGAAATGAATTTGGAAGAGGCAAAGAGACATCCTATAGGTGATGCTAAAATGGATGAGAGAGATGTAGACGGGGACTTACAAACAAAATCACATATCCATGTAGGAGATAAAATATTTTTAGAAAATGGGAAAGAATTAACATTTGATGAGCTAGCTGTAAGATGGGGATTTTATAATGATGATGGAAGCCCTGATAAAGAACATGCGAAAGAAATGTATTTGGAAGAGCAAAACAAGGATATAGAGCAAAAACCAGAAAAAGTGATAGAACAAATAGACGAAGAATTGGAAGGCCAAATGATGAGTCCAAATCAAAGAGGAGCTTAAGGCTCCTCTTAATTATTGTGGTTCAACATGCACAATAGTTTTATATATATTGTCAAGTTTTGTAACAGATTTTTCTAATTCATCTGCTAAAGAATGACTTTTAAAAGTAGTCATATTTCCATCTAATCCAATTGTAATAAAAACTAAATATTTATCTCCAACAGGAGTTGATACAATGCCTTTTACATCTTGAATTTCCTTATAACTATGAGCTATTTCTAATATTAGATCTTTTGTTTTATTATCTATACTAATATCCATTAATACATTGTAACTTTCAATAAAAATTGTAATTCCAGTATAGCATATCCATAAAGAAATACCTATACCCACAACACTGTCAAACCAATATATGTCAAAAAGAGTTAAAACAATTGAAATTAGTGTAAAGATAGTAATAACACAATCGTTTCTATGGTCTTTCATGTTAGCTTCAAGCAAAATACTTGGATGCTTTTTATTTGCAGAATATGTATATAGATATAAGCATAATTTTGTTATTATTGTAATTATACATACTAATATTAAGAACCATGAAAAAGAAAGTTGTTCTCCTGATATTAGTGTTGATACTGAATCAAAAAGTAATTTTGCTGAAACTAATATCATTGCAATACTAATAAACATAGAAAAAATATATTCAGCTTTTCCATGACCTAAGTTGTGGTCTTCGTCACTTGGCACACTTGCAATACGATTCCCTATGAAAGTCATAAGAGATGCAAATATATCACCAGCACTGTTAAAACTATCTGCTATCATTGCTTGACTTCTAGATAGAAATCCTATACTTGCTTTTATAATTAATAAAAATATATTTCCGAGCTATACCTAAAATTCCAGCTTTTTTTGTTATAATAAATTTTTCTTCATGATTATCCATTTTACAAATGCTCCTAATAGTTATTGTTTTTAATAGTTTATTTTCAAAAAATGAATATATGAAAATAAACAATTATAATTATATCACATAAAATTGATAAAAACCACATTAAAATTATATTTGCAAAAAAATATAATAAGTGCTATAATAAAAAAGTACAAAAGGAAAAAAATAGAGAGGTGAAAAAATGACAGCAATATTGGCAGTAATATATATATTAGTATTTATTATATTTGCATTAGTAGCTTATGCTGTATTACAGATAAAATTATTCGGAATGAAAGTAAAAGATTTTTGGTCATTTATTGAAGCAAATCAGATGCTTGACAAATTATATAAATTTGCAAAACAATATGAAAATATGTCTCCACAAGAACAGATTGTTTATTTATCAGAAGCAGATAAAATATTTAAAGCTTTTGATAATGTTCCAAACGAACTGTGGGAAGAAGAATATGATAAATATAAAGAAGTTTTAAGTAAATATAAAGATATAAAAATGCTAAGATGGTCAGATACATCAAAGCAAAAAAGTTAATAAAATCCCTTAGTGACTAATTAGACCACTAGGGGATATACTTTGTCTATCTATATCTCAAATATAAAAGATTTATATAAAAAAGTTAAATAAAAAGAGAGGTAACTCTCTTTAATATTATATATATTTAAAATCTTATAATGATTAAACTTAAAAATACATAAGCATAACGGAAGGCTTTTTTCATAAATAATCTTGATTTTAAAACTTCAAAACTTTCACTTGTTGCACAATATTTATCTACAAAAGTTAAAATGAATCCTTCTAATGATTTAGGAAATTCAATTGTAACTGGCCACATATGCTTTATTATCATATCCTTTTCTTTTTCATTTAAAACAAATAGTTTACATGCATTTTTACAAGCAGTTTTTCCGTGAGTAAAAGCATGGAGCCCTTTTCTATTAGGTTGTCTTTTTCTCCAATCATATAAAAATAGGTCATGAAGCATAGCTGCTCTAGTGGCAGATTTATAATCTAAATTATATTTTTTACAAATTAAATAGCAATGATATGCAACTGTATAGCAATGGTCAAAACATGTGGTTTCATAATGTTGTCTAAAATTTTTCATCTGTAAAACTGTTTCATTTGTGATTAATGGATTAATAATTTCTTGAAATTCCTTATCATTTTCCATTAAATCTTTTAAATATTCTTTCATAAATTTCCCCTTTTTGTATTTTGAAATTAATATCTCTAATAATAATTATAACATATTAAATATAAAAAGTGCAATAAATCAGTAAAAATTAATGAAATATTAGGTGATAATAAAAAGAGAACAAAGAGTTTTTAAAGATGGAGGAAACAATTAAGAGAAGAAAAAAACAAGAGGTTTGATAAGAAAATAATAAAATTTATGGGAAAATATTGCAATAATTTGTAATTGATAGTATAATAATAAATGTAGCATAATAATATTAACTAGAATATTATTAAAAAGAGAGGTAAAAAAAATGGATTATTTATATATACTAAGAGAAGCTTTAGTATGGATAATAACAATATTTTGGCTATATAACATTTTAGTAAGTTTATGTTCTTTAGTAAAAATAAAAGACAAACCATTAAAAGAAAAAAAAGATCATAGGTTTATGGCAATAATACCGGCTCATAATGAAGAAGCCGTAGTAAAAAATTTAATAGATAGTTTAAAAGAACAAAACTATAACAAAGATTTATATGATATTTATGTAATAGCAGATAACTGTACAGACAATACAGCAAAAATTGCAAGAGATGCAGGAGCAATTGTTTATGAAAGATTTAATCCTAGTAAAAAAACAAAAGGTTATGCACTAGATTGGTTTTTACAACAAAAAATAAAAGAAGATGCTCCTTATGATGCATTCTTTGTATTTGATGCGGATAATATTGTAGATCCTAATTTTATAAAAAATATGAATAAACATCTTTGTCAAGGAGAAGACGTAGTACAAGGATACAGAGATATTAAAAACCCAACAGATAGTTGGATTACAGCAGGATATGCATTATTCTATTGGACAATGCACAGATTTTATCATTTAGCAAGATATAATATAGGGTTATCACCATTATTAAATGGTACAGGATTTATGGTAAAATTTGATGTAATAAAGCCACAAGGTTGGGATACAGTAACATTAACAGAGGATATAGAATTCTCATTAAAAAGAATAATAAAAGGTAAAAAATTAGGTTGGGCAACAGATGCAATAGTATATGATGAACAACCAGTTGGTTTTAAACAAAGTTGGTCTCAAAGAAGTAGGTGGACAGTAGGACATATGCAATGTATAAAAGAATACACTAAGGATTTAGCTGTAGCAGCAAAAGAAAATAAAACAATGATGAACTTTGACGGATTGCTATATATTGTTGGAAGTATACCAATGTTTATAATAACAATAGGTTTATTATTGACAAACTTCTTGATGTATGCTGGTGATGGAATGACACAAGCAGAACTTATAGAAAATATTATAAGATATTTAGTACCAACATTTTTATTACCAATAGGTACGGCAGCAATAGCTATGTTCTTAGATAGAAGACCAATAAAACCTATGATTAAAGGACTTCTTTGCTATCCATTATTTATGGGTTCATGGCTTTTAATAAACTTTAAATGTTTATTCAAGAGAGAAACAACATGGGAAAAGATAAATCATGTAAGAAATATAAAGATAGCAGATGCAGGATTGCAAGAAGAAAGAAACTAATAATTATAAAACAAGGTTGGCTAAATGCCAACCTTTAAATTATGGAAAGTTTAAAATATTCAAGGAAATATATAAAAGAAATCTTTAGTACAAACCTAGAAATAGCAGTACATCTACTGGAAACAATGACAATTGAAATTAAAGCTACCACAATCCCACTTGCTTTAGACGGTGGGTAGCTCACGAAAAGAGCTGCTTAAATAAAATTATGTAAAAACTCAAAAACAACAATTTAGGTTTGTTATATTTTTATTTTCCTGTTTTTGGGGACGGAGGAAAAAAACAGGAGCTTATAAAAAAAATCATAAAAAGCTTGCATTTTTGCCATAAATTGGGTATAATAATATAGGTAACCAGGAAAAAGACAGAAGAGTGGGAGCAAATCCCACTCTTGATTAGTATAAAAGGGAGAGTGATACTTTGGCAAAAGTAGAAGAAAAAGTAGAAAGCTTAATTAAGAAAAAAGTAGAAGATTTAGGATATGAACTTTATGATGTAGAATATAATAAAGAAGGAAAAGATTATTATTTAAATATTTTTATAGATAATTCTAAAGGAATAGATTTGAATGATTGTGAAAAAGTAAATAATGAGATAAATCCTTTAATTGATTCTGCAGATTTTATAAAAGAAAGTTATTTTTTAGTAGTATCTTCACCGGGAGTGGAAAGAATACTTAGAAAAGATAAACATTTAGAAGATAATATAGGAAGTGAAGTAAATGTAAAATTATTTAAGAAAGATGATTTAGGTAAAAAAGAACATAGAGGAATATTAAAAAGCTTTAATAAAGATAAAATAGTCTTAGAATCAGAAGATAATAAAATAGAAATAGAAAGAAAAAATATAGCACAAATAAAAACTGTTTATAATTGGTAAGGAGGAATTGGAAAAATGAAGGAAAAAGAAGAACCAGCAATTAATAACAAAGAATTAATATTGGCTTTAGAAGAATTAGAAAAGGAGAAAGGAATTAGTAAAGATTATGTGTTGGATGCAATAGAAACAGCATTAGTTACAGCGTATAAAAGAAATTTTGATTCTTTAGAAAATGTAAAGGTGGTAATGGATAGAAAAACAGGAGCAACACATATTTTTTCAGTAAAACAAGTAGTAGAAAAAGTTGAAAATCCAGAGCTTGAGATAAGTTTAGAAGATGCACAAAAAATTAATCCGGACTTAAGTTTAGAAGATACTATAGATATAGAAATAGTACCAAGAAATTTTGGTAGAATAGCAGCACAAACTGCAAAGCAAGTAATAATACAAAAACTTAGAGAATTAGAAAGAGAAATTGTATATAATGAATTTAATGATAGAAAAGGTGAAATAGTATCAGGGATAATTCAAAAAGCAGATAAAAATATAGTTGTAATGGATTTAGGAAAATTAGAAGGTGTTATGCCAACAAAAGAGCAAATACCAACAGAACATTATAGAGTAAATGATAAAATAAAAGGTTATGTTTTAGATGTTAAAAAAGAACAAAAGGGAGCTCCACAGGTAATTGTATCAAGAAGTCATCCAGACTTTGTAAGAAAGTTATTAGAATTTGAAATACCAGAAATATATGAAGGTGTGATAGAAATAAAAGGTGTTTCTAGAGATCCTGGGTACAGAAGTAAAGTTGCGGTATATTCACCAGATCCAAATATAGATCCAGTTGGTTCTTGTGTAGGGCAAAAAGGTGTCAGAATACAAAATATTATAAATGAGCTAAATGGTGAAAAAATAGATGTGATAGAATGGAATGAAGATCCATCAATATATATTGCAGCAAGCTTACTTCCAGCGCAAGTATTAGCAGTAGATGTAAAACCTGAAGAAAAATTTGCACAAGTAATTGTTCCAGATAATCAATTATCTTTAGCAATAGGAAAATCAGGACAAAATGCAAGACTAGCTGCAAAATTAACAGAATGGAAAATAGATATAAAATCTGAAACACAATTTAGAAATATGCTTATGGAAAAACAGGAAAATGAAACAGAAGCAAAAGACGAAGTCGAAGAAGATAAGTCAGAATAAAATAAAAAACGTAACATAAAATAAGGAAGGAGATAATATGCGAACACCACCAGAAAGAACTTGTATGGGTTGTAACGTAAAAAAAGGTAAAAAGGAACTTATAAGAATTGTAAAAGATAAATCAGGAGAAATAAGCATAGACAGAACAGGTAAAATGCCAGGTAGAGGAGCTTATATTTGCGATAATATAGAATGTCTAAATAAGTTAATAAAATCTAAAAGATTAGAAAAGGTATTTGAAATGAAAATATCTGATGAAATTTATGAGAAATTAAGAGGTGTAATACTTGATAAATAAGAAAATATTAGGGTTAATTGGATTAGCGGCAAGAGCTAGAAAGGTTTGCTTTGGGGCAGATAGTGTAGAAGAAAGAATTGATAAAAAAAGAGTAAGATTGCTTATCATAGCGGAAAATGCATCAGAAAGGACAAAAGATAAATTTATTAAAATAGCAAAAAAGAATAATATACCAGTAATAGTTAAAGGAGAAATAGATATTTTGAGTAAAGCAATAGGTAAATCAAATAAGGCAATAATAGGAATAGAAGATATAAATTTGTCTAATGAAATACAAAGAATAGATAATGGGGGTGAAATTATTGGGTAAGATAAAAATATACGAAATAGCTAAAAAATTTAACTTAACCAGTAAAGAGGTATTAGATGTAGCTCAAAAATTAAAAATTGATGTAAAAAGTCATTTAAGCGGAGTAGAGGATGATGAAGCTGTAAAAATAGAAGAGGCTTTAAATAGAAAAAACAAATCAAATAAAAAAGAAAAGCAAGCAAGTAATAAAGGAAAAGCTGAAAATAAAAAAGAAGAGAAAGCACCTGTTATTATTAGAAGAGAAGTGATTATATCAGAGGAAGATGAGCAAGCAAAGAAAAAAGAGAAGGAAAAGCAACAGACAAAGAAAAATAATGTTGGTTTTGTTGAGAGAAAACAAAACAAAGATTATAATATTGTCTATAGAAATAAGCAAAGTAAACCTATGACGGTAAGTGAATTATTTGGACTTAATAAAGAAGAGAGTAAAAAAGAGAAGGTTAAAGAAGAAGAAAAAGTAAATACAGAAATAAACAATAAGGAAAAAGAAGTTAAAAGAGAAGAAATAAAATCAGAAGTAAAAACAGAAGCAAAGCCAAAAGCAGAAGAAAAAAAGAAAAACGAAGAAGTTGTTAATAATAATATTGTAACTAGAAACAATAAAGACAATAAGGATAATAGACAAAATAGAAACAATAACCGTAATAACCAAAATGGAAATTATCATAAAAATAACAGAAATGATAATCGCTTTAATAATGGTAATAATAGATATAACAACAATAATAGAAACAATAACAATGGAAATGGTGGACGTTTTGGAAGAAGACCACTTGATGCAAAAGGTATAGAAAAAAATATTAAAAACATAATGGAAACTGGCGAAAAAGAACAAGTAAGAGAATATAATAGAGGAATTGACAAACAAAAGAATAATAGTAGATTTGAAGAAAATAATAAAAAGAAAAATAAATCAAGAAGGAATAAAAATAATTCTGATTTTGATGAAGGAAAGCTAAAATCATTAAAACAAACAAGTAGATTATCTAATATGTTTGATGACCAAGATGGAGGAATGCTAGATTTCTATGACTTGACAACAGAACGTGGAAGAAGAGGAAAGAAAAGAAAAAGTCAAAATAATGAAGAAAGAAATAAACAAAAAATATTTAAACTTACAGAGATAGAAATTCCGGAGAATATTACTGTAAAAGATTTTGCTGCAGAAATGAAAAAAACAACTGCAGATGTAATTAAAAAATTATTGGGTTATGGAATAATGGCAACAATAAATCAAGAAATAGATTTTGATACAGCTTATTTAATAGCTCAAGAGTTTGGAATTACAGCTAAAAAGAAAGAAGTTGTAACAGATGAAGATATCTTATTTGATGAATCAGAAGATAAAGAAGAAGATTTAGTTACAAGACCACCAGTTATCGTTGTTATGGGACATGTAGATCATGGAAAAACTTCACTTTTAGACACAATTAGAAAAACAAATGTAATTGAAGGAGAAGCGGGAGGAATTACTCAAGCAATTGGTGCTTATAAAGTTAAAGTTAATGGTAGAGAAATAACTTTCTTAGATACACCAGGACATGAAGCTTTTACAGCAATGAGAGCAAGAGGTGCCCAAATTACAGATATAGCAATACTTGTTGTTGCTGCAAATGATGGTGTAATGCCTCAAACAATTGAAGCTATAAACCATGCAAAATCAGCAGGAATTCCAATAATAGTAGCAATTAATAAAATAGATTTACCAGACGCAAATCCAGAAAAAGTAAAACAAGAGTTAATGGCATATGATTTAGTACCAGAAGAATGGGGTGGAGATACTATATTTGTTCCAATCTCTGCTAAAAATGGTACAAATATTGACCAATTACTAGAAATGGTATTATTAGAAGCAGATATGCTAGAATTAAAAGCAAATCCACATAAACAAGCAAAAGGTGCTGTGATTGAAGCTAAACTAGATAAAACAAGAGGTGCAATCGCGACTGTATTAGTACAAAGAGGAACTTTAGATGTAGGAGATACTATAGTTGTTGGTTCTTCTATTGGTAGAATAAGAGCAATGAAAGATGATAAAGGAAAATCTGTAAAATCAGCAGGACCATCTACACCAGTAGAGATTATGGGATTAACAGAAGTTCCAGAAGCAGGAGATACATTCTATGAAGTTAAAAATGAAAAAGTTGCTAAACACCTAATAGAAAGAAGAAAACGTCAAGCAAGAGAAAAAGCAATTAACCAAGTATCAAAAGTAACATTAGATAATTTATTTAGTCAAATGGAAGAAGGAAAATTAAAAGTATTAAACTTAATTGTAAAAGCAGATGTACAAGGTTCTGTTGAAGCTGTTAAACAATCATTAGAAAAACTTGAAAATGAAGAAGTTAAAGTAAAAGTAATTCATGCAGCAGTAGGTGGAGTAAATCAATCAGATGTTACACTTGCTAAAGTTTCAAACGCTATTATAATTGCGTTTAATGTAAGACCTGATAATGTTGCTAAAGAAGAAGCTAAAAAAGATGAAGTAGAAATCAAACAATATTCTGTAATTTATCAAGCAATAGAAGATGTAGAAAATGCTATGAAGGGAATGCTAGAACCTAAATATGAAGAAAAGGTTATAGGAAATGCAGAAGTTAGACAAACATTTAGAATATCAAATGTTGGAACAATTGCAGGTGCTTATGTATTATCAGGAAAAGTAGAAAGAAATGCAGGAGTAAGAGTAATCCGCGATAACGTAGTTATTCATGATGGAAAATTAGCAACACTTAAGAGATTTAAAGATGACGTAAAAGAAGTAGGAAAAGGTTTTGAATGTGGAATGCAAATTGAAAACTATAATGACATTAAAGAAGGAGACCAAATAGAAGTTTACATTATGGAAGAAATAAAAAGATAAAAAATACTCTTTCTATAAAGGAGGAATTAAAAATGCCAGAAAGTAAAAGCAGATTAGAAAGAATAAATGAACAATACAAAAAAGAGATAAGTGAGATTATTAATTATAAATTAAAAAATCCAAATGCAACAGGAATGATAAGTGTAACTAAAGTAAAAGTTACAAATGATTTAAAGTTTGCTAAAGTAGCTGTAAGTATCTTAAATTCAAAAGATATAAAACAAACATTAGCAGCTCTAAAAAAATCATCAGGATTTATACGTAGTGAACTAGCAAGAAGGGTAAATCTTAGAAATACTCCAGAAATTATATTTGAGTTAGATGATTCTATGGAATATGGAGAAAGAATTGATAAGATACTAAAAGAAATAATGCCAAAAAAAGATGAAAATGATGAAGAGGAGAATAAATAATGACATTAGATGAAATTTTAGAAGAAATAAAAAAAGCAAATACAATAGTTATATTAACTCATGAAACACCAGATGGAGATGCAATTGGAAGTAGTTTGGGAATGCTTCTTGCTCTAGAAAAGTTAGGTAAAAAAGCAGATTTAATTATGACATCATATGCAAGAACTTTTGATTTTTTACCAAATGTAAATGAAATAAAATCAGAAAGTAGTATAGAAGAATATGATTTAGCAATAAGCTTAGATTGTGCAACATTTAAAAGGTTGGATAATAGAGAATATTTCGAAAATGCTAAAAAAACAATTGTAATAGACCATCATGGAAGTAATAACATGTATGGTGATATAAACTATGTTAATCCAGTGGCACCAGCGTGTTCTGAAATTTTACTTGCAATACTTTCTTATTATGAAATAGATATAGATGTTAATATTGGAACTTGCTTAATGACAGGAATTATAACAGATACAGGAGGATTCCAATATCCTGCAACAACAGCAGATACATTTGAATATGCAGCAGAGCTATTAAGAAAAGGTGTTAATATAGCAGATATCTGTAGAAGAACACTTCAAACAAAAACAAAGGCTAATTTTGAACTACAAAAAAGAGTAATGGATAGAATGGAATTGCTTGAAGATGGAAAAGTTGCTTTTTCATATATTAATCAAAAAGATATGAATGAAGTAAATGCAGAAGAAGGAGACCATGAAGGATTAGTAAATATAGGAAGAAGTATTGAAGGTGTTGAGGTTTCTATATTTATTAGACAAAAAGATAATGAAAATTCTTATAAGGTTTCTATGCGTTCTGGAAGCTATGTTAATGTTTCAGATGTATGCTTAATGTTTGGCGGTGGAGGACACCCGAGAGCTGCAGGTGCTTTAGTTCAGGGAGATGTAGAACAAGTTAAAGAAAAACTTTTAAAAGAAGTAAGAAAATATTTGTAATGTCGCGTTTGGGACGTTTCGTTTGCACACATAAATGTCGCAAATAGAAACGTCCCTATTAACACATTTATGTCAAAAATATAAAATTGTCTAAGTTAGGTTATAAATGTTAATTTAACTTTGTTTTTTGCTAATTGAGTTTATAAAAATTTATTAAATATTGACAATTAAAATAGAAATTTGAACAAAAATCTTATTAAAAGTATTGTTATTTTTGATTCTTAATGATATTATGATAATGAAGTAATAAGATTACTTAAGATAAAGGAGAAATAAAAAATGAAATTTTTATTAAAAAATACGAAAGGAATAACGTTAATTGCATTAATAGTAACAATTATCGTTTTGCTTATTTTAGCAGGGATAACAATAGGTGAATTAACAAGTGATGATGGAATAGTAAATAATGCTAAATATAGTGCATATGCAACAAAAATAAGAAAGTACGAAGAGAGTGTTAATAAATATTTGATACAAGAAGATGAAAATGATAATAGTACGGATACAATTTATATAACAGATCCAGAAAAGATAAAAGAAATAATAGCGGATATAGAAGATGGAGATGAAAATAAATTTGTAATACAAGATAATGAATTAAAGTATAAACCAGATAATGTAACAGATCAAGAAGAGGAGTGGTTAATAAAATTAGAGATAGCAGCAGAGAGGCTTGGATATTATTTGTTAGATAATGAAACATATTATAATACATTAGCTGAAGCAGTAAGTGCTGCAAAAGATGGTTCTACAATTCAAGTAATAGCTGATGTAAAAGAAAAAGAGACGGATATAACAGGAACGCTTGCAGTGGAAATAGATAAAAATATAACTATAAATACAAATAATAAAGAATTAAATTTTAATCAATTGATAAGAATAAATCAAGAAAAAAATGTAGTAATTGAAGGCGGAGGAGAAATTACAGGAAAAAATGCATTGGGGTTAATAACTAATTATGGAAATTTAACTTTAAATGATGTTATTTTACAATCATCAAGTTCATCAGGAAAACTGAGAGCAACAATAACTAATATTATTCCAGGAAATGTTACAATAAATAATTGTGAAATAGATGGTATAACATGTGAAGGAACTGAGGGAAATGGAATTGTAACAATAAATGGAGGGAAATATGGTAAATTAGCAGGATATCCATCTGGAGAAATAGGAAAGTATATAATTAATGATGCAGAAATTGAAGAGATAGATTTCTCTGCAGGGGGAATAGCTGTAATAAATAGTGGTGTAGTAAATACTGTAAGGATATCTAATGATAGCGGTGACATACATTTGACAATAGGAGATATAAATAAAGCTGTAAGTACAAACAACCCTAAAATAAATAATATAGAGTGTTCTAGTGATTTAGCAGGAATGGAGTGTGTATTTGATTTTTATAATGGATTTTTGAATTTTGCTAATATGGAAGAGTTTGCCGAAGAAACTATTTTTGAATATAATTTAAGACCTGGATATAAATTACAAGAAAGTTCAGGGGGCTTAATATTAGTAGAAGAATAAAATATAGGTAAATTTATTAATAAAACAAAGCCAAATTATTGCATATAACATAATAATTTGGTTTTGTTAAATATTAGATAAGGATTTTGATAGGATTTAGGTAAAAATATGGATGGAATAATAATAGTAAACAAGCCAAAAGGATGTACATCACATGATGTTGTGAGTAAAGTAAGAAGAATAGTAAAAGAAAAAGTAGGCCATACTGGTACTTTAGACCCTTTAGCAACAGGAGTATTACCACTACTTATTGGTAAAGGAACATTGTGTTCAAAATATTTAATAAATCATGATAAAGAATACGAAGTATCATTAAAATTAGGAATAGAAACAGATACAATGGATGCAGAAGGAAATGTGCTTGAAAAAAAAGAAGTAGATGATAGTATTTGGTTAAAAGAAAATATAGAGAAGGTATTAAAAGAATTTGTAGGAAAACAAGAGCAAAGGCCACCAATGTATTCTGCGATAAAAGTAGCAGGCAAAAAACTATATGAATATGCAAGAAGAGGAGAAAAGGTTGAAGTTCCTAAAAGAGAGATAGAAATATATAGTATAGAGCTTGTTGCAATAAATAAAATAAGTAAAGAAATAGAATTTAATGTAAGTTGTTCAAAAGGTACGTATATTAGGAGTTTGTGTACTGATATTGCAAAAGCTTTAGGAACAATAGGATATATGTCAGGGTTAAAAAGATTAAAGGTAGGAGAATTTACTTTAAAAAATTCAATTACTGTAGATGATAGCTTAGATAAAGAGAAAATAGAAAAACATATAATAACAATTGAAGAATTATTTAAAAGCAAAGAAAAAATAACGTTAGATTCTAAAAAATTAATTTTATTTTTAAATGGAGTAAAATTAAGCTTTGAAAACAAGGATGAAATTTATAGAATTTATAATTCAGGAAAATTTATAGGTTTAGGAACTATAAAAAATGGTTTACTAAAAAGAGATATAATTTTATAGTAATAAAATAAAATCACTCGAATATATTTTAATAAAATATTAAAGGAGTGATTTTTTTGTATTATATCCAAGAAACTGACAAGCCTGTTTTGATTGTTAGATTATTTAATTTGCTAGAAATAATAGATGATAAAATAATATTACCAGTAAGTTATGGAGAAGAGGTCGACAATAAAAGGATAAATATATTAGCAAAAAAGATAAAAAAAATTTTAAATAAAACAAGTTGTAAATCTGTAATTTTAAGTAAGTATTTAAAAGAAAAAGAAAATTTTATAAGCTTATTAAATTCTTATGGAATAGACGTAATAGATGGAAAGTGGTTATTTTCAGTTATATCTAGCAAAGTTGTGGATTATGTTTCAGAAAAGAAAAAATTAAAAAAAGAAGAAACAAATGTAAGTGTTTTAGTAAATAATAATGATAGTGATTACATAATTGAAAACATTAAAAACATAATTAGAACATATAAAAGTGTTAATATAGTAACAAATAATTTTGGAAAATTTAAAAAATTGGAAAAGAATATATTAGAAAAAGAAGGAATAATGGTAACTATAACAAACAATAAGAAGAAAAGTCTAATGAGATCAAATATTATTTTAAATGTGGATTTTACAAATGAAGAAATAAATAAATATAATATACCAGAAGAAGCAATAATTGTGAATTTAAAAGGAAATGTGGATATTAATAAAAAGAGATTTAATGGTATAAACATAAATGATTATGAAATATCTTTTGAGAATTTTGAGGAATTTGATTATGATAAAAGTAAAATATATTTTCAAAAAGATATATATGAATCTTTAATATATAAAAAACAACCATATGAACAAATAGAAAGAAAAATAAAAAGAGATAATCTAAAGGTTAAAGAATTAATAGGAAAGAGAACTTCTTTCTAATTTCTTAAAATTTGATAAAAAGCTTTTCTTTTTTATTAAAATATAATATAATGTAGTTGGATTTTAAAATTGGCAAGGAGGTAAGAAAATGCCAGATAGTAGTAATAGAAGAAGCAGTGAGAATAATAAAAAAAGGCCTTCAATGCAAAGGAGAAGAACACCAAAAGCAAAGGCGAGAACAGATATATCAATAAAAAACAATAAGGCAAGACGAAAAAATAGTAAGAAGAAAAATGGCAAAAAGGGAATGCATCCCAAATTAAAGAAAGCAATAAAAATAGCAGTTATATTATTTTTATTATTATGTGTAATAGGAGCAGGAATAGTTGCGGGAATATTCTTTGGACTATTTGGAGACGATTTTGAGATTTCAAAAGATGAACTTAAAATTGCAGCTTCAAATTCTGTTGTAGTAGATGCAAATGGCACAGTAATCGCAAACCTTAGTGGTGATGAGAAAAGAAAAATTGTAACATTAGGAGAAATGTCGGATTATTTACCAAAAGCATATGTTGCGATAGAAGATGAGAGATTTTATTCACATCATGGCGTTGACTGGAAAAGAACAGCAGGAGCTATATTTAATACAATATTTAAAGGTGGCTCAAGCTATGGTGGAAGTACAATAACTCAACAGCTTGTTAAAAATATAACAGATGATGATGAGACACAAGGTTTTGCAGGTATATATAGAAAAATAAGAGAATGGGCAAAAGCATATCAAGTAGAAAGAATGATATCAAAAGACCAAATATTAGAATTGTACTTAAATATCTTATATGTAGGAGGAGAAGGAAACCTTCATGGAGTTGAATTAGGAGCAGAATACTATTTTAACAAGAGTGCAAAAGATTTATCACTAGCAGAATGTGCATATATGGCAGGAATAAATAGCTCTCCATCAGCATATAATCCATTTGATACATCTACAGATAATACAGAAAAAATAAAAAATAAAACTAAAACAGTATTAGGTAAAATGCTTGAATTAGGATTTATAGACCAAGGTGAATATGATGGAGCTGTTGCAGAAGTAGATGCTGGATTGAATTTCCAAAAAGGAGATGTATCAACATCATCAAATTATTCTTATCATACAGATGCAGTATTAGAACAAGTAATAAATCAAGTAATGGAAGAAAGAGGAGTTTCAAGACAAATAGCAGAAAACTATGTGTATAGTAGTGGACTTACAATATACTCAACAGTAGATACAACTATTCAAGCAAGAGTAGAAGAAGAATATCAAAAAGATAAATATATCAAGAGCGGAAGAGACAAAGACGCAAATGGAAATTTAGTAAACGACCATACACAATCAGGAATGGCGATAGTAGATTATAAAACAGGTCAAGTAGTTGCAGTTGCAGGAGGACTTGGAGAGAAGGAAGCTTCTGGATGGAATAGAGCAACTCAAATGAAAAAACAAACAGGTTCATCTATTAAAATGATAGCAGATGTGGCACCAGCACTAGAAGAAGGTATTATAACACCATCAACACGTTATATAGATGAAAAGACAGATTTTGGTTCAAATTATATACCAAAAGATGAAGATGCTTATGATAATAATGATATGGATATAAGAGAATTTATCAGAAAATCTAAAAATGTACCAGCAGTTAAGATAATGAAAGAATTAACACCTAAAAAGGCGATAGAATATTTACAAAAAATGGGACTAGAGTCATTAGATGAAGAAGAAGACCAAGTGCTTGCTTTAGGAATTGGTGGTATGACACATGGTGCAAGTCCATTAGAAATGGCTTCAGCTTATGGAACAATAGCAAATGATGGTGTATATATAACTCCAACATTCTATACAAAAGTTGTTGATTCTAATGGAAATACGGTACTTACTCCAAATCAAGAAGAAAAAAGAATATTTTCAGAGCAAACAGCATATCTTACAAAACAAATAGGTATGGAACCAACAAAAAGTGGAGGAACAGCAACATATTGTGCAATGAGTGGAATGGATGTTGTGGCTAAAACAGGAACAACTGATAATAGCTATGATAGATGGCTTTGTGGATTTACACCATATTATGCAGCAGCAACATGGTTTGGATTTGATAATAATGAAGAGGTGAGAGGATTTAGTCAAAATCCAGCAGGACAAATATGGGATGCAATTATGACTGATATCCATAAAGATTTGGAAGATGCAACATTTGAAAGACCAAGTGGAATAGTAGAAGAAACTGTGTGCAGAACAACAGGATGTTTAGCTACAACAGGATGTACAGATACTTATACAGAAATATTTGCTTCAAATAATTTACCAGATCAATGCCAAGGACATGGAAGTCAACAAATATGCACAGAGTCTAATAAAATTGCAACTGCATATTGTTCTGAATATTGTGAAGTAAGAACAAATTATTATGGAGCAGTTTTACCAAAAGAACAACTAAAATTATGGACACCTGTCGGAAGAAAAGTATCAGATGATGAGGGTAGAATATATGAAACATGTGATATTCATACAAGTCCAAAAGTAGTTGAACCAGAAGAACCAGAAGTTCCAGTTAATAATACAATAACAAGACCAATAGAAACACCAGATGAAAATACAACAACTACAGATGAACCAGATACTCCATCAGGAGGAACAGGAGGAAATGGAACATCTGGAGGAGAAACAAATCCAGAAGAACCAGAAACAGGAAATCAGACTGGTGGAACTGGTAGAAGCAGAAATGCAGAACAATAAAATAAATCTCATAAAATACCAAGTTGTCTTGGTATTTTATGAGAAGAAGTAAAGGAGTAATTATGGATATATTTTTTTATAATACATTAACAAGAAAAAAAGAAGTTTTTAAACCAATAGACAAAAGAGAAGTTAGAATATATTCATGTGGACCAACTGTATATAAAGATGCAACTATAGGAAATATGAGAACAAGTATATTTCAAGATGTGTTAAGAAGAGTTTTACGTTACAATGGTTATAAATTAAAACATGCAATGAATATTACAGATGTAGGACATTTAGTTTCAGACGGAGATGAAGGAGAAGACAAAATGATAAAATCAGCAAGAGAAGAGCATAAATCTCCAGAAGAAATTGCTAAGCATTATACAAAATTATTTTTTGATGATTTAGAAGCTTTAAATATAGAAACACCAGAAATTGTATGTAAAGCAACAGATCATATAAAAGAAATGCTTGAATATGTTGAAACTTTAGTAGAAAAAGGATATGCTTATGAAACATCTACAGCAATATATTTTGATGTGTCAAAATTAGATAAATATCCAATTCTTTCTAATCAAAGTGTTAAAGACCAGAAAGCGGGAGCAAGGGTAAGTGTTGATCCTGAAAAGAAAAATCCATATGATTTTGCTCTTTGGATTAAAGCACCTGAAAACCATTTAATGAAATGGGATAGTCCATGGGGACCAAGTTATCCAGGATGGCATATTGAATGTTCTGCTATGGGACAAAAGTATTTAGGAGAACAATTTGATATACATACAGGAGGAGTTGATTTAATACCTACACATCATGAAAATGAAATAGCACAAAGTAAAGGGTATTGTGGAAAAATTCCAGCAAATTATTGGTTACATGGAGAATATTTATTAATAAACGGCGGAAAAATGTCAAAAAGTTTAGGAAATGTTTATTTGTTAAAAGATATAATTGATAGAGGATATAATCCTTTAACATATAAGCTATTTAGTTATTCATCTCATTATAGAAATAAACTAAACTTTACATGGGAAGGTATGGATGCAGCACAAAAATCTTTTGAAAGATTAAAAAATGGCTATAGAACTCATTTAGAGGGAACAGATGAAATAGAAGATAAAATAGTAGATGATTATGAAGAAAGATTTCATAAAGCAATTAATGATGACTTAAATATGCCTTTAGCTATGGGAGTAGTTTGGGAAGTTGTTCGTAATGATAAAAAATCTCCTAAGCTTGCAAAATTATTATTAAAATTTGATGAAGTTCTGGGATTAAAAATAGATGAAAAAGATGAAAAGCAAGAAGAATTGCCAGAAGAAATATTAAATTTGATACAAGAAAGAAAAACAGCAAGAGAAAATAAAAAATGGGAGGAATCTGACAGATTAAGAGATTTAATAAATAGTAAAGGTTATAATATAAAAGATACTAAAGATGGGATGGAAGTAACTAGAAAATAGATAGAAGTTTTTTTCTTCTATCTTTTTTCTTTTATTTTTCTTAGCTATTTTATATTGTGTTTTAAAGAATAATGTAATATAATCTAAAAAGTAGAAAATAAAAAGAAAGACAAGGAGGAATAAAAAATGGCTATATTATTACCAGGAGGAGCAGGATATATAGGAAGTCATACTGCTGTAGAATTATTAAATTCAGGAAAAGACATTATAATAGTAGATAATTTTTCAAATAGTAAACCAGAGGTATTAGACAAAATAAAAAAAATTACAGGAAAAGATTTTAAATTTTATGAATTGGATTACTTAGATAAAGAAAAAATAGAAAAAGTTTTTGAAGAAAATAAAATAGATGCAGTGCTAAATTTTGCTGGATTTAAAGCAGTAGGAGAATCTGTTCAAAAACCATTAGAATATTATCATAATAATATAACAGGTTGTTTAATTCTTTTAGAGACTATGAAAAAATATAATGTTAAGAAATTTATATTTAGTTCATCTGCAACTGTATATGGTGAACCAGAAAAAATACCAATAACTGAAGATTGTAAAACAGGCGGAACAACAAATCCATATGGTACATCAAAATTATTTATAGAACAAATACTAAAAGATTTATATAAGTCAGATAATACATGGGATATTTGTATTTTAAGATATTTTAATCCAGTAGGAGCTCATGAAAGTGGTTTAATTGGAGAAGAACCAAAAGGAATACCAAATAATTTAATGCCATATATAGCAAGAGTAGCAGCAGGAACATTAAAAGAATTATCTGTATTTGGTAATGATTATGATACGCCAGATGGAACAGGTGTAAGAGATTATATACATGTAGTAGATTTAGCAAAAGGACATGTATGTGCATTAAATAAATTAGATAAGGAAGAAAAAGGATTATTTATATACAACTTAGGAACAGGAAAAGGATATAGTGTATTAGATATGGTTAAAGCGTTTGAAAGTGCAACAGGAAAAAAAGTGCCATATAAAATAGCTCCAAGAAGAGCAGGAGATATTGCAACTTGTTATGCGGATCCTAAAAAAGCAAAAGAAGAATTAGGTTGGGAAGCAACTAAAACTTTAGAAGATATGTGTAAAGATTCATGGAATTATATTGTAAAAAACAGTTAAAATAGTAGCCATATTAGTTTGGATTACTAATATGGCTCTTAAATAAATCTTGACTTTTAGGGATTTCCATAATATAATTGTAAAGAAATTGGAGGACTTATGAAAGATAATAAAATAGAAAAAAATAAAAGAATATGTATTAAATAAAATGTGATGCAATTGTGCTATTTGGAAGTTATGCAAGGGGAACACAAAATGAAGAAGATGATATAGATATATAGCCATAAAACCTGAACACACACTTACAAAAAAGGAAATATTTTTTTGACACAGAGTTAGAAGAAAAGTTTAAAAAGAATATAGATTTGATAAAATTATACGACATAAATGATAGTTTTAGGTATGAAATTTTAATAAATGGTGAAGTTTTGTATTGTAAGGATGAACTTAAATTTGAGTTGTATAGGTTGGATATGTATAGAGAATATTTAGATTTAAATGAGAGCAGAAATATAATTTACAAATATTACATACATAATCATAGGCAAATGTTAAATGTAAAGAAATAGAAGAGGTTGATAAAATGATAGATTTTAAATTAAAAATTGCAGAAAAATTAGAAAGTATTGTAAATATAAATAAAGATGAATTAAAATCTTATATAGAAGTTCCAAAAGATACTAAAAATGGTGACTATTCTTTTCCATGTTTTAAATTAGCAAAAGAATTAAAAAAAGCACCTCAAATGATTGCAAATGAAATAAAAGAAAAGATGAATATTGAGGATATGGGAATAGAAAAAGTAGAGGTAGTAGGAGGATTTTTAAATTTCTTTGTTGATAAACAATTACTTGCAAAAGAAGTGCTAAATGAAGTTGCAAATAAAAATGAATATGGAAAATCAAAAATAGGAAATGGAAAAAATATAGTAATAGATTATTCAGCTCCTAATATTGCAAAACCATTTCATATTGGACATTTACGTTCAACAGTTATAGGAGGTTCATTATCTAATATATATAAATTTTTAGGATATAATGTAACAGGAGTAAATCATTTAGGTGATTATGGAACACAGTTTGGAAAATTAATTGAAGGCTATAAATTATGGGGAGCCGAATATGATATAGATAAAAATCCTATAGATGAATTAACTAAAATTTATGTTAGAATAAATAATCTGTGTAAAGAAGATGAGTCTGTATTAGAAGCATGTAGAGAGAATTTTAAAAAGTTAGAAGACGGAGATCCTTATTGTGTAGAGTTATGGAAAAGATTTAAAGAAGTTAGTTTAAAGGAATTTCAAAAAGTTTATGATTTACTAGGTAGTAAGTTTGAATCTTGGAATGGAGAAGCTTTTTATTCGGATAAAATGCCAGAAGTTATAGAGCTTTTAGAAAAATCAGGAAAATTAGTAGAATCTCAAGGTGCTAAAATTGTGGATTTAACAGATGATGGAATAGATACACCATGTATTATAATAAAATCAAATGGTTCATCAACATATGCAACAAGAGACTTAGCAGCAATTTTATATAGAGCAAGAACATATGATTTTGAAAAAGCTTTATATGTAACATCTTATGAACAAGTATTACACTTTAAGCAAGTGTTTGCAACAGCAAAATATTTAGGGTTAGATGAAAAATATTTAAAAGGATTAAAACATGTACCATTTGGTATGGTATTATTACCAACAGGAAAAATGTCAACGAGGGAAGGAAACATTGTAAAACTTGGAGATTTATTAAATGAAGCAATTGAAAGGGCAGAAAAAATAATAGAACAAAAAAACCCAGGTTTAGAAGACAAAAAAGAAACTGCAAAAAAAGTTGGAGTAGGAGCTGTTATATTTAATGATTTATCAAATAATAGAGTTAAAGATGAGGTGTTTGATTGGGATACAATATTAAACTTCCAGGGAGAAACAGGACCTTATATTCAATATACCTATGTAAGAATTAAGAGTGTATTGGAAAAAGCAGGAGGAGTTCCAGATATAAAAGATGTAAATGTTACAAAATTAAACGATAGATATTCACAAGAAATATTGAAATTAATATATAATTTTGAAGACATATTAGTTGCAGTAACAGAAAAAGAAGAACCATCAATTTTATCTAGATATTTAATAGATTTAGCAAAAGCATATAGTGGATTTTATAATGAAAATAAAATAATGGTAGAAGATAAAGAACTTCAAAATGCTAGGGTATATTTAAGTTATGCTACTGCTAAAGTTTTAAAAGAAGGAACAACTTTACTTGGTATGGAAATGCCAAATAAAATGTAAAAAATAATATAAAGTATAAATTCTATAATATTTTGAGTTTATACTTTATTTTTTTAATAAATGAAACTAATAAGTAAATTAGAACAAAGAAATTTTAGAAAAGTGAGAAAAAAGAAGAAAAAGATACATCAATGGAGAAAATATAAGAATTTATACATATAATTAAAGTTTTATGAATTTGTAAATTAAATGTATTAATGTTAGTATCTATGTGGTGAATATTTATATTCCAATTTTTCAAAGGGAGGTGAATTAATTATAGATATTCAGCAACTTTGGGAAAAAATACAAGGAGAATTTACTGAAGTTAATACTAGATTAGATAGAGTGGAAACAAAAGTAGAAAGTATGGATACAAGACTTGGAAATGTAGAAACAGAAGTTAAAGAGGTTAAGTATGAAAACAAAGGAATAAGAGCAGAACTTACTAAAATAAACCAAAGACTTGATGTTATACAAAATGTTAATTTAGTAAATATTATTGAAAAACAAAATCAAATTATGAAAGAATTAAATTCTGCTAGTAATATTAATAATTTATATCATGAAAATTTTAAGTATAGGCATGAAAGAGTAGAAAAAGCTTTAGGAATTGCATAAGAGATATTTTTAAGGAAGTACAATTATTGTACTTTCTTTGTTCATTAGGAAAAAGAAACACAAGATGAAATAATAAATGAATAGTAAGAGAAGAAAATGGAATAATAGATACAAAGTATCGAAAGTAACAATTTTATTTAATATAGCAAACAAAATTATGAAAAAATAATTATAATTAACTGCATATAACATATTAGTTTCTGCATATAAAATTTAAAATAATATGCAGAAAATGTTGACTATCTGCATATAAAATGATAAAATATATGCAGATAATATAAGATATATGCATATAAAATCATAAAGCGTATGCAGAAAGAAGGAAATAAAATGAAAAAATTTGATTATTCTTTTCTTGATAATGGTTTACTACCAGCTAATTTAATAAATATAACAGGAGCTATATATACATTAAAAACAGGAGCAAAAATAAGAAAAGATGAATATGAAAAAATATTTACAGAATTAGAAAAAATAGCAGTCGTTCAATCTGTAAAAAGTTCAAATGCTATAGAAGGGATTGTAACTAGTGATGAACGTATAGAAGAAATAGTAAATCAAAACAGTAAACCATTAAATCATAATGAAAATGAAATTGCAGGTTATCGTGATAGTTTAAATGAAATACATTTACATTATCAAGATATTGAATTAAGTGAAAATACAATTTTAAGATTACATGAAATAATGATGTCATATACGGGAGCTGAAGATGCAGGAAAATATAAAATAAACGAAAACTATATTGTAGAAGAAGATAAAGATGGAAACAGAAAAATGAGATTTAAACCATTAGGTGCAAAAGAAACACCAGAGGCAATGAAACAAATTATACTTGCATATCATGATGCAAGTAATAATTCTAATATTAATCAGTTATTATTAATTCCATGTTTTATTCTTGATTTTCTTTGTATACATCCATTTAGGGGCGGCAATGGAAGAATGTCAAGATTATTAACATTGTTATTATTATATAAAAATGGATTTGACGTTGGTAAATATGTTTCGTTTGAAGAACAAATAAATAATAATAAAGGAAATTATTATGAAGCTTTAAGACTATCTTCAATTGATTGGATTGAAAATAAAAATACTTATATTCCTTTTATAGAAAATTTTCTATCTACTTTATATATTTGTTATAAAGAACTAGATAAAAGGTTTAGTGTTGTAAATAGCAATAAAGTCACAAAAAAAGCAAGAATAGAAGCAATAGTATTAAATAATTTAACGCCTATTTCCAAAGCTGAAATTTGTAAGATACTACCAGATGTAAGTGCAACAACAGTTGAGGCTGTATTAGGAATAATGGTAAAAGAAGGAAAAGTGGAAATAATAGGAAAAGGAAGAAATACAAAATATATAAAAAAATAACTTGCACAAATAAATACAAGGAGAATTTACTAAAATTAATAGTAGATGAGATAATTAGAAATTGTATAAGAGATATTTTTAGGGAAGTACAGTTATTGTACTTTCTTAATTTTTGGAAAAACTATTGTAAATATGAATATTAACATGTATAATAAAAGTGAATTTAAAATAAGAAGGGATGATTAATATGGAAGAAAAGGAAAAAGTAGCAAAGAAAGGTAGTAAAAAAATAGTGTTGATTATTATAGCAATAATTGTACTTATTTTTTTATTAGCAGCAGGATTTATATTTTATCATGGAAATCAAACAGGCAAGTTAATTTCAGAAGTGAATAAAATAGCAGAAATGCAAATGATGAACGAAGATGGAAGTATGGTAGAAAATCCAATAGATATGGAAATAAAAACAACAGGTTCATATGCAGTTATAGAAAAAACTTTTAAAGACTATGTAAGTGAAGTAGTAAATTCTACTAAAGATTTAGCAGAAGCATTAGATGAAGAAAAAATAATGAATTTAGTTTCAATAGAAAATATGCAACAAGATGGACCAGATTTTACGAAAAGTAAACAAGAAGTAGAAAATATGAAACAAGCAATAGAAGAATATATAACTAAGTTCCAAGAATATGCAAATGAGGATAATCTACTTTCTAAAATAGATGATAAAGATGTAAGTGATTATTATAAAGAATTATATAAAACATTAGCTGTAGATGAAGATATGGAAACAAGTTTAGAAGATACAGTTCAACAATTAAATACAGCAGGAGAAGAAGCAAAACAAGCTTTAGATGATTTAAATAGTATTTTTAATTTCTTAAGTGAAAATAAAGATGATTGGCAAATAGAGGATGGACAAATAGTATTTAATACAGAAAGTAGCTATGAAGAATATAATAGTTTAATGTCATCATTAGAGACTATGCAAGAATAAGGAGATAATTTTCTCCTTATTTTTTTCCTTGAGTTTAAAATAAAATTAGAAATTCTACTAACAGTCGATTGCTAAAAATTGTTATAAGTGATAAACTTTTCTTAAATCAAAGGAGGGAAAAATGGATAATCTAAAATTTGGAAGTTTTATTAAAGAATTAAGAAAAGAAAAAAATATGACTCAAAAAGAATTAGCTAAAAAAATAGGGCTAACAGATAAAGCTATATCTAAATGGGAAAGAGGGTTAAGTTTTCCAGATATAACTATGCTTAATTCACTTGCAGAAGTATTTGATGTAGATGTTTCAGAAATTTTAAATGGAGAAAGAGGAAAAGAAAAAATAAATAATGAAGATATAGAAAAGAAAATACAAGAAGCGGTAGAAAAAGTTACATTAAAAAAAGAAAAAAGAGAAAGAAGAATAAAAATACTTAAAAGAACAATAGGAATAATATCATGTGTATTATTTGTATTATCTTTCTTATTACAGTTAGGATATTTAATTTTCTTAAAGCCACGTTCTTATGTATATGTAAGTGATTTGTTATTTTACATAATAAATGAAATTATAATATTAACATGTTCTTTAATATTTTTTACATTGGTAAAAATAAAGAAAAATTTTATTAAGAATATTGTAATTTCTATATTACTAGTTATTTTAAGCATTATAAATATAGCATTTATGATAAATAATGGTTTTGAAAATAAATGGATAGTTGAGTTTTCAAAAGATTTTTCTAGTCAGTTAGTATTAAAGAAAAATAAGAAAACTGGAGAAATTACTTATTATAAAAATACAAAAGTCTTATTTGCAAAAGATGAAGAAATTTTTTCTAATGAAGTAGAAGGGGCAATAAAAACACAATGGCTTACAAATGATATTTGTTCTATTACATATAAAAATAAAGATGGTAACTTAGAAGAATTTGTTGCAACATATGGAGATCGTGGAAATGGTATTTCGTATTATTATGTAACAAATACTATTGTTGGTAATTGGCAAAATTTTTCACAATATGGAGATGATGTTAAAATTACAGTAGATTCAAAAGGAATTACAATTAAAAAAGATGAAAAAGAAGAATTGTTTAAATTTGAAGATTGTAAACAATATGGAACTATTGCAGTAGTATTATATAAAAATGATGTGCCTTGTTATGTAATAGCACTAAATGAAAACTGTGAGTTAGATGAAACAAATGATATAATAAAAGACGGTGGAACAATTACACTTGTAGAAGTATCAATGGGAAGAACAAAAACTGATATCTTAGAGTGTACAAATTATAAAGGAGAAGATTTAAGTAATTATAATGCTGTAAATGTCAAAGCTAATGATTATAAAATACAAAATGGAATTTTATATATTAGCTATGATGGAAAAAATGTAATAGAAGTTCCAGGAGATTTTTCAGATGTAGATGAATTTGAAGATGGAACATACCAAGTAGAAGAAGAAAAAACATTTTTTACATACAAGGATAATAATGAAGAATATTTAATATATTCAGATGATAAAGGAGTAAATTGGAATACAATAAAATTAGGAAATACTTCTGTTCAAGTTATGCAATTTTTAAATACTAATATAGGATATATGTTGGAATTTAAAGATGTAGCTATGGGAATAGCTTTTGGTGATATTAGTAAAACAACAGACGGAGGAAAGACGTGGCAAGTGGTATTTAATGGAATTGGAGATAGTGAAGAAAAAGTATTTAGTAGAGGAAGTAAAATAAGATTTTTTGATGAAAACTTAGGATTTTTAACTATGCCAAATGCAGGTGGAGAAACTTCAGAATTGTATATTACAAAAGATGGAGGAATAACTTTTACAAGAATGAATGTACAACAAACAGAAGAAGAAAGAGATATTTATGACTATTATGAATTACCAGAAAAAGAAGATGATGGAACATTAACTTTAGAAGTTGGACAAGGTAGTAATGGTGATTATAATGGTGGAAAAAGTAAGATATATGTATCAAATGATAATGCAAATACTTGGGAGTTTAAAGGAGAAGAATAATGTATTATGTTTATATGTTAAGATGCAAAGATAATACTATTTACACAGGAATTACAGTAGATATAAAAAGAAGGATGGAAGAACATTTTTCTAAAAATGAGAAATGTGCTAAATATACCTACACTCATACTGCTAAAAAATTAGAAGCGGTATGGGAATGTAGAAATAAATCTTTAGCATCTAAACTAGAATATGTAATAAAAAGATTAACGAAACAAAATAAAGAAGAACTAATTAAAACAAAAAGTTTAGATAAAGTATTTTACGGTAATGAAAAAATAGATATTGAAGAATATAAATACTGTTTTTTGAAATAATAGATAATTCAAATAAATATTTATCTATAGATATCAACACAATAATTTCAAACTAATATTAAACATTCAAAATACAAAAATTATGTAAAGTACCACAAAAAATAATAGATTTTTTGTTGGAAAATGTTGACAAATAGTAATAAAAAGGTCTATAATAAAAATGTACAGGGAAGTACAAAATTATATCATATCAAAGTAGAATAGGTTATTACAATAAGACCTGGATTTTATTGTAAAATCTATGAGTCGTAAAGCTCTAGCTGCCGTCATAGGCAGCTATCTTCATATAAGGAGGAATTAATATGGGGTACAGAATAGGGTTAGATATTGGAATAACATCAACAGGTTGGTCAGTAGTAGAAGATGATGCAGAAGGAAAACCAATAAGGATAATTGATTTAGGTTCCAGAATATTTGATGCAGCAGAGAAACCAAAAGATGGTTCACCACTTGCAAAAGATAGAAGAGATGCAAGAGGATTAAGAAGAAGGGGAAGACGTAAGAAACATAGAATAGAAAGAACTAAAAGATTATTAAATAATTATAATATAATAAGTAAAAAAGAGTTGGAAAAAATGTATGAAGATTATAAATTCCAATTTAATATATATGAATTAAGAGTTATGGCTCTAGATCAAAAAATAACTAATAAAGATTTAGCTAGGGTTTTATTGAATTTTGTTAAAAGAAGAGGATACAAGTCAAATAGTAAATCTGAAGAATCAGAAAATAAAGAAGCGGGAAAATTACTAACAGCTACTAAAGAAAATGAAAAACTTATGGAAGAAAAAGGCTATCGTACAATAGGAGAAATGTACCTAAAAGATGATAAGTTTAAATTAAAAGACAAAAATGGTGATTTTATTTTAGATTCAAAAGGACACAAGATATTAAAGGTAAGAAATACAACAGATGATTATAAAAGTACCGCACTTAGAAAATTACTTTTAGAAGAAATTGAAAAAATATTAAATAAACAAAAAGAATTTAATTCTGCTATAACAGATGAATTTATTGAAAAATATATTAATATATTCTTATCTCAAAGAAGTTTTGATGAAGGACCAGGAAGTCAAAGTCCGTATGCAGGAAATCAAATAGAGAAAATGCTTGGAAATTGTACTTTTGAAAAAGAAGAAAAGAGAGCTCCAAAAGCTACATATACATTCGAGTATTTTAAATTATTACAAGATTTGAATCATATAAAAATAGAAAAAACAGAATTAGATGATAATAAATCAAGGAAAAGAACAAAAAGAGAATTAACAGAAGATGAAAAACAAAAAATAATAGAATTGGTAAAAGATAAAGCAACTGTTACATATGATGCTATAAGAAAAGTATTAAATTTAGGAACAAATGAGAGATTTAATATGCTTACATATAAGAATACATTGATATTATCAGAAGAAACTAATAAGGAAGTTGAGAAAGATAATAAATTAAAAGAATTTGAAAGCTATCATAAAATAAAAACAGCATTAAATAGAGTTGAAAAAAATTATATAAACAAATTAACAAAAGAAGAACTAAACAGTATTGGATATGCACTAACTGTTTATAAAAACGATAATAAAAGAATAGAGTACTTGAAGGAAAATACTGAACATCTATCTGATGAAGCAATAAACGAATTGCTTAAATTATCTTTCACAAAAGTTGGAAATTTATCTATTAAAGCTATGGAAAAGATTATTCCTCATTTGGAAAAAGGACTTACTTATGATAAAGCTGTTGATGAAGAATATGAAGATTTTAGAGGAAGTGTAAATACAGAAAAGAAGAGAAAATTACGTTTGAAAGATTTAGAACAAGATATATCTAATCCAGTTGTTAGAAGAGGGCTTTCACAAGCTGTAAAAGTTTTAAATGCTATTACTTTAAAATACAATAAAAAATATGGAAAGCCAGATGTAGTTGTAATAGAGCTTGCAAGAGATATGGGCAAAAATTTTGCGGATAGAAATAAAATTAGAAAATCTCAAGAAGAAAATATGCAAAAAAATGAAAAAGTAAAAGAAAGAATAATTGAATTAGGAAAGACAAATCCAACAGGACAAGATATTGTCAAGTATAAATTATGGCAAGAGCAAGATGGATTTTGTGTTTATTCAGGTAAAAAAATATCAGTTGAAGATTTATTTACAGAAGCAGTTGATGTTGACCATATAATCCCATATAGTATGTGCTTTGATGATACATATAAAAATAAAGTGTTGGTACTTTCAAGTGAAAATAGACAAAAGGGAAATAGAGTTCCATATCAATACGAAAAAGAAATTGGAAGAAATTTAGAAGAATATGAAGTAAGAGTAAATAATATTATAAAAAATCCAAGAAAGAGAGATAGACTTTTAAAAGAAAGTTTTACTAGAGAAGATGCTAAAGAATGGAAAGATAGAAATATTCAAGATACTCAGTATATATGTAGACTTATGTATAATTTAGTAAGAAATCATTTAGAGTTTTCAGATAATCCTAATTTCGTAAGAAAAGTTTGGACAGTTAATGGTTCTGTTACAGCACATATAAGAAAAAGATTAGGTATAGATAAAACAAGAGATAATGACGTACATCATGCAATAGATGCGACTGTTATTGCTATAACAAGTCAAGATATGATTAATAAAATAACAAAATATTATCAATATGTAGATGGAAAATATATGAATAACAAAGGAGAGTATATAGATTTAGAGACAGGCGAAATTTTAGATGCTAAGAAGTATGAAGAAGATAATGGAATATATTTCCCAGAACCATGGCATAATTTTAGAAAAGAACTTGATATAAGGGTAAATTGTAAAACAAAAGAAAGAATTATTGAATGTTTAGAAGCTGAAAAAATCTATACATATGAAGATTATGATGATGTAAGACCAATTTTTGTATCAAGGATGCCTAGAAGAAAAGTTACAGGAATGGCACATTTAGAGACAATTAGAGGACTAAAAACAGAGGATGGAAAGCTAAAAACTATAACAAAAACCGAATTAACTAAATTAAAGTTAAAAAATGGCGAAATTGAAGGCTATCCAGAAAAGAATAAGAAAGATGATAAACTACTATATAATGCGTTAAAAGAACAATTGATAAAATATAATGGAGATGCAAAAGAAGCATTTAAGGAAGATTTTTATAAACCTAGAAAAGATGGAAGTAGAGGACCTTTGGTTAAAAAAGTTCAAATAGAGGCAAATGCAACGTTAGGTGTACAATTAAATCATAGTAAAGCTTTTGCAGGAAATGGTAATAGTGTAAGAATAGATATATTTTATGTAAAAGGAGAAGGATATTACTTTGTACCAATATATGTCAGTGATACAGTAAAAGATAAGTTGCCAAACAAAGCATGTGTCCAAGGGAAACCATATGATAAATGGAAAGAAATGAAAGATGAAGATTTTATATTTTCACTATATCCTAAAGATTTAATTTATATAGAAGGGAAAAATAAAATTAAATTAAATCCAAGTAATAAAATAGGTGATTCTATTGAAATGGATAATTTATTTGCATACTATACTAAATGTGACATATCTTCAGCACAAATAACAATTCAAACAGATGATAATAGATATGTTCAACCAAGTTTAGGAATAAAGACATTGAAAAAGATAAGAAAGTATGAGGTTGATGTTTTAGGGCAATATCATGAAATTAAGTTGCCAGAAAAAAGAATGCCTTTTAACATAAAAAAGTAAAAGGAAAGGAGGGAAGCTTAGATATTTATCTTAAAACTCATCTATAGTCTAAACTTAGAATATAGATAAATGTTTTAAGCGAATATTATGGCTTTCAGGAATGTTTATGTGCAAAATGATGTACATATAAAAATTAAAAATGAGCAACTATTGCTTGAAACAAAAGATGATGATTTTACAATACCTTTAGAGGACATCAACAGCATTTGTATAGAATCACTAAGGACAAATATTTCTTCTTATGCATTAAAAAAGTTTGTAGAACACGATATAATTTTATATATATGTGATGAAAAACATTTACCTACTGGATTTTTGATAGGTAGCAACAACTACTCTAGACAATTAAAAAATTTGAACATGCAATTTAATATGCCTAAACCTCTTATGAAAAGAATATGGCAAGACATTATAAGAATAAAAGTAAGGAATCAATCAGAATGTCTAAAAGAATTAGGAATTAAAGATATAAAATTAGATAATATGATTGATAAAATAACTTCTGGGGATACAAAAAATGTAGAAGCGAAAGCAGCTTCTCAATACTTTAGAGATTTGTTTGGAAAAGATTTTAATAGAGATTTAGATTGTGTTCAAAATGGAGCATTGAATTATGGATATGCGATTATAAGAGGGATGATTGCTAGAACTTTAGTTATGTATGGATTTGAACCAGCAATAGGGATATTTCATCACAGTCAATTAAATAATTTTAACTTAGCTGATGATTTTATAGAATGTTTTAGACCAATAGTTGATTTATATGTTTTACAAACTTTAAATTTTGATACTGAAGAATTAACACCTAGTATGAAAAGAAAAATTTACAGTGTTATTAATTGTTTGGTTTTAATTGATGGTAAAAAATTTAATGTTCAAGGGGCAATAGATTATATGATAAAAAGTTTTTCAACAAGTATGAATGAAAATAAGAATTTAATTAAATTGCCCTATTTGATACCAATAGAAGAGTATAGGTATGCATAAGTTTATGAGAATATTAGTTTTCTTTGATTTGCCAGTTAAAACCAAACGAGAAAGAAAAGCTGCCACACAATTTAGAAATTTTCTTATTAAAGATGGGTATTATATGGTTCAGTTTTCAGTTTATGCTAGAGTATGCAATGGAAATGACATGGTAGAACTTCATAAACAGAGGTTAAAAATGAATGTACCAAATGAAGGGTCTATTAGAGTTCTTGTAATTACAGAAAAACAATATGAAAATGTTGAAATTTTACTAGGAAAGAAATCAAAATATGAAAGACCTGTTGATTATGAGAATTTATCGTTTTTCTAAAAAAGAAGAAATTTATGATAAAAATTAAATAGAAAGAACTGCTTTTCAAAAAAAGAAATCCTGTAAATAGTTGATTTTACAGGATTTCTTTTTGGGAATATTATATCATATCAAAATAAAATAGGGAATTACAACTCCAGAACTTGCTGCTAAATCTAAAAGGCCATTATATCATATCAAAATAAAATAGGGAATTACAACTAAAAACTTGAAAATAGTGTTATTAACGCAATTATATCATATCAAAATAAAATAGGGAATTACAACTCTTTTGTTGTCTATACTTATTTCATTGTTATTATATCATATCAAAATAAAATAGGGAATTACAACAAGGAATAATTGTAGAAATTGGTGGAGATAATTATATCATATCAAAATAAAATAGGGAATTACAACTGTAAGAAGTGTCATAATCAAGAACACTTCATTATATCATATCAAAATAAAATAGGGAATTACAACCCATCTATAGCGTTTTTCATCATTTGCCTTATTATATCATATCAAAATAAAATAGGGAATTACAACAATCTTTAGTTTCAACCATTTGTGATGCCAATTATATCATATCAAAATAAAATAGGGAATTACAACAAATGAATTGCTAACAATAAAGCAGATACAATTATATCATATCAAAATAAAATAGGGAATTACAACAAAGAGGCGAGCCAGTCTGTAAAACTGGTCATTATATCATATCAAAATAAAATAGGGAATTACAACTACTTACACTTTCATTTTTAACTTTCATCATTATATCATATCAAAATAAAATAGGGAATTACAACTACACACATATTACATATCACGAATATTTAATTATATCATATCAAAATAAAATAGGGAATTACAACTAGTTTTAATGGTTGGTTTTATTATAGTGCATTATATCATATCAAAATAAAATAGGGAATTACAACAAACGTGCCTCGTATCCGTCTCCTACAGGTATTATATCATATCAAAATAAAATAGGGAATTACAACTACTAATTCTATTACTAATAGTATTTCTAGATTATATCATATCAAAATAAAATAGGGAATTACAACTTCTAAGGAGGGTAATTATATGAATATTAAATTATATCATATCAAAATAAAATAGGGAATTACAACAAAACCATATGAGAATATTACTCTTTTATGATTATATCATATCAAAATAAAATAGGGAATTACAACTTGTTTTTAAAGCTGTTGTTAATATTGTTAATTATATCATATCAAAATAAAATAGGGAATTACAACTAGTATTTTGAATGGTTCTAACGTTGATACATTATATCATATCAAAATAAAATAGGGAATTACAACCACTAACTGCCACGTAAAGCTTATAAAACTATTATATCATATCAAAATAAAATAGGGAATTACAACATGAATACCAACAAATGGTACCAGAAATTAATTATATCATATCAAAATAAAATAGGGAATTACAACGATAGTGGCGACTATAATATATACGGCTTAATTATATCATATCAAAATAAAATAGGGAATTACAACCAAAGAGAAAAACAATGAAAGAGAGATTTAATTATATCATATCAAAATAAAATAGGGAATTACAACTCTGTATTAAAAATATAATCATTATCCAAAATTATATCATATCAAAATAAAATAGGGAATTACAACTTGCCAAACATATACATATGAACAAATTGCATTATATCATATCAAAATAAAATAGGGAATTACAACTGGTCTTACATCTACTAAGAAATAATCTTGATTATATCATATCAAAATAAAATAGGGAATTACAACTATGTCTATCTTCTCTCTTGTAGCTATATTATTATATCATATCAAAATAAAATAGGGAATTACAACTATGTCTCTGTTTACAGATGTGTCAGGAAATTATATCATATCAAAATAAAATAGGGAATTACAACGTAAATTAATAATACTACTATTATTAAGATATTATATCATATCAAAATAAAATAGGGAATTACAACTATATTTATATGTATTTTTGAGTTAGTTTTATTATATCATATCAAAATAAAATAGGGAATTACAACAATAACATAGATAGCAAAATAGCAAATCAAATTATATCATATCAAAATAAAATAGGGAATTACAACCTTAATAATTTTTTTAACAGAAGAAGACCAATTATATCATATCAAAATAAAATAGGGAATTACAACATCACAATCTTTGATATAAAATAATCCTCCATTATATCATATCAAAATAAAATAGGGAATTACAACCTACAAAAGCGGTATTTGTAAATGGTATTTATTATATCATATCAAAATAAAATAGGGAATTACAACTTATGTTTATAAAGTCGTTCATACTCTCACATTATATCATATCAAAATAAAATAGGGAATTACAACTAGTTATGTACTTTTTAGGATAACTAAAAAATTATATCATATCAAAATAAAATAGGGAATTACAACTTCCTAACAAGGTTTATTCCTGTAATTCCAATTATATCATATCAAAATAAAATAGGGAATTACAACATAATTGTGAGCTTCGTCGACAAACATTTTATTATATCATATCAAAATAAAATAGGGAATTACAACTATGCAGATATTGAATATTACAGAGATGCAATTATATCATATCAAAATAAAATAGGGAATTACAACAACGGTGTGCAAGTTAAGACTTTTTTTTAGATTATATCATATCAAAATAAAATAGGGATTATATTTGGACAAAACAATATACCCCTCTCTTTACAAAATACCCAAAGGGGTATATAATGCATGTGAGGTGAGAAAGTTGGAAGGTAATTGTTGTAAGAAGAAAACAAAGAGAAGTGAAGAAGAAAAAAAGAAGTTAAACAATAGATTAAACAGGATAGAAGGACAGGTAAGAGGTGTAAAGAAAATGATAGAAGAAGATAGATACTGTGATGATGTATTAATACAACTATCTGCAATAGATAAATCAATAAAGAGTTTAGCAAATCACATATTAGAAAATCATATGTATAGTTGTGTGCTAAATGATTTAGAAAAAGGAAACTATGAAATAATAGATGAAGTTGTAAATTTATTTAGGAGGTTTCAGTAATGCAAAAAACTGTATTAAAAATAAGTGGAATGACTTGTAGTGCATGTTCTAATGGATTAGAAAAGTATTTAAATAAACAAGATGGAATAATTTCTGCAAGTGTAAACTTAGTTATGGCAACAGCACAAGTAGAATATGATGAGAAAAAAGTAGATAAAAAAATGCTAGATACTTTTGTAAAAAAAGCAGGGTTTAAAAGTTTAGGAGAATATACAGGAAAAGAAGAAGAAAATAATTATAAGAAAGATAAAGTATTATTTATAATATTTGGAGTTTTAGCTGTTATATTACTATATATATCAATGGGAAGTATGATAGGTCTACCTATATTTGAAGTCTTAGATATGGGTAAAAATCCTGTAAATTATGCAATAACATTATTTGTACTTGCAATATTATTTATAGTATATGGATTTGATATTATAAAAAGTGGATTTAAAAATTTATTTCATAAAGCACCTAATATGGATACATTAGTTGCAATAGGAGTATTAAGCAGCTTTTTATATAGTACATATAGTATGGCAATGATAATAAGAGGAGATAATTCATTTGTACATGAACTATATTTTGAATCATCAGCAATAGTATTATTTTTTATAAAACTTGGAAGATACTTAGATGGAATAAATAAAGACAAAACAAAAGAAGCAATTCAAAAATTAGTACAAATAACACCAAGTAAAGCGATTGTAAAAGTAGACGGTGCCAAAAAGCAAGTGACAATAGATGAAATAAAAAAAGGAGATACAGTAGTTAGCCATGCGGGAGATAGAATCTCAGTAGATGGAAAAATAATAAGTGGAAAAGCGCATTTAGACGAATCATTTTTAACAGGAGAAAGTAAGCCAGCAAGTAAAAAAGAAGGAGATAAAGTAATTGCAGGAAGTATAAATTATGATGGATACATAGAATATGAAGCTGAAAAAATAGGAAGAGACTCAACAATATCACAAATAGTAAAATTAGTAGTAGAAGCAACTAACACAAAAGCACCAATAGAAAAAATAGCAGATAAAGTAAGTGGATATTTTGTTCCAATAGTAATATTAATTGCAATCATAACTTTTGTAATGTATTTAATATTGGGATTTGGAACAGGAGAAGCATTAACAACATTTGTAACAATATTAGTAGTTGCATGTCCATGTAGCCTTGGTTTAGCTACACCACTTGCAATAGTAGTAAGTGAAGGAAAATGTGCTAAATCTGGAATATTAGTAAAGAAAAGTGAAATATTAGAAAATGCTGAAAAAGTAAATACAATAGTATTTGATAAAACAGGAACATTAACATATGGAAAACTAAAAATATCAAAAATACTAAATTATAGTAGTAATTTAGATGATGATGAGATACTTAGAATAACAGGAAGTATAGAAGCTAGATCAACACATCCAATATCAAAAGCATTTTCGGATTATTTAAAAGAACATAAACTAGGAAAGTATAATGTAGAAGAATTTAAAAACTTAAGTGGATTAGGAATAACAGGAAAAGTAGAAAATAAAGAATATATACTTGGAAACTATAAAATATTAGAACATTTTAAAATAGAAGACGAAAATATAGAAAAATATAAAGAAGAAGAGAAAAAGCTTGCAAAAAAGGGAAATAGTATTGTTTATGTAGTAGAAGAAAATAAAGTAATAGCTATAATTGGAGTAAATGACTTAGTAAGAGAAAATGTAAAAGATGTAATAAAAAATCTAAATGAAAAAAATATAGAAACAATAATGTTAACAGGAGATAACAAAGAAACTGCAAACATAATTGCAAAAGAAATTGGAATATCAAAAGTTATTGCAGATGTAGTACCAGAAGAAAAAACAAAAACAATAAAAGACTTGAAAAAAGACGGGAAAATAGTTATGATGTGTGGAGACGGAATAAACGATAGCCCAGCATTAGCAACAGCAGATATAGGAGTTAGTGTAAATAGTGGTACAGACATTGCAATGGACTCATCAGATGTTATTTTAATGAAAAATGATTTAAGTAAAATATTAGATTTAATAACAGTTAGTAAAAAAACGATAAGAAATATAAAACAAAACCTATTTTGGGCATTTTTCTATAATACATTAATGATACCAATAGCAATAGGAGTGCTAAAACCAATAGGAATATCAATAAACCCAATGATAGCAGGATTAGCAATGACACTAAGCAGTTTAACAGTAATATTAAATGCGTTAAGACTAAGATGAAACAAATGGGGACAGTCCTTTTTTGTTCCACTTACAAATAAATGTAAATTATAAAGGAGGTTAAAAAATGTTTGGAAAGGAAAAAATAACAAAAACATTAAACGTAGAAGGAATGAGCTGTATGCACTGTGTAAAGAAAGTAGAAACAGCTCTAAAAGAAGTAAAAGGAGTTAAATCTGTAAAAGTAGATTTAGAAAATAAAACAGCAGAAATAACTTTAAAAGAAGATGTAGACGAAGAAGTATTAAAAAAAGCAGTAGAAGATGCTGGATATGAAGTAAAATAAAAAAATAGTAATATATTTTTTACAGTGGCAATTAGTTTTGCTACTGTTTTTTTGCTCCGTCCCGAAAAACAGGAGGAACAGGAAGAAAAAGAAAATTTAAATATAAGAAGAATTTACAGGAAAATTACAAAAGTGGGTTGACTAAAAATAGAAAAATTACATATAATTATTGGGTAGGAGGAAGTAATATGTTAAAACTAGAAAATATAACAAAAGACTATAAATCAGGTGACAGTGTAGTACATGCGTTAAAAGGAGTAAGTATAGAATTTAGAGAAAATGAATTTGTATCAATATTAGGACAAAGTGGTTGTGGTAAGACAACTTTATTAAATATAATAGGAGGTCTTGATAGATATACAAGTGGAAATTTAATAATAAATGGTAAATCAACAAAAAAGTTTAAAGATAAAGATTGGGATGCATATAGAAATTACTCAGTAGGTTTTGTATTCCAGAATTATAATTTAATATCACATCAAACAATACTTTCAAATGTAGAACTTGCACTTACATTATCAGGAGTAAGTAAAAAAGAAAGAAGAGCAAGAGCAATAGAGGCTCTAAAAAAGGTAGGATTAGAAGAACAAATACATAAAAAACCAAATCAATTATCAGGTGGACAGATGCAAAGAGTTGCAATTGCAAGAGCAATTGTAAATAATCCAGATATAATATTAGCAGATGAACCAACACGGAGCATTAGATAGTAAAACAAGTAAGCAAGTAATGGATATATTAAAAGAAATTGCAAAAGATAGATTAGTAATAATGGTAACACACAATAGTGAACTTGCAGAAGAATATTCTACAAGAATAATAAGAATATTAGATGGTGTAATTACTGATGATAGTAATCCATATAAAAGTGAAGAAGAAGAAAAAAATACTTCAAAAGAACAAAGAAGAACATCAATAAAATTTTTAACAGCACTAAATTTAAGTTTAAATAACTTAATGACTAAAAAAGGAAGAACAATTTTAACAGCATTTGCAGGAAGTATAGGAATAATAGGAATAGCTTTAATACTTGCAATATCAACAGGAATACAAAATTATATAGATAGAGTAGAAGAAGATACTTTGTCATCATATCCGATAACAATAGAAGAAGCAACAATAGATACATCAAGTATGTTAGAAACAATGATGCAAAGTTCTGATAATGAAGAAAATACAGATGATGGAAAAATCCATTCACAAAACATAATGACAGAAATGCTATCAACAATTTCAAATAAAGTAGAAAGTAATAATTTAACAGAATTTAAAGAATATTTAGAAAGTGATGATAATGAAATAAAAGATTATACTAATTCAATACAATATGAATATAATCTAAACTTAAATCTATATAAAGAAAACACAGATGATGGAATAGTAAAAGTAAATCCTAGTACTGTTATGGAAAAACTAGGAAAGGGAAGAATGGCAGAGACACAAAGTAATGGAATAAGTTTTATGAACACAGATGTGTGGACAGAAATGCTAGATAATGAAGAATTATTACACTCACAATATGACTTAGTTGCAGGAGCGTGGCCTCAAAATTACAATGAAGTTGTTTTAATAGTAGATGAAAATAATAGAATAAATGATTATGTATTATATTCATTAGGAATAAAAGACCAAGATGAATTAGAAGAAACAATGGATAAATTAACAAGTGGAGAAACAGTAGAAGAGCCAGAAAATACAACATATACTTATGATGAATTATTAAATTTATCATTTAAATTATTACTAAATAGTGATTATTACCAAAAAGAAAATGGCCTATGGATAAATAAAGAAGAAGACCAAGAATATATGAAACAAAAAATAAAAGATGCAGAAAGTATAAAAGTTGTAGGAATAATAAAACAAAATGAAAATAGTTCAGCAACAGGAATGGCAGGAGGAATAGGATATTTAAAAGATTTAAAAGAATATGTTATAAATAAAACAAATGAATCAGAAATAGTAAAAGAACAAAAAGAAAATCCAGATGTAAATGTATTTACAGGATTAGAATTTCCAAAAGAAGGGGAAGAAACACAAATATTTAATATGCAAAACTTAAGTGCTGAACAACAAATGGCAATATCTCAAATGTCACCAGAACAAATAGCAGATATATTGGAAACATATAGAGAAAACCAAGAAGCAACTTATGAAGATAACTTAGCAACTTTAGGTTCAGTAGATTTAAGTAAGCCATCATCAATATCAATATATCCAAAATCATTTGATGATAAAGAGAAAATAGCAAATGCAATAGAAAGCTATAACCAAAAACAACAAGATGAAGGAAAAGAAGAAAATGTAATAACATATACAGACATAGTAGGAACTATGATGAAATCTGTAACAAATATAATAGATGCAGTAAGTTATGCTCTAATTGGATTTGTAAGTATATCACTTATAGTCTCATCAATAATGATAGGAATAATAACATATATATCAGTATTAGAAAGAACAAAAGAAATAGGAATCTTAAGGGCAATAGGAGCATCTAAGAAAGATATATCAAAAGTATTTAATGCAGAAACATTTATAGTAGGACTAATTGCAGGATTAATCGGAATAGGAATAACTGTACTTCTAACAATACCAATAAATAGTTTAATATATAACTTATCAGGAGTAGCAATAAAAGCAACGTTACAACCAGTTGCAGGGCTAATATTAGTATTAATTAGTATGTTCTTAACTATAATTGCAGGACTAATACCAGCAAAAATGGCAAGCAAAAAAGATCCGGTAGAAGCATTAAGAACAGAATAAAATAATGTTTAATTTTTTCTTTGTGGGACGGATAAAAAACAGTTAAAAGTTGTTTTTTTCCGTCCTTAATTGTGTTTTATTGCAAATTTTACAAATAAATGTTAGAATAGATTTATACTTTTAAAGAAAAGAGAATGTAAATGAAAGAAAAAATAACAAAAGTAAAAGATTTAAGTATAAAGAATTTTAAATGGATAATATTATTTATTTTTTTAATTATAGTACTTGCAATTGTAGAAGATGTATTTGAAAAAGAAATAATGAAACTAGATATAATAGGATATGCAATAATTTCTAGTTTAATAAATCCATCTATTACACAAGTTGCAATAGTAATTACAAATTTAGGTGGAGTATTAGTAATCGGAGCTTTAACAATAATATCTTTTATTTTAATTAAGAATAAAAAAATAAGTTTTACTATTTTATTAAATGTGATAATTGCAACAGTTTTGAATCTGCTCTTGAAAAATATAATACAAAGGCCAAGACCAGACGATTTTAGGTTAATTTCTGAAACAGGATATAGTTTTCCATCAGGACATTCAATGGTTTCTATGGCATTTTATGGTTTTTTAATTTATTTATGTATTAAATATTTAAAAAACAAAAAATTAAAAATAATATTAACAACTTTTTTAAGTATTTTAATAATTGCTATTGGAATAAGTAGGATTTATTTAGGAGTACATTATACAAGTGATGTAATTGCAGGATTTATGATATCTATATGCTATTTAATTATTTATACAAGTTTAGTTAAAAAATATATAATAGAAAGAGAAGATAAGAATGAAAGAGAAAACAAAGAAATTAATTAATAGTTTTAAATATGCTTTTCAAGGAATTATAACTTCTTTTAAAACAGAAAGAAATATGAAAATACATGTATTTATAATGATACTTGTAATTATTGCTGGAATAGTATTAAAAGTAAGTAGTTTAGATTGGATTATTTTAGTTACTATGTTTGCTTTAGTTATATCTGCTGAATTATTTAATACAGCGATTGAAACTGTTGTTGATATGATAACTAAAGAAAAAAATGAAAAAGCAAAGATTGCAAAAGACGTAGCAGCAGGAGCAGTACTTGTTTTAGCAATTGGAAGTGTAATTGTAGGTTTAATTATATTTATTCCAAAAATTTTGGAATTTATAAAATAAAACAAAAATTAAAATAAAAATAAAAAAGTGTAATAGAAAAAATTTCTATTATGCTTTTTTTATGTTAAAAAATAAAAATCAAAATATCCTTCTAAAAATTACTAAATAAAAAATAACAAAAATCGACATAATAAAAATATATAAATAAAAAAAGGAGGAATTTTAATGAAAAAAATAGCTAGTTTAATTACATTTATTGCAATTGCTATGGCAATAACAGTTAGTGTTTTTACAGGAAAAGTATATGCAGATTCATTAGATACTGTAAATGTTGAAACAACAAAAGATTTAGTAAGGCCAGGTGAAGAAGTAAGAGTAAACATAGAATTTGGTCAGGCACTAGGTTCATATACATTTGATATTGCTTATGATAATTCAATTTTTGAGTATGTATCAGTAGAAGGTGGAACTCCAAATGATACAGGAACTAAAGTAAGAGTAGTTTTCTATGATAGCTCAGGAGGAACAAATCCGCGTACAAACATGAGTGTAACATTTAAAGCAAAAGAAGATATAACAACTTCAAATCCAACAGAATTTAATGTAACTGCAGAAGGTTTAGCAAACTCAGATGCATCTGTAAACTATGATGATATAACAACTCCAATTACTAAAAATGTAACAGTAGAACCAGAATATATAGATTATACATTAAACTTAGAAGCAGTAAATGGTACCTTAGTAAAAGGAGAGGAAAATGAAATGAAACTTTCTTATTCATCTCCTATGGGAAAATACTATAATAAAGCAAGACTTGTAGCAGAAGCAAGTGGAGCAGGAGATGTAAAGTTATTAGGAACAGATGAGCAAGATTTAGAACATGACATAATAGAAAGTGGCTGGGGAGAAGAACAAGGATATGCAATTGGTGGAAAAGATGTATCACAAGTTTTAAATGTAAGAGGAATATTTAGTGAAGCAGGAGATTACCAAATTACATTAAAATTAATAGATAGAGAAAGTTCAGATACAGTTATAGCTGAAAAAACATTTGATTTTACAGTAGTAGAAGAAGCACAAACAACACCTCCAACAACAGGTGGAACAACAGAAACTACTCCAGAAGAAGAAATAACTCCACCAGTAGAAGTTGAAGAAAATGTAACAGAAAATACAATGCCAAATGTACTTCCAAAAACAGGTGCAAATATCTATATTCCAATTTCCATTGTATTAGCTGTATTAACAGGAACAATTATTTATTATAACAAAAAGAAAATAGAAAAATAAAAGTAAAAATAGATAAAAAGTAAAAAATAAATAAAAGAAAAAGTAAATGAGACTTTCTCATTTACTTACATATAAAAGCATTTCATCTCAGGAAGGATAAGCAAATGAAAACAAAAAGTAAGAAGAGAATTGTTAATATATTTTTAGTTGTAATTATTTTTAGTATTTTAACTTGGCTTGGAATAGAAGATTATAAAGAAAATAAAATAGAAGAAAAAAATAATTATGAAACACAAAATGTAAGTACAAACGTAAGTAATAATGATAAAGAAAGTAAAGAGATAGAAAAAGAATATCCAAAAGAAGAAGTTGCTTTAGAATATAAAGGCTATGATGTTTTAGCAAAACTAGAAATACCAAAAATAGATTTAGAAACATATGTATTAAAAACATATTCAAGTAGTTCTTTAAATATTTCAGTTGTAAGGTTTTGGGGAGCAAAGCCAAATACAGAAGGTAATTTTTGTATAGCAGGGCACAATTTTAAAAATAAAAATATGTTTCATAATTTAAAAGATTTGAGTTTAGGAGATAATCTTTTTTTAACCAATAACAAAGTAGGAAAAGTAGAATACCAAGTTTATGAAATGTATAAAGTTTTGCCAGAAGATGTAAGTTGTTTATCACAAGAAACAGGAGGAGAAAAACAAATAACTTTAATTACATGTACAAATGATTCTAAAGAAAGAATTATAGTAAAAGCAAAGGAGAAAGAATAATGAATATTTTAAAAGATAAAAAAACATATATAGTATTTTTCATAATTCTTTTTTTAGGGTGCATAATTTTTGTTATTGTAAATGGAGAAAGCAGTTCTAACGGTATAGAAGATTTCCCAGATAGTTATAAACCATATCTAGAAGAATTAGCTAAAAAACATCCTAATTGGAAATTTACAGCTTTATATACAAACTTAGATTGGAACTATGTAATTGATAATGAAAATGTATTTGGAACAAATTTAGTTCCTAAAAACTATAATGATAGATGGAAAAATACAAAGCCTCGGAGAATATAATGTTGAAGTAGACTTAGGGTGGGTAGACGCTTCAAGACAAGCAGTAGAATTTTCAATGGACCCAAGAAATTTTTTAAATGAAGTTAGAATATTTCAATTTGAAGCATTATCTTTTAGTGAACATACAAATAATTTAGATGGAGTAGAAAAAATACTTTATGGTACAGAATTTTATAATACAAAAGTATCATATTTAACAAGTACAGGAGAGACTATTAATATGTCTGAAAAATATTCAGATTTAATATTAAGAGGAGGAAAAACTTCATTGGTTAGTCCATACCACCTAGCTTCTAGGATAAAACAAGAAGTGGGACCATTTTTATCACACGCTTCAATTAGCGGAAATGTAGCAGGATTTGAAGGATTATATAATTTTTATAATATAGGAGCAACAAGTTCGTCAGAACCAATGGGAGCAATAAAAAATGGACTTCAGTATGCAAAAGATGGAAAAGGTGCAAGTGAAGCTACTAAAGCAAAGTTTTTAATACCTTGGAATACAAAGGAAAGAGCAATAACAGGAGGAGCAATTTTTATAGGTGATAGTTATATAAATCAAGGACAAGACACGGTGTATTTACAAAAATTTGATGTAACAGGAGAAAGTTTATTTTGGCATCAGTATATGACAAATGTATTAGCACCATATAGTGAGTCAAAATCTATATATACAGGATATAAAAATAGTAATTTATTAGATATTCCAATGAACTTTATTATACCAATATATGATAATATGCCTGAAATTCCAACTCAAAGTCCAAGTATTGATCCAAATAATTTTACAGAAGATAACACAAAACTTTATTGTAATGCTACAAATGTAAATGTAAGAACAGGACCTCGGAACTTCTTATGAGGTAATTACAATGGTGCAAAATGGTAACCAAATGACTAGAATAAAAAAAGGAATTGGAACAGGTGATAGATGGGATATGGTAAGACTTTCTAACGGAATTATTGGTTATATTTCACAAAACTATGTAACAGAACTTCCACCTGTAGAAATAGAAAATATAGAACTTACAATTGATAATAATGTAATAAATAAAGGAGAAAGTAAAAAAATAGAAGTAAAAATAACACCAGAAGAAGCAAAAGACCATAAAGTATTATATTCATCTAGTAATCCAAATGTTGTAACAGTAGATGATAACGGAAATATAAGAGGAATAACTAGTGGAAAAGGGGTAATTACTGTTAAAGCAGAAGAAAATAATGTAAAAGCTACAATAGAAATAGAAGTATATAGTAAGGTTACAGATATATTAGTAGATAATAGTAATATCTATATGCAAGTAGGAGATACATTTAAAATAAATGCAAACGTAGAACCAGATGATGCAAATGAAAAAGGTATACTTTTTGAAAGTAATAAAACTGATATAGTAAGTGTAGATGAACATGGAAATTTAGAAGCAAAAAATGAAGGAGAAGCTGTAATTACTGTTAAATCAAAAGAAAATGAAGAAATTAAAAAAGAATGTAAAGTAACAGTCGTAAGAAAAATGGAAGACTCCGAAATACATTTTGATAGTTCTTTAAATGTAGATAGCTTAGAGATTTCGGGAATAGATTATGGTAAAAATAAAGTATCTGATTTAAAAGATTTAATTACAACAGATTTAGAGTTAGAGTTTATAAACTATAAAGGAGAAACTTTATCTAATACAGATATAGTAGGAACAGGAACAAAAATATTAGTAAAAGAAAATGGAAATATTTTAAGAAAATACACAATTATAATATATGGAGATTCTAATGGAGATGGGAAGATAAATAGTACAGATTTATTAGTATTACAAAGACATATATTAGAGATACAAAAGCTAGACAGTATATTTATGAAAGCAAGTAATGTAAGAAGGATAGGAACAAAACCTACTTCTGTAGATTTGTTATTAATTCAAAGACATATATTAGGATATCAAGAAATAGAACAGTAAAAGGAGACCATTATGAAAGAGAAAAAATTAAATAGTAAAAATAAGCTTTTAATAATTTTAATTCTATTTTTTATATATGTAATATCATCTTATAAAACTTATGCAAATACAAGTGGGAAAGTTTTTTTAGAAAGTAATAAAGATGTTATTAATATAGATGAAGAAGTAGAAATTAGTGTAAATGTAGAAAACTTTAAAACAGCAGCATTTACTATGTATCTCTATTTTGATGAAGAAAAGTTTGAATATGTATCAGGACCAGAAAATATAAACACCTATGGAAATAGAATTATTTATGTTTGGTATGATACTAATGGAGGAAACAGTCCAAGAAGCGGAAAGGTAGAAACTTTTATATTTAGAGCAAAAGAAAATGGATTAGCAACATTTAATATAAATGGCGAGTTTTATACAGAAAAAGGACAAGAAGTAGATGTTGAATTTAAAGAAAAACAAATACAAATAGGAAAAGAAGAAACAACTTTAGAAAAACAAGCAAAAGAAGAAGTAGGTCAAGATGAAAATGAAAGTAATTCCAAACTTCAAAACCTTAGACTTAGCACAGAAGGTATGGTACCAGAGTTCCAAAATGATATTTATGACTATTATTTAACAGTAAAAAATGAAGTTAAAGATATTGAAGTTTTAGCAATAGCAGAAAATAATGATGCACAAGTAGAAATTACAGGAAATGAAAATTTACAAGAAGGATTAAATAAGATAAAAGTACAAGTAACATCTAAAGATAAAACAAGTAACAGTATATATGTAATTAATGTGACTAAAACAGATGATATAGAATCTGTAAATACCAATTTAGAAACTCTAGCAATAGAAAACTATCTTCTTTATCCAGCTTTTGATAATAATATTACTAATTATAATGTAGAAGTAAGTAACACATTAGAAAAAATAAATTTACTTGCAATACCAGAAAATGAAGAGGCGGCAGTAGAAATAAAAAAAGATGATATTTTAAAAGAAGGAAATAACGAAATAAAAATTACCGTTACTGCTAAAAATGGTTATACTAAAAAAGAATACAATATAAATGTTTATAAAAGAAATAGTGAAGAAGAAACTAAATATAAAGAAGAACAAAAAGAGAACCAAGAAAAATTAAATCAAATTTATGAAATACAAAGAACAAGCAATAGTAAGGAAAATGAAGGAGAAAAAGAACAACAAGAAGGAATAAAAAATAATGAAGAAAAAGGAAAAGAAGAAAGAAACCATCTGGTTAGTTTCTTTGTACTTATTGCTATAGTTTTAATTCTTGCAAGTGTTTCTATATTATTAGAAAAGAGAAAAAATAAAGATAAATAAAAAAACAATTAAAAGAATTAAAATAAATTATAAATAAATATTGACTTTTACGTTAAGCAAGAGTATAATAACTTTAGTAAAAAGATGTTATAAAATTATAACATATATTTTACAATTATATAATAAATATTGATTTTTTAGAATATTATTATATAATAAAAATGAGTAAGGCTATGCCTCACTCAAAAGTTGAATTTTTTGGTTTGTTGTCGATATTAGTTTTAGTCGGGCTAATATCGACTTTTTCTTTGCTTAAACTAAATCGATATTTGAAAATACCGATGATGCCTACTAAAACTGCAAGGCAAAGAATGACAAACCCTATTCCTATGTAAATTTCCATAGGTTTCGCACCCCTTTCTTTAGTATTACACTTATGTCTTTTTGGACTAAGTGCATAAAACAATATTTATGCTTTATAAATATTAATCTATGCACTTAGACCTGTAAAGGGGAAAATAATCCAACCGAAATGACTATATCATGTTTTAATTTATATGTTAATATTTATTTTGTAAAATTGAATCTATAATATTAAATAAAAACAAGATATCGTATTGTAGAAATTTTACAGTTTTTCTGTTATAATATTTGAGAAATAAGTAAAAGTAATAGGTGAGACAAATGAATTACAGAATAGTAAATGGCTCTATATCTTATGGAGCTGAAACAATATTAGAAGAAATAAATTTTGAAATAAATGAAAAAGATAAGATAGCAGTTGTGGGAAGAAATGGAGCTCGGAAAAACTACATTATTAAAATCAATAGTTGATAATTCAATGTTAGAAGAAGGTGTAGGAACTACTAAATTTGGAGTATATAAACAGGGAAGCCCCGTAATTGGTTATTTAAAACAAATAGACTTTGAAGATGATTCTAAAACAATGATTGAAGAAATATTAAAAGTATATAAAAATATAACAGATTTAGAAAAGAAAATAGAAGATTTAAGTAATAAAATGTTAGAAAATTCTGATGAAAAAACAATTAAATCTTATACAGAAAGTTTAGATAAATATGAATTTTTAGGTGGATATACATATAAAAAAGAATTAGATACAGCAATAAGAAATTTTGGATTTTCAAATGAGGACAAAATCAAGAAAATATCAGAATTTTCAGGAGGACAAAGAACTAAAATTGCATTTTTGAAATTACTTTTAAGTAAGCCAGATATATTACTTTTGGATGAGCCAACAAACCATTTAGATATTACAGCAATAGAATGGCTTGAAAGTTATTTGAAAAATTATCCTAAAGCAATAGTTATTGTATCACATGATAGAATGTTTTTAGATAAAATTGTAAATAAGGTTTATGAAATAGAATATGGAACAATTACACAATATAAAGGAAATTATAAAGATTATGAGATTCAAAAAAGAGAAAATTATGAAAAACAACTAAAAGATTATGAATATCAACAAGCAGAAATAAAAAGATTACAAGATATTGCAAATAGATTTAGGTATAAACCAACAAAGGCTAAAATGGCATTATCTAAATTAAAGCAAATAGAAAGAATGGTAAAACTAGAAGAACCAAATAAATATGATTTAAAAACATTTCACAATAATTTTAATATAAAGATAAGTGGAAAAGATGTATTAACTGTAAGAAATTTAGAAATAGGTTATGATAAAGTTTTACAAAAGGTTTCTTTTTCATTATATAGAGGAGAAAAACTTGGAATTATTGGTGAAAATGGAATTGGAAAATCTACTCTATTAAAAACTATTGCAGGTATAATTACTCCTTTAGGTGGAAGTTTTGAGTTTGGATATAATGTTTCTTTAGGATATTTTGACCAACAACTAGAGTTTAGAAATCCTGAAAATACAGTATATGAAGAATTTACCAGTGAGTTTCCAGGTTTAACTACAACAAAAGCAAGAACAATACTTGGAAGTTTTTTATTTACTGGCGAAGATGTAGAAAAAAAGATAAAAATGCTATCAGGTGGAGAAAAAGCAAGACTAAAGTTATGTGAAATTTTTAAGAAAGAACCAAATCTTCTTTTATTAGATGAACCAACTAACCATATGGATATAGTGGGAAAAGAGAGTTTAGAACAAATTTTAAAAGAGTATCAAGGAACATTAATATTTGTATCTCATGATAGATATTTTGTAGAAAAAATAGCAGATAAAATATTAGAATTTAAAAAAGAAAAAGTAACATTTTTTGATGGTACTTATGATGAATACCAAGAGTATAAAGAAAAAAATAAGCAGCAAGAAGAACTTGATAATAGTAATGATATCAAGAAAAGCAATAATAGTGAAAACAAAGAAAAAAGTTCCAAAAATCAGTACTTATTAAATAAAGAAAACACTAAAAGAAAAAACAAAATGAAAAAGCTTGAAGAAGAAATAAATAAAAAAGAAGAAGAAATAAAACTAATTGAAAATGAAATGCAAAAAGAAGAAATTTCTACAGACTATGTAAAATTAGGAGAACTACAAGAAAAAATACAAAAGTTAAATAATGAAATAGAAGAAAAAATGATAGAGTGGGAAGAGTTAAATAATTTAGTAGGAGGTGCTTAAAAATGGCAAAGTTTTATCTAATTAGACATGGAAGACCAGACTACTCATATGTAGAAGAACATGGATTTATTGGACATGGAAATGATTTGGCACCTTTACAAAAAGAATATATTTATGAAGTTCAAAATACTGCAAAAGATGTAAGATTAAAATCTGCTAAAATTATATTATCTTCACCATATACGAGAGCCATGCAAACATCAAGCATAATATCTAAAGAAACAGGACTTGATATTATAGTAGAACCAGATTTAATGGAATGGCAACCAGATTTAACATATAAGTATAGTGGAAAAGATGAACTAAAGGAATATTATATAGATTTTTTAAATAATAATGGCATTTATCCAGAAGGAGAAAAAAGAAACTGGGAAACAATAGAAAATGTTAGAAAAAGAGTTATGAAAGTTATTAATAAGTATAAGAAGAAATATGATACGATTATAGTTGTGGCACATGGAGTAGTTTTTAGATCGATTTGTGATTGTGGAAAAATAGAGCCGGCAGAAATTTTTGAAATAAGTCTACCGCAATCCCACTGGCTTTAGACGGTGGGTTAAGGTAGACAAAAAAATAGAGTTGTGTTATA
>CALXFC010000002.1 GCA_944387485.1 uncultured Clostridia bacterium
TTTTGTCATTATAGATTTTATATCTATGTTTTCTAATTCTAAATCAGAAGGATTAACAATTATTCTTATTTTATTCTCTGTCAATTTTTCTATCTTCATAAAGTAAAGACCTCCTCAATTAACTATTAATTTTATTATACTACTAATACTATTATATTTAAATGTATAAATTTTGGTAATTAAATTAAAAATTTTTAAAGAAATATGATTAAAATACTTCTTTAATTATATTTCTCGTGGCATTTTTCCTGAAATATTTATACCTGTATTCTTATTTTTACATACTTAATACTGATAGTATAACATAAAAAAATTATTTTTTGCAACCTTAACCAATTGACTAAAGTCAGTTAAATTATTTTTAATATTTTATTTTGTTGACAAAATTATAAATATTGTGTAAGATAAGAGTATGAAAAGAAGGAGAAGCAAATGAAAAAAGTAGGAGCTGAAAGCCTTGTAGCTGTATATATATATATATATATATATATTGGTACTTTAAAGAAAATAAACAATAGAAAAATAGAAAGATAGCAATAAGTCTATGAATAATAGGCTTGGTTTGCTATCTTTTCTATATTTAAGGAAAAGGAAAAATGATAGAGAAAAATGATTTTAAAAGAATAGTAAAAAATGAAAGAGGGTCAATAACAGTAATAGTACTAGTAACAATGATATTTACGTTATTAGTAGTAATGGTATCATATGGAAGAATAATGAATAAAAATTCAGCCCAGTTAAATGAGTTAAAAAAGATACAAGAAGAATATTTAATAGCAAGTGGAAATAATATAATGAAGCAGACGTATGAAAATTCGAAAATAGGGTTAATAGCAGGAGAAGGAACGGTAACACTATTAGAAGGAGAAAAAGTAATTTTACCTGAGCCAGATAAAATAGGAGAATATATAGGAGATATAAGTTATTCAACAACAAGTGATGCAATAACAGTAGATGCCGAAACTGGAGAAGTAACAGGAGTAGATGCAGGAGCTGAAAAACAAGAAGCAATAGTGGTAGCAAAAGATAGTAATTTAGGCGAAACATGTGAATATAAAGTAATAGTAAAGGTATGGAATGGAGAAGGAACAGAAGAAGACCCTTATGAGATAAGTAATTTAAGAGATATAAACAAGTTAGATGAAAAGGTATCTAAGGTAGAAACAGATGAGGCATATAGATATACAGGTAAATATTTTGTTCAAACAGATAATATAGACTTACAAAGTACAAGTGTAATGATAGGGGAAGAAGGAACAGAAGAAGAGACCAATTCTTTTAATGGAATATATGATGGAAATAATAAAGAAATACAAAATTTAAAAATAGAAACAGATTTAAAAAATTCAGGGTTATTCACAATAGTGGGAAAATCAGGAAGTGTTAAGAATTTAACTCTTGCAAGTGGAAGTGTAAATATAAAATCAGGATCTACTGATTCAAAATGGCATGGAAATTTAGTTGGAACTAATTATGGTGTAATTGATAACTGCACAAATAAGATACAAGCAAGTTTTGATGAAGGAAAATATATTTGTGGAGGATTAGTAGGTGCAAATAAAGAAGAAGGAAGTATAAAAAATAGTTATAACTATGCTACTATAACAAAGACAGTAACAAGTAGTAGTGATGTGGTAAATAATAATATAGGAGCAATTTCAGGAGCAAACAATGGAATAATAGAAAATTGTACTAATTCAGGACAAGTTGTAAGCCAGGCTTTTTATGCAACAGGAGGAATATGTGGATGGAATGATGGAGGTAGCATAACAAATTGTACTAATGATGGTAAAATAACATCAACTAAAGGATCTTTAATAGGAGGAATTGCAGGGACAAACGAAAGTGGAGGAAAAATACAAAAATCAACTAATAACGGAGATATTCAAAGTAATGAAGCTCCAGTAGGAGGAATTGCAGGAATACATAGATATCAATCAACAACAATAACACAATGTGAGAACAATGGAGATGTTTCATCTAATGAATGGTATGTAGGTGGAATATGTGGTCAAGCTGCAGGATATGCAACAATTGAAGAATCAGCTAATTATGGTTTTATTGAGGCTAATAGCACTGTTGGAGGAATTGTCGGAATTGCAGAAAATAATCAGGTCAAAGTAAGCAAGTGCGTAAATTATGGAAATGTTTTATCAACAACAGCAAATGGAACTTTATATTCTGATGCTGGAGGAGTTGTTGGCTATATAGGGCAAACAGTAGTTGTTGAAGATTGTTATAATAAAGAGGCAGCAGTAAGAGGGAAAGATAGCATAGGAGGAGTTGCAGGAGCAAATAATGGAACGATTAATAATTGTTACAATACTGGAAATTCAACATCACACAGTAATGGATCAGGATTAGGAGGACTAGTAGGAGTAAATCAAGCAACAGGGGTTATTAATAATTCATATACGCAGACAGATAAAGATGCAAAAGTAATTGGTACAACAAATGGAGGAACATTAAATAATGCATCATTTAAAGGATATTCAGAAATGATATCAACAGATTTTGTAAATACTTTAGGAACAAGTAATTGGAAGCAGGGAGGAACAACACCAATATTGACATGGCAAGAAGATGAAACATATACGGGTGAGATAGAAGAAGGATTATATATGCTATACACAGCATTAGCACCAACGTCAAAAGTAATGGATGTAGATTCAGGAGGAACAACAGATGGAACAAATGTGCAAATATTTGATATGAATTATAGTAATGCGCAGAAATTCAAAATAACGAAAACATCAACTGCAGGAGTTTATAGCATAATAAACTTCAATTCAAACAAGTCTTTAGATGTAGATGCGGGATTAGCTGAAAATGGAACAAATTTGCAAATATATACGCCAAATGGTTCAAATGCTCAGCTATGGAGATTTATAGATTATAAAAATGGATATTATGCAATACAATCTTTAGTAGGAAGTTATATACATGTAGATGGTGGTCTAACAGCAAATGGAACTAATATACACATGTGGAATGATGCAGCTAGTACAAATAAGAATTGCCAGTGGATGTTAAAAAAAGCAATTGAATAATTAGAGTTAATATAAAACTTGTAAAACATAAAAAGTGTTTTACAAGTTTTTTCTATTTAAAAAATTATTAAAGTTATAAAAATAGGCATAATTTACTTGAAAAATTTATTGATTCAATATATAATACCTATGTGGTAAAATGAATATCCGTAAGAGAAAAAGATTTTTGGAGGTATAAAAATGGCAACAAAAGAAAAAAATGTATGGATTTTATTAGTATTTATATTATCAGGAATAGTAGTAGGAGGTTTGTTAGGAGAACTAGCATCTAAAGTGAGTTGGCTTTGGTGGCTTTCTTATGGACAAAGTTTTGGATTAAACACACCTATAACACTTGATTTAAGTGTTATTCAAATTACATTTGGTTTAATGTTCAAGATAAATATATCAAGTATAATAGGGATGATACTTGCTATATTCATTTATAAAAAAATATAGGGATATAGGGGCAAAATATTATAAATCTAAAATGAAAGGATTGGATATTTTGTCTATGAAAATAAAAGAATTACCAGAATTAGAAAGGCCATATGAAAAGCTAGAAATGTATGGCGAAAAAGTGTTATCAGATGCAGAATTACTTGCAATAATAATTAAAACAGGAACTAAAGAAGAAACTGCAGTACAATTAGCACAAAGGTTACTTAGTTTAAATAATACAACAGCTGAAAATTTAAGCTATTTAACAACTTTATCTATTCAAGAGCTAATGCAACTAAAGGGAATAGGTAAAGTAAAAGCAATACAATTAAAAGCAGTTGGAGAAATAGCTGTAAGAATGTTTAAGACATCAAATTATAAGAAAATAGTCATAGAATATCCACAAGACTTAGCTAAAATCTTAATGAGCACTTTAAGCTTTAAAAAAGAAGAAGTAGTGAAAGTTGTTGTTTTAAGCAATAAAAATGAAGTATTAAAAATAGAAGATGTAGCAAATGGTACAATTAATTTTGTAAATATTCCTATGAAAGATATTTTATATGAGCCAATTAGAATGAAAGCACCTAAATTTATACTAGTACATAATCATCCAAGTGGCGATTGTAAACCAAGTGAAAAAGATATAGTATATACAGAGTGCTTATATGAAACAGCAAAATTAATAGGTATAGAAATGATGGATCATATAATAATAGGGAATATGAGATATACGAGTATCTTTACAGAAAATGCATTAAGAACAAATGAAGAACAAGATAAAGAGTAAAACTTAAAAGGAAAGGGATTTGATTTTATGAAATTATTTACATTTGGATCAAAAGATATTGGAATTGATTTAGGAACAGCTAATCTTTTAGTAACTTTAAAAGGCAAAGGAATTGTACTAAAAGAACCATCAGTGGTTGCAATAAATAAAAGAACAGGAAATATAGTTGCAACGGGAACAGAAGCAAAAGAAATGCTTCGGAAGAACTCCAGAACAAATAAGTGCAGTAAGACCTATGAAAGATGGAGTTATAGCAGATTTTACTGCAACTCAATTAATGTTAAAAAATATAATTGCTAAAGTAGGAAAAAGATATAATATAGGGAAGCCAAGAGTAGTAGTGGGTGTACCATCAGGAATAACTGAAGTAGAAGAAAGAGCTGTAGAAGAAGCTATAATGCAAGCAGGAGCAAAAGAAGTTTATTTAATAGAAGAACCAATGGCAGCAGCAATAGGTGCATCTCTGGATGTTGGAGAACCAAGTGGAAATATAATTGTCGATATAGGAGGAGGAACAACAGAGGTTGCAGTTATTTCTTTAGGAGGAATAGTAGTAAGCCATTCTCTAAGGGTTGCAGGAGACGAACTTGATGAAGATATAGTAAATTATATAAAACGTGAGTTAAATTTAGCAATAGGAGATACTACAGCAGAGCAAATAAAGATACAATTAGGATGCGCAATGCCACTTATGACAGAGAGTTCAATGGAAATCAGGGGTAGAGACTTAAGTACAGGGTTACCAAGAAATATAGTAGTTACATCTACACAAATAGAAGAAGCTATGAAAGAGTCAATATCGAAAATAGTCGAGATAGTAAAAATGACATTAGAAAAAACTCCACCTGAGTTAGCAGCAGATATTATGGAAAAAGGTATAGTATTAGCAGGCGGAGGGGCATTAATTAAAAATTTGGACAAGTTAATAAGCAAAGAGACAGGAATGCCTGTTTATGTTGCTGATGAGCCATTAGATTGTGTTGTAAGAGGAGCTGGAAAAACTTTAGAAGACATAGAACGTTTAGGAAGAGTTTTAGTAAATGCCAGAAATAATAGAAGATAAGTACAAGGAGTAAAAAATGTATAGAAAAAAGAAAAGTGGAATTATAGGAATTATTATTACTATTATAATTTTAATTTTAGTTGTAATATTTTCAAATGGAGAAACAAACACTACTTTATTTGAAAATGCGGCAACTAATTTAGTTATGCCTATACAAAATGGTTTAACATATTTAAAAAACAAATTGAGTGGCAATAGTACATTTTTTACTGATATTAATAATTTGAAAGAAGAAAATGAAAAATTAAAGCAAGAAAACAGCGAATTGGAACAATCATTAAGAGAATTAGAAAATATAAAAACACAAAACGAAACATTGCAAGAATATTTGAATTTAAGTGAAAAATACGGTGAATATAATACTATTCCAGGTTATGTTATAAATAAAGATATAAGCAATTATTCAAAAACAATTGTAATAAATATTGGAAGTGATGATGGAGTACAAGAAGATATGACAGTAATAGGAGATCAAGGATTAGTAGGGCATGTTATTTCCGTAACCAATAATACAGCCAAAGTACAAACAATTGTTGATACAGCAAGTTCTGTTAGTTGTACAATGAGTACTACAGAGGAAAGTATAGTATGTAAAGGAACTTTAGATGAAAATTCAACATTAAGAGGAATGTATATACCAACAGATGCAAATGTTATACAAGGAGATAGTGTAGAAACATCAGGACTTGGGGGAATTTATCCAAAAGGTATTCATGTAGGAACTGTAAGAAGTGTTGAAAATGCACAAAATGTAACAGATAGATATGCAATAATTGATACTGCAGTAGATTTTGATAAGTTAGATACAGTACTTGTAATCACAAATCAATAAAGAGGTGAATTAGTTGAAAAAACTACTTATAAATATAGTTTTAGTTTTAGTTGGATTAATTATATATTATCTTCAATCAAACTTCTTTACATGGTTTAATATTGCACATGTTATGCCAAATTTATTTGTTATCTACATATTGTTTATCGGATTATTTGCAAGTAGAACAGTAGGAACAATTTATGGTATAGCTGTAGGATTGATACTTGATTTGTTGTTAGGTACGCAAGTTGGTATAAATGCGGTGACTTTAGGATTGATAGGATTTTTAGCGGGAGTATTTGATAAAAACTTTTCAAAAGATAGTAGGATGACTATAATGCTTATGGTTTTTGGTTCTACTTTTTTAGTAGAAACCTTAAACTATTTATTGGATTATATGTTTGCGTCAATAAATGTTGAGATAGTTAACTTTTTAATTATACTTGCAATTGAAATAATATATAATTTGATTTTAACAATTATATTATATCCGCTAATACGAAAAGCAGGATATTACATTGAAAATGAATATAAAGGAAATAAAATCTTAACAAGATATTTCTAAAAAATGATATATAGGAAAGAAGGTGATAGTTTGATAATTAGACATAGAACTAACAAAAAGCCTAACATAAATTTTAGGTTTAATTTGCTAACGGTATTTGTATATATTATAGGTATAATTTTAATAATCAAACTATTTAGCCTTCAAATAGTACACGGTGCAGAATATAGAGAACAGTCAAACACAAGACTTACAAGAGAAAGCACAGTAGAAGCAGCAAGAGGAGAGATTTTAGATAGAACAGGTGCAACTTTAGTTACATCAGACATGCAATTTTCTTTGGAAATGTATAAAACAAAAATAGATGATAATGAGCTTAATATTTCAATTTTAAATATGATACAAGTTCTTGAAAAATATGGAGTTTCTTACCCAGATTCTTTTCCTATTAATATTAATCCATATACATATACAATATCAGGAGAAACACTTGCAAAGTGGAAAGACGACAATGATTTTGATGAAAATATAAGTGCGGAAGAAGCCTTTAATGAATTTATAGATAAATATGAAATAAGTAATACTACCAATATTGAAGAAATAAGAAAAATAATAGCAATTAGATATCAAATAACAATAGAAGGTTATAGCAGCACAAAATCTATAACAATCGCAGATAATATTCCAAGAGAAGCAGTAGCAGAGTTTAGTGAAAGTTCAGATAGATTTGCAGGAATAAATATTTCAGTAAAACCTATAAGAGAATATACATCAGGAACTCTAGCTGCACATATATTAGGATATGCATCTCAAATAAGTAGTGAAGAATATGAAGAAAGAAAAGATACATATAGTCAGAATGATATTATAGGAAAAACAGGTATAGAATATGTTTTCGAAGAGTACTTAAAAGGAAAAAATGGTATAAAACAGATAGATATGGCGGTAGATGGAACTACAACAGCAGAATATATTGCAGAAGAAGCTGTGGAAGGATCTGATGTGGTTCTTACAATAGATGCTAACCTTCAAAAAGTTACGGAAGATGCATTGGCAGCAAATATTCAAAAAATATCAAGTGGAGGATTTGGACAAAGATTTGATGCAACAGCGGGAGCTTGTGTTGTAATGAATGTTAATAGTGGAGAAATTTTAGCTATGGCAAGTTATCCTACATATAATCCATCAGATTTTGTAGGAGGAATAAGTACTGAAAATTGGAACAACTACAACAATAATTCAGCACATCCATTAGTAAATAAAGCAGTACAAAATTCATATTCACCAGGTTCAACATTTAAAATGGTAACAGCAATAGCAGGATTAGAATCAGGAGTAATTGATTTAAATACTAAAATAAATGATACAGGTATTTATACTAAATATGCAAGTACAGGATATCGACCAAGATGCTGGTATTATACAGATTATCATAGAGGCCATGGATGGCTTGATGTATCAGGGGCTATTGAAAAATCTTGTAACTATTTCTTCTATGAAACAGCAGATAGAATGGGAATAGAGAACCTAGCAAAAGTTGCAAGATATTTTGGCTTAGGAAGTAAAACAGGTGTTGAATTACCTAGTGAAGCGTCAGGTTCAGTTGCATGTCCTGAAACAAAGGCTAAATTACATGCAAATGATGATCCAAATTGGTATGCTGCAGATACATTACAAGCTGCAATAGGACAAAATGATAATTCTTTTAGTCCTGTTCAAATGGCAAGATATATAAGTATATTAGCAAATGGAGGAAATAGAATTGAACCTACAATAATAAGAACTATTAGAAGAACTGATGGATCAGAAGTTTCTAAAGAAGAAATAGAGAATTTCGTAAATCAAAAATTGGGAATACAAGAAGAGCAAGTAGAAGATATTGACATTAATCAGGAATATTTAGATGCAGTATTAGCCGGAATGGAATCTGTTACTCAAGATAGTTCAGGTACAGCATATGTTAGATTTAAAGATTTTAATATTAGTGTAGGAGGAAAGACGGGTTCAGCAGAAGTTGATAATGGTAATAAAGTAAATGCTTGGTTTGTTGGATTTGCACCATTTGAGAATCCTGAGATTGCAATTGTTGTAATTGTTGAAAATGGTGGACACGGAAACTATACAGCTGAAGTTGTAAGAGATATTATGGAAGAATACTTTGGAATGAATGTAGAAACAATAGAAGAAGATATGACTGCAGAGCCATATGTTCAGATAATGAATTAAAGTGAAACTCTAGTAATTATGCTAGAGTTTTTAAATAAATGTAATCCAAATATTGACATTGGTGAATTTCTATATTATATTTTAAGTATTAAAGAAAATGTTGGAAGGATGTAAAAATGAAAAATAATTATGTTAGTATTAACTTAAGAAGAGATGAAATTGTGGTAAAATTGAATGAAAATGCTGATCAAATGCAGATAATAAATACATTAAAGAAAAAATTGCCGGAATTAAAAAAATTGTACAAAGATGAAAAAACACCTATAAGAGTAACAGGAAAAATATTGAAAAACAGGGAAATTGATCAGATACAAGAAATAATAAAAGATAAAATTGATGTTGAAATAGATTTTGATATGCCAAAAAGCTTAGGGCTTTCAAGCATTAAAAGAACTTTTGATAAAGAAATAGCGATTTCTGAAACTAAATTTCATAGAGGTTCATTAAGGTCAGGACAAAAAATGGAGGTTGAAGGAAGTTTAGTAATTTTAGGTGATGTGAATTCCGGTGCTGAAGTAATTGCTTCAGATAATATTGTAGTGTTGGGAGCACTAAGAGGTTTAGCACACGCCGGTGCTAAGGGTAATAAACAAGCTATTATTGCAGCAGGAGTTTTTGATGCTGTACAAGTTAGAATAGCAAATATAGTAAAAGAAATTAATCGTGATGAAGAACCATTGCATAAGCAATCATATATTAGTGTTGTTGAAGATAAAATAGTAATAGACTAATTGTGGATTTTAGTCCCTCACTTTAAAAGTGAGGGATAAATTGTATTTTAGAGGAAAATTTTTATCTATATAATAGTAGAAGGAAGTATATCATCACATCAATAATAAAAGTAGCAAAATGACAAACAATATTTCATCATGAACGTTTTCTTTGTAAAGAAAAAATAATAAACCAAGTATAATAAGATCATCTAAATATAATTTTATACCTAATATTTCTAAAATGGGTGTGTTTAAATCAGATTCTAGTAGTGCGGAAAGGTTAATATTAGCAAAAGAATTATATTTAGAGGACCTTTTCTGATTTTTGTTGCTTTCTATTTCTTCTTGTCTCTTATTTTCTATTTCTCTTTTTTCCAAATTTTCATTATTAATATTTTGAAAATTACTATTATTTTTATAACGTTCAGAATAGAAAGGCCTATAATAGTTATACTGAAATGGAAAAAATGGAAAAGTGAGCATTATTTGGACTCCTTATTATCATTTTTTAAAATATCAGCAATTTTAGCTAAATTAATTAAATTTGCATATTCATCCAATTTGTTTTTCTTACTATCTCTTAAATATGGTTTTAAAGAAGCAAGTAAATTACTTCTTGGATCATTAGTGGTATTCATCTTTTCAATGATATTTTTTATTTTTATGATTGTGTTCATGTCAATATTACTGAAATCAAAAGAATTTTGAGTTGAAGTGCTAGAATTTTGTTCATTATTGTTACTATTTCCTGAATTATCATTTTGATTATTCATCATTGAAGAAAAATTTTGCATTACATCAGGAGGAATTTGGGAAAGTAATTCGGAAACGTTTCCATTTTTCATCATATTATTTAATTTATTTAAAGATTCTTGATCAATATTAAATTTATCATTCAAATAAATCACCTCTATTTAAATATATGCGGATAGATAGCATCTATGAAATATAATATTAAACAAAATAAGAAATGTTACAAAATGTAATGAAAAATAAATATAAATGAAATAAAAAATTAAAAAAACTAAAAAAATTGAAAAAAAGAGTTTCCGTAAGGAATAATTTGTTAAAAATAAAAAATTTACATAAAAAGTTTATAAAAAGAACAGAAAAAGCTTGAAAAATCTAGCAAATCGGGTTATAATATTAGATAGAGGTATTATAAACTAAGGAGGTTTATTATGAAAGGTAAAATTTTAAAATTTGTAACAGCAATGTTATTGGTAATTACTTTAACAATGATTAATTTCATTTATGTTGGAGTTGGCTTTGCTAGCTTAGCTGCAGAAAGCGTATCTACAAATCATAAGAATGTAGAATTTACTGCAGATTTAAAAAGTGAGAACCTTTTAACAATAAGTGTTACAGTAAAAAATGAAGGATATTTTAATGGAGAGATTACTTTAGAAAATAGTAATTTTAACCTAAAAAATTCTAGTAATGAGTATGTAAATAAAGTAGAAGGAAATAAGATAACTTTAAATCAAATAAATGCTGGAGCCACAGCTAGTTTTGATGTAGAGATAGAACTTATTAAATCTGATGTTTTTGATTCAGATTTATTAAATGCGGTATCTAATTTAAAACTAACAGGTATCTATAAAGATAGTACACAAAAAGATATAGATATTGAAGCAGTAAGAGAAATTAAATTAGAGTATACAGAAGATAATAAAGAAGACAATATAGAAAATGCAGTTGAAATAGTAACAAATAAAATAGTAAAGGTAAATGGAGAAGAAAAAAGGGTTATACAACTTTCTATGAATATGGGCTTAAAGGAAAATAAATATCCTATAAAAAACATAAAAGCAAATGTTAATTTACCAGAAAATGAAGAATCTCCACAAATTATTACAAAAGTTAATTTTAATAACATGACACATTTTGAATATGAAGCTAATAATGAAAATATTGCTTTACAATTAACAAATGAACCAAATGAAGAAAATAAAATATTATGGAAAAAAACAGGATGTGAAAACGTAATATTAACTTTAGTTTATAATAAAGATATTGATATGGTGGGTAGTAAGTTACCAATTGAAGAAACGGTAACATTATATAATGATAAAGAAATTAAAGTTTCAAATACTGTTGAAATAGGAAGTGAAGAAAAAGATTCTTTAATGCAAATTGTTAATTCTCCATCAGAAGAAACAATATATAAAGGAAAAATAAATTCTTCATTAGATAGAACATTTGAAACAACAACAAAATTAATAGTAAATTTAGCTAATAGTGAAGATAGTGTATCAGTAAAAGAAGATCAAAGCGTTTATACTTTAGGTGATGGACAAACTATTGCAGCTAATGTGGTTTATAACAAGACAAGTGTTGCTAAATCTGATTTTGATAAAATACTTGGACAAAATGGAAGTATATCAATATTTGATGTAAATGGAACAGTATTAGGTACAATAACTTCATCAACAGTAGCGGATGAAAATGGAAATTTAGTAGTTGATTATTCAGGAACTGAACCAACTAATATAGAAATAAAAACAACTACACCGATATCTGAAGGAGATTTATTGTTCACACATACTAAGACAATAAAAGCTGGAGAAGAAGTAAATATTAAAAATGCAAATGGATTAGTAACAAAAGTGAGTATGGATTATTCAACAGGAGTAACAGCTAGTTCAGAATCAACAATAAAATTAGAAGAGTCAAAAACAGAAGTAGCTTTAGAAGTGGATAAAGATTCTTTATCTACCGTAATATCAAATGATGTAGAAATTAGAGCTATATTAAAAAGTAATAATGAACAATACAATTTATTTGAAAATCCAGTAATTACTTTTGAATTACCAGAACCTGTAGAAAATATTACAATAAACAGTATAGATTTAGTATATGAAACAGAAATGTCAATTGCAAACTATACTGTAGAAGGAAGAAAAATAACTGTTCAATTACAAGGAAAACAAACAAACTATAAGGATTCAGGAATAGAAGGAGCTATTTTAGTTATAGATACATCTATTGATGTAAATAAAAAATCAGCAACACAAGATGGAAAAATAGTTATGACACTTGAAAATAAAGGAGAAACAATTTCAGCAGAGAACAACATGAAAGTAGTAGCTCCAACAGATATGACAGTAATACACTCTATTTCAGATTTAGGAGTAGAGACTATAGGACAAGAAGAAAGAAAAGTAGTTAGTCTTGAAAGAGGAGCAAAAGCAAAAGACTTACAAACACAAATAGAGGTAATAAATAATAATGAGAATGCTATGGAAAACGTAAAAGTTTTAGGAACATTCCCAACTAGAAGTGATGAAAACAATATAGATACAACTATAATAGAGCAAATTAATGTTCAAGGAATAGATAATGCAAAAGTATATTATACAGAAAATGAAAATGCGACAGAAGATATACAAAATAGTGAAAACGGATGGCAAGAGACTATAACAGATGGAACAAAAGTTAGAAAATATTTAATAGAGGTTCCAACATTAGCATCTGGAACAAGCATACTAGCAACTTATACAACAAACATACCTGCATCTTTGGAATACAATCAAAAGGCTGAACAAGATTACGTAGTAAGCTATCAGAACACATTAACAAAAGCAGCAAATCAAATGAAAGCTACAGAGATTAGCATGGAAACAGGGGTTGGTCCTGTTTTAGAAACGAAATTAACAGCAAGTGTAGCTGGAGAAAATAAAGAAAACGGATTAACAGTAAAGAATGGCGAAGTAATTAAGTATAAAATAGAAGTTTCTAATGTCGGTAGTGTTGATATAAATAATGTATTAGTAAAAGGTATGGTACCAGATGGAACAACATTAGTAGAGCCAGAAGATAATTACGAATACACAGGATCATCTTATTATAAAGAGTTAGATAGTAGGACTTACGAAAATACAATAGAGCTTTTAAAAGTAGGAGAAAGTATAACTAGAGAATATGAAGTAAGAGTTAATAATGATACTTCAGTAGGAACAAGCTTAGTGAATAAATCAAGTATAACATATGGTGATGTAACTAAAGAATCTGAAGAGTCAACTTTAATTACAGAAAATGGAGATATACGTTTAACAGTAAAAAGAGTAACAGATAGAAGTGTTGATTTATATGAAGCTGGAGCAGTTCAATATTTAGCAATTATAGAAAATATTTCTGATGAAACTCAAGAAGATATAACTGTAAAAACAAACTTACCAGATTATTTACAAGTTATTAGATTAAATTTAATGTCAAACTTAGAATCAGAAGAAGTAACAGATGAAGATCTTCAGGTACCAAATTCTGGAGAGGAAACAGCAGAAGAGCCTATGGAAGTATCAGAAGAAGAAATAACTTCAACTGAGAGTGATGATGTTACTTCTGAAGAAATTGAATATCAGGATGAAATAAATATAGGTTCACTAGAACCTGGCCAAAACAAAGTATTGAGCTATGACATGAAAATTAATAAATTAGATGATATTCAAGCAATGAACTTTTCTGTAACAGCAAATGTAGGAGAAGATGAATATCATTCAAATGTAGTTACAGATGAAGTAAGAAAGGTAGACATATCTTTATTAATGACAGCAGAACCAGACGGAAATTATTTAAAAACAGGAGATACAATTAAATATACAATAACTATTAAAAATAATGGAACACAAGATATAAGCGGATTAATATTAAAAGATGAGATACCATCTAGTTTAACAGTAAATAAAGTTACATTTGATGGCACAGAAATTGCAGAATTAGCAGGAAACAATGAAATTGAAATAAGTGTGGATATTGGAGCAGGATCTGAAAGCATAGTAGAAATTGAGGCAGTTGTTAACTATTCTGAAGGAAGAACTGAAGCAGAAGCAATTACAAACGTAGCATATGCAGAAGTTTTAGCAGAAACTGTTGCTAAAACACCTGAAATTACACATATAATAGAAGCAAATGATGACCAAAATACAACAGGTAGTGGAGATAGCGAAAATAGTGATCCAAATGTAGCAAATGGTGATGGAATTATAACAGGTGTTGCATGGTTTGATGAAAATGCAAATGGACAAAAAGACAATGAAGAAGAGTTAATTAGCGGAGTAAAAGTTCAATTATATAATACACAAACAAATAGTTTAATAAAGAAGGAAGATGGTAATACATTAGAGGTAACAACTAATGAAAATGGTGTTTATGTATTAGATCACATAGCAAATGGAAATTATATTGTAATATTTGATTATGATGATTCAGCTTATAGTTTAACAAAATATAAAGCAGAAGGCGTAAGTGAGACAAATAATTCAGATGCAATTATGAAAGAACTAAATATAGATGGACAAACAAATGAATTTGCATCAACAGATATCTTGGAAATGAGTGAAGGAAATATATCAGATATAAATATAGGATTTGTAAAATTACAAAACTTTGATTTAAAACTTGAAAAGTTTGTTAGCAGAATTGTTGTACAAGATTCTAGTGGAAGTACAGTAAGAGAATATGATGATGAAACATTAGCAAGAACAGAACTTGATGCAAAGAGAGTAAATGGAGCAACAGTATTAATAGAATACAAAATTAGAGTAAGTAATGTGGGAGAAGTTGATGGATATGTTAGAAATATTGTTGACTATATGCCAAATGATTTAAAATTCAGTTCTGAGCTAAATAAAGATTGGTATCAAACACAAAACGGATTATATAATGCAAGTTTAGCAAATGATGCAATCAAGCCAGGGGAATCAAGAGAAATAACATTAACTTTAACCAAAGATATGACAGAAAATAATGTAGGTTTAATTAATAATACGGCAGAAATTGAAGAAAGTTATAATGAGTTAGGATTAGCAGATATTAACTCAACACCAGGAAATAGAGTAAATGGTGAAAATGATATGGGATCTGCCGACGTACTTTTAGGTATAAGAACAGGTGGAGCAATATATATTGGAGGAGCAATAGTGGCAGTTATAATTTTATCAGCAGTAGCTTCTATAATAATAATTAAAAGAAATAAAAAAGAAGAAATATAGAAAGAAAGGAGGGGATATGAAATGAACAGATTAAAGAAAATAGTAATAAGTATTATAGTAACATTAATAGCCATATTAGGATTTGCGACAATTTCTGAAGCATATTATGTAGGGCAAAATGTAACAATAACAAAAAATCAATATTATAATAGTAGTAATATATTTTGTATGGAGCATGGACAGGCAATTAGTTCAGTCATGAGATTTAGAGTTATATCAAATGTAAGGATTGAAGGAACTAAATCAACAGACCATACAGGTAAAACAATCGACCATTGGGATAATGCAAAATTTGCATATATATTATCTCAAAATAATGGATCAGTTAAGTGGACAGGACCTGTTGCAAATGCTATTTGGAACTTTGGATATACTTGGATGAGAGATGTAGGTCAAAATCATGCGGGATTGTATTTTGGATTTGCAGGAAGTAGAAGAGGTAATTCTACATGGATTGATCAAGCAGCTACTGATTATGCAAATCAAATTGTAAATGGTACAAATGCAACAGATAATACTAATAAAGATAATATTCAAGTAGTAGCATATCAAAAAGATGGAAAATCTTACATGAGAATAGGACCATTTAATTGGACTTTTGGAGGAAAAATAACAAATGTAAATATCTATGACCAAAATTCAAATCCTATATCAGAGAAATTATATAGTAGTTTCTCAGGAGTAACAGAAAATTTCTTTGATGCAAGTGGAATAAAATCAGGAACAGACTTTTATATTTCAATACCAATAGATGGAAAAGTTACAAAGATAACTAAAGTTAGTGCTAATATGCAAATTGAACTTAAATGCGTAAATATATGGTTTTTAGAGTCAACTAAAGGCTATATGCAAAACATGTTAATAAGAGAGCCATACACTACTACTGATGATGTTGAAATAAGTTTTGACTATAATATTCCTACAACAGGAAATTTGAGAATAGTAAAAGTAAATAAAGATAATCATGAATTTAAATTACCGGGAGTAGGATTCAATATAATGAATCAGGATATAGGAAAATATGTAAAACAAGATGAAAATGGTAATATTTCATATGTAAATACTAAAGAAGAAGCAACAGAGTTCATTACAGATCAAAATGGTGAAATTCATGTAAATAATTTAATAGTTGGTCACTATGTAGCTTATGAGACAAAAAATCCAAATTATGGATACGAATTTTTAACAGATGGACAAACAACACAGATTAATAAGGGGCAAACTACTACTCTAACAATAGAGAACAAACAGATATATGTAAAATTATCAGGTATTGTATGGGTAGATAAGATATCAGGAAAGCAATCATATAGAAATGATTTATTTAAAGATAATGATTATGATGATGCAGATATCTTATTAGACGGCATTACAGTAAGATTAAAAGATAGAACAACAGGTGCAGTAGTAATGGAATCAACAACTGCAGATGGTGGAGCATACTTATTTGTAGATGTTTTAATAGACAAATTACAAGATTACTATATTGAATTTGAATATGACGGATTAACTTATACTAATGTTATTCCACATTTAGAGAATGAAGAAAATGGATCTAAATCTGCTGAAAATGCAGAAGTAAGAGATAGATTTAATAAGAATTTCAGTAGCATAGAAGGTGGAAGTACAGAAAGTACAGGTATAACACTTAATGAAAATGGAAGTAAAGTTCATGATTTAAGTTATAATTTAGATCAAAATGAACATAATGCAACATTAATTAATAATGGACAATATTTAATAACAGGAAATACTGATGAAACAGGATATAGTATAAGAGACAACTTCACATATGGTATGGAAGAAATAAAATGGATTAACCAAGGATTATATGAAAGAGAACAACCAGATATAGCATTAATAAAAGACTTGGAAAATGTAAGAATTACAATTAATGGATATCAACATGTATATGAATATTCACAAAGATTTGTAAATCAAGGTGAATATGGTGATGGATTCAATGTTGGAGTAAAATTTGGAAATAAATATGGATCAATGTCATACACAAGAGCTATTTATAAATCAGATTATGAATATATAAACGAAGCAGATGCAAGTAAGGAATTAAAAGCATATGTAACATATAGGATATCACTAAGAAATGAATCTACAAATTTAGTTACTCAAATAAATAGTATAGTAGATTACTATGATAGTAACTATACTCTATTAAGAGCAGGTACTGCTTTAGATGAAAATGGAAGTATAACAGGTGAAGAACTAGTTCATACAGATACAGCATATAATGATGAGTATTCAAAAACAGTAATAGAAACTAATACTAGAGTAGAAGCTCAAACACAAGCTGATATCTATGTAGAGTTCCAATTAAGCAGAGAAAAAATTGTAACATTATTAAATGACGGAGAAGTTCTAAATAATGTTGTAGAAGTTAATTCTTATTCAGTATTTGATAAGAATGGAAGTGTATATGCAGGTATAGATGTAGATTCTAACCCAGCAAATGTAACTCCAGGAAATAAGGCAACATATCAAGATGATACAGATTCAGCTCCAGGATTTAAATTAGAAGTTGCAGATAGTAGAACATTAGCTGGTAAAGTATTCTTAGATTCAACATCAGGAGAATTAATGACAGGAGAAGTAAGACAAGGATCTGGAGCTTATGAAGATGGTGAATTAGGAATAGAAGGAGTACAAATTACACTGACAGAGAATACAGGAAGCGGAAAAGTTTATACTACCACAACAGATAGTAATGGAGATTTCTTAATTACAGATTATATACCAGGTGATTATGTACTAACATATACTTGGGGAGATGAAACATATACAGTACAAAATTATAAAGGAACAGTTTATGATAGTTCAAGAGACCAAACAAATAAACAGTGGTTTAAAGAAGATGTTGACACTAGAAAAACAGATGCTCTTGATGATTATGGATTAAGACAACAAATAGATGAAGAAATTAAGACAATTGATAATAATACACAGACAACAATAGATAAAATGAATTCATATACTCCTACAATGGGTATAGGAGTTGAATACGAGAGTGTATATACAGCATCTTCAGGAGACAGGTACACTTATGAAATTAGAAATGTTGACTTTGGAATAGTAGAAAGAGCAAGACAAAAAGTAGATTTATCTAAGAGAGTAAAAACATTAAAAGTAACTCTTGCAAATGGCCAAGTATTTGTAGATGCAACTTTAGATGAAAATGGAAACATAACTGGTACAACAAATTACTTGTCTTATATGAAACCATCAGAAAATTCTACACCACAAAATGGATATGTAAGAGTTGAGATGGATAACGAATTAATACAAGGTTCAACTTTAGAGGTTGGATATGAAATTAAGACAACAAACATAAGTGAGTTAGATTATTTATCAGAAAACTTCTATAAATATGGAATTGTAGAAGGCAATGTTGTAACAATAACTCCAACAGCTATTATAGATTACTTAGATAATGATTGGGCATTTGAAAATACAAGAAATCCAGATTGGGAAGTTAAAACATTGGATGAGATAAAAAATACTTTAGCAGAAGTTGTATATAATGATGAAAGTTCAACAATTAACGATAAAATTATCTTATATACAGAAAGTTTAAGTGATGAGAAACTTGAACCAGAGCAATCTGCAAGTGTAGATTTAATAGTATCTAAGATATTATCAACAACTGAGGATATTTCATTAGATAATGAAACTGAAGTTAATAAACTTGATAAAACAGGAGGATCTAAACCACATGAAATACCAGGAAATTATATTCCAGGTAGTGGAAGAACAGAGTCAGATGATAATATTGCAGAAACAGTTATTGTAGCACCTGCAACTGGTGAGAACTTAGCATTTATTATACCAACATCAATTGCAATAGTAGCTTTGGTAATATTAGGTATAGGAGTATTGTTAATTAAAAGAAACGCTTTAGGAAATAAAGAAGAAAAATAATTTATATGTAAAACAAAACATATAAGAATTTTGAAATAGTATGATAGAAAATTTTCTATCATACTATTTTTTTCTATAATAGAAGGATAACATCAACCATAAAAAACAAACAAAAGTAAAAAAATTATGAAAGTGTTTGAGAAAAACATTTTTAGTTTTACAAAATATGAAAAAAGACAAAAAATGATTGATCTAAAAAATTGCTTATTATTTTCTATCCCTTTAAATCTTACGCAAATAATAAGTTTGACGTTTTTTTGATAAATATGAATAAAATGTAATGAAAATGTAAAAAAAACTTAATAAAAACTGTTAAATGACCTTCCCTAAATGCGAAAGAGATATTTTACCATATCAGGAAAAAATCCACATTGAAATTAAACAGGAAACCTTGTAATATTAATATAAGATTAGTATATATGGGGGAAATGTCATGAAAACAAGAAATATTGCAAAAATCATTATCTTAACAACTTTATTAATTTTAGCAATAATTATGGGAAAATTGTCAAATAAAATAAGTTTTGGGGCAGATAATGAAGAAAAAGCTATATTGCAAGGGTCTTTCGACAAATACATAAATTATGAATTACAAGATGGAAGTAAAGGAACTCTAGTTCAGTATAGTTTAAGAATGGGAATTGAATATGAAAATGAATTTTTTGCCATTAGAACTTCTGAAGTTAATGTAAGTTTGAATCAAATAGATGGAAAATATCCTTTTGATGTAAAAGTAATAGCAAAAAGCACAAAGGCTACAAATGGAAAAACATCAGATATAGTTGAAGACTATAATTACGATTCTAATACAGGTATGTTAACGATAAGAACAAGTAATGAAAATGAAAATGGTGAACCTATATATAGCGAAATGCCAGGAGAAAATGATAAAGATGAGTATGTAATAATTTCTTATTATGATACTTATACTCAGGATAAACCAGAAAGAGATTTAATATGTAATGTAAGTTATAAAGCTATATTATTTACTGATGATAATAGAGAAGTTATAACTCAAGGAAGTTTGGAACAAAAAGTGACAGAGGATGTAGGGGAGTTAACATCTATCTATACTAATGTAAGTGATGTATATAATGGTTATATTAAATCTAATATTATAAATGGAACTACATATGATACAGAATACACAGAAAATAATGAAATAGAAATAAGTAAGAAAGAAGCTCATCAAAAAATATATCTTCAAGAACAAAATACGTATATTAATTTAAATGATATATATTATAAAAGCACAAAGATACTAAAAAATGATATTATAGATGTATTAGGTGAAAATGGAAAAATAGAGATTTTAGATGGAAATGGAAATGTTATTACAACAGTAGATAATAATTCTGAGTTTAACGAAAATGGTGAATATATAATAACATATGATGATGACATTAATAATATATCTATTAAAACAAGTAATGTCATTAGTGAAGGAAGTCTACATATAGAGAACGTAAAGAAGATTAAAAGTGATGTTTTGAACCTTGAGGATAAAGACATTAATACAAAAATTAGCTTAATAGGAATTAATGAGAAAGAAATAGAGGTAGAAGGCAGTAAAAATGATATATCTACTGAAGACAATGTGGAAAAACAAATTGTAGAAGAAGAGAGTTATAGAATAGAAAAAGAGAATATAGTAAATATAAAAGATTCTACAACAAGTGTATCATTAAATATGAACAATGAAAAATGGACGAATGAAAAACAAAATGAAGTAACTTTTGATATTTCATTAAATTCTTTATCTGCAGCAAATAATCTTTTTAATAATCCAACATTTAGAATTAAATTGCCAAACAGTGTAGAAAAAGTTATTTTAAATAATAGTTCACTTATGTATACAAATAGTTTAGCCATAAAGGAAGCATATGTAGAAACATTAGAAGATGGAACTATGAGTATTGTTGTAAACTTATCTGGTAATGAAACTTTATACAACGGAAATACTTTAGGTTTAGCAACTGATATAAAATTATCAACATCAATAATTTTGAAAAATGATATTGAAGCTAATCTAGGTAAAGTTAGTGTAGAATATACTAACAATTATACTTTAGATGGTTCTGTAGAACAAGGAACAATCGAGAAAACTATAGCTATAGAAGACTTTAAAACAAATCAGAATAATACTATAGCACAAAATGAAATATCTTCTATAGAAAATACAAATGGAGTAGTATCAACAGTAACACAAGCGGTTGAAGAAAAAGTAAAAGCAGAGATTTTAGCAGCAACACAAGATGAAATTGAAGGGCTAGAAGTAAATGTTACACCAACTAAAGGAAATATAGAAATAAAAGATGGAGATACAATATATGAAGGAGATTTTATAAAATATAATATAACAGTTACAAATACAACAAGCAATGATATAGATGATGTAAGAATTATAGCATCAATACCAGAAGGGACAAAATATGGTGAGCTAGAAACAAAGTTTGATTCACTTGAAAATAGGGCTTATCAATATAACTTTGATGAAGAACTTACTGAAAAAGAAATAAATATTGGTACATTAAAAGCAGGAAATACATATACAGGATATTATGAAGTACAAGTAGAAGATTTACCTGAAGGTGAATCTGAAAAAGAAATATTAACTAATATAACATCATATATTGGAGATACTCAAACTAATAGTTATGAATTGAACAATACTATAAAACCAGGTGATGCAAAAGTATTCTTATGGTCTGCATTGGAAGGTTCAGATGGAGAGTGGGTATATGGTGTAAACTTAAGTATACCAGAAGGGCAAGAAACAACTTTGACAATAAATTTACCTGAACAAATAGATGTACCTCAAGAAACAATTGATGAAGAACAAGCTTTTGTCTATGCGTATAAAAGTGATTATAGCACTAATATGAACCCAGAGGAGTCAGATGAACTTGTAGGAGACATAGATTTTGAATATCATTTTGAAGGAAACAAAGTTATAATAAATACAACAGAAAGTGGAACTTATATAGCAAATATCAAAATAATAGATGATTCTAAAATAAGAGATTTTGCGACTGAAGGAATAGCAGAATTAACAAGCTATGCTACTGCGGAGACTGCAGGAGTTCAATATATATCAAATGAAAATAGAACAATATTTGAGTTTAAGAATGTAGTAGTAAGTATGACTTCTGAAAATGAAGGAGAAGAAGTAAAATATGAAGAAGAAATTAATTACGACATAAAAATTACTACTACGGCAACTTTTAATGCAAAAGATCAACCAGGAGCTATAAATGGAGTATATGTAAATATTTTAGATTATTTACCTGAATATGTAAATCCAGTGAGTGTTTCATATGATTATTATGAAGTAGAATATGAAACTGTTCAAACAGAAGAAGGAGAGACAAAAGTTGCCACTGGATTTAAAGACAAAGAAACAAGAACTGAAGATATAAGTTTTATGAGAAGTGATGAAAATGGAAACAGAAAAGCTAATGTAGATATATATACTTGGGTTCCAGATGGAGAAACAATAGAGGTAAAAATTAATACTACTGCAGGCTTTGTTACTGAAAGAACAGAAATAGAGAATAGTGCGATAATTCAAAGCCCTCAAAACGAATCTACAGATACGCAAATTTTTGAAACAGGAATAGAAACTAAGACAACAAATATAATAAAGCATATTATAGTACCATTTGATACTAGTGATGAATCTACACCAAGTGATCCATCTGATCCGGATGATCCAAATAATCCAGAAGAGCCTGATAATCCAAATAACCCAGAAGATCCAACGATTCCAAGTGACGGAAAATATAGCATTTCAGGAATTTCTTGGAATGATGAAAATGGTGATGGTACTAGACAAAATGATGAGTCTTTAATTAGTGGAATAGAAGTTATGTTAGTTGATATGGCTGATTCAAACAATGTGAAAGCATCTACAACAACTAATAACGGAAGATATACTTTTTCAAATATAGACAGAGGAAATTATATAGTAGTATTTAGATATAATACACAAAGTTATTTATTAACGACTTATAAAGTAAATGGAGCTTCAGAAGATGTAAATTCTGATGCAATAGAAGAAACTATAACATTAAATGGAGATAGAGTAAATGTTGGAGTTACAGATAATATAAATCTAACACAAGATGAGGATAATATAGACATTGGCTTAATAGATAGAAATGGATATGATTTAAAATTAGATAAATATATAAGTAATGTTTCTGTAACTACCAAATCTGGAACAAAGCAATACTCATATGATAATGCAAAATTGGGAAAAGTAGAGATAAGAGCTAAAGAAATAGAAGGAGCTGAAGTTGCAGTAACATATAAAATTGTTATTACAAATGAAGGTAAGGCAAAAGTAAAAGTAAGTGAAGTTTATGATTATTTACCAGAAGGTTTAAGCTTTTCTTCAAGTAATAATACTAACTGGACATCAAGTGGTGATATGCTAGTTAACAAAGGGTTAATGAATCAAGAAATTAATCCTGGAGAAAGCAAAGAGATAACATTGACATTAACTAAAACAATGAATAGTGAAAGTGTAGGTACATTTACAAATGCTGCAGAAATAGGGCTTGTAGATACAATAGAAGGGATAAATGATGCTGATTCTACACCTGGAAATCGTAACCAATCTGAAGATGATTATTCAGAAGCTGAATTAATTATTTCTGTAAGTACAGGTTTAGCAGTATATATTTCCATAGGAGGAATAATAATACTAGCAATAATAGTATTATTAGTACTAATAATAAAATATAAAATTAATATAAGCAAAATTTCTAAAGTAGGATTCTCAATTTTAGTATTTACTTTAGCTTGTCTAATGTCTTCAAATTATGTTGCAGCAGCGGCACCTTCTCGTGCAACTTACTATTGGTCAGGACAACATTCTTTTAGTGGAGGACCTAGTGGCAGTGGTACTTGTCAAAATTATGGACTAGTTGGTGCAGGAAGAAATAATATAGGATGTTATCATGGAAGAGGATATAGTTGGCAATATGATACAAGTGTTACACAAATTTGGGGAGATATACAAACTACATCACCACATATAAGTTTACAAAAAAACAATACTAATATAAATGTAAGGAAAATAGGAAATAATTATATATTAGGACCATTCCAAATAACTACTAATTCTTCAGGAGGAAGCATAACTATATTAGATAAGAATAATACTAGAATAGATGGATGGGGATTATGTAATGAAAATGGAGTTGGAAGTAATCCACTTGCTGGAACAGGAAATGTAACTTTTTACTTAAGCTTGTCAGAATCTTTATATGAGAGAGGAGTAAGTAGAGTACAATTAAATCAATCAAGAACAGCTTCATATTCACAAACATATGATATAAGTGGAAGATCATATTATAAATCTGATGTACGTTATGTATCTTGTACAGTTAGACGTAAAGGTGGAGGAACTATAAGAATAAATGGACATCAAAACGTTTTAAGTTCTTATTATCATATAGGAGTAGGAACAAACCAATGGAGTGAAAATACTTCTGCTACTGTAGAATGGACTTCATTTAATGCTTCATTAGATATTGTGAAAGTTGATAAAGATGATGTGGATATAAAAATAGATATACAAGGAACACTTAGAAAAGATGATGGAACATATAATCAAAGTTTCAGCACATCAAATGGTGAATATCATTTTGACAACTTGACTCCAGGAAAATATGTCTTAACAGAAACAGTAAATAATGAGTATGGTTATGAAGAAGAAGTAAATAAAACATTAGATATTTTAGTATATAGTGGATTAAAGCAAAAAGTTTTAATTACAAACGAAAAACATACAGGTATATTAAAGATTACTAAAAATGATCCAGATAGTAATACTAATTTAGAAAATGTAGGTTTCAGAATAATGGATTCTAGTGGTCAATATATAGTAGGAATTGATACAAATGGTGAAAGATTAACTGAGGCTATAGGAGATGTATATTTTGGAAATATGGAAACAACTTCTAATATAGAAGAAGCAACAGAGTTTAAGACAGATAGTAATGGTGAAATAAGAATATATAACATAAGAGTTGGTACATATACAGTACAAGAAGTATCTATTGGAGATAATAATTATGGATATGAGATAGATGATGATTTTATATCTTGGGATAATGGACAAGAAAGCGGAACAGGAGCTATTGCTACAATAGAGGTAGTAAGACAAAGATCATACGAAACAATGCCGGAAACAGATGTTATATATGATAACCAAAAGACTATAGAGGATGGAACTTATCAGATAGAAACAGGAGTAAGTTCAAATTTTGCAATAGAACTTGCAAAATCATATACATATAATTCAGCAAATGTTGCTATTTACACAAAGAGCAATAGTATAGGACAACAATGGTATGTAAGATATTTAGGTAATGGATATTATACAATAATGTCATTAGCAGCACAAAAATATATGGATGTTTATAATGGAAACGCGATTGTGCAAAATGGTACAAATGTACAAATATATCCAGCAAATGGAGCGACTAATCAGCAATGGAAATTTGTATCAAAAGGAAATGGATATTATAGTATTTTAACAAGAGCTAATGAGGCTTATGCTTTGGATGTTAATGCAGCAGCAGCAGCAAATAATACAAATATACAAATGTACCAAATAAATGGAAGCGCAGCACAGAATTTTAAATTTAATGATTTAGCAGATGTTTATGAAGTTTCAGAAAGCACAGTTAATTTCCATAATAGAAGAAAGTTTGTTAAATTATCAGGAAAAGTATGGGAAGACATGATAAGTGGAAAGACATCTCAAAGGGATTATAAATATAGTGAAACAGAAGAAGACGAATCAAATCCTGATAAATTAGTGGCAAATGTAACAGTAAAATTAAAAGATAGAGATGGAAATTCCGTTGATTTTAAAACAGAAGATGGAAGAATAGTAAATGAAATATTAACAGATGAAAACGGAAGCTATAAAATGGTAGATGTATTAATAGATGAATTACCAAATTATTATATAGAATTTTCTTATAATGGAATGAGTTATACATCAATACCAATAGTAGACCTTGTATTAAGTAATGATGATTATAATGGAACAAGAGCAATAGAAAATGCAGATGAAAGAACAGAGTTTAACAATAATTATTCTACTATAACACATCAAGGAGTGACTGATCCGATAGGGGAATCATTAGATGAAACTGGCGAAAAAACATATGATTTAAATTATGACGAAGATACCGAGAATCACCAAAGTTATTTGAATTATGGAGAAGGCTCAGTGTATGGATATGAAAATCAAAAATTCCCTATAAACATGACTGAAGAACAATATATGATAACATCTAATACAAGAGATGCATTCATTTCTGTTGAACAAGGATATTCTGGATATTTGTCTGATATAAAATCACCAGAGACTATAAGAGTTTCTGGAATAACAGAAGTTGAAAATATCAATTTAGGATTACAAGAAAGAGAACAACCTGATTTAGCAGTAGTTGAAGATATTGAAAGTGCAAAAATAACACTAAATGGTTATGAGCATACATATTATTATAATCAAAGATTTGAAAATCAGGAAGTTCCTGGAGGATTTGATGTAGGTGTTAAATTTGGAAACGAATATGGTTCAGCTTCATATACAAGAGCGATTTATTCATCAGATGTAGTATATAATATGCAGGAAGGAAATGAAGGAAAATTAGGAGTATATATAAGATATAAGATATCATTAAGAAACGAAGCAACAACTCTATATAGTATAGCAAATGAGGCCGTAAATTATTTTGATAACAGATATAATATAGATAGTATTACAGATGCAAATGGAAACATACTAGATTATCAACTAGATGAGAATTATAATAATAATGGATTTAAGAAAGTAACAATTCAAACGAATCAAAATATAAGTGCACAACAACAAAATATTATATATATAACATATAAATTACAAAATGATGCGGTTAATGCAATATTAAATCAAGATGTAACACTGGATTCTATAACAGAGATAACATCATATTCAACATATTCAGATGAAAATTATACTGTGCATTATGGAGGAGTAGACAGAGACTCAAGACCAGGTTCTGTTATACCAGAAAATAGAAACAACACAAGTGATGATGATAATAAAAATACATATGAAGATGATACAGATAGTGCACCATCATTAATACTACAAATAAGTGAAAGTGAAGGTAGAGTAATAAGAGGAACTGTTTGGGAAGATAATGCAATAGAGGAACTATTAGAAAATGAAGGATATGATAAAGAGAGAAAAGGTGATGGAATCTATGTAGAAGGGGAAAATGTTGTAAGTCAAGTAAAAGTAGAATTATTATCTTGTGATGAAAATGGAAATCCACAAGGGGTGGCATCTTTATATAAGAAAGACGACGTAACAGGAGAAGATGTAGAAGTTCCAGAGTCCGCAATCACAAATACAGATGAAAATGGTAATTATGAAATTGCTGGAATAATACCAGGAAAATATGTAATAAGATATACATATGGAAACTCAAGCCTAATAGTTAGAGCTGATGGAACAACTGAGAATATAGACCCAGAAAAATACAAATCAACAGTATATAGAGGTGGAAACAAAGAACAGGCAGAGGCAATGACTGACTATTGGTATAGAGCAGAGACAGGAGAAAATGTTACAAGATATTCAGACGCTTTAGATACGTCTGGAATAAGAGCAGATGGAACAAGAATTGATGATTTAATAGAATATAGAACTAGAGAAAGAGAAGACGGAACATATACTGAAGAAAAATCATATACGTATGGAACAGTTTCAAAAGAAGAAAATCCAGATTTAACAGATATCGAATCAAATACAAGAATGTTTGATATAAAAATAGATTATGATATTAATTTGGATAATATAAGTAGATATGGAGAAGAACTCAAGTTCATATTTGATAATATTGATCTTGGAATTATTAGAAGACCTGTTCAAAATATTGACGTTAGAAAAGAGATATCATATATTCAAGTAAAACTTGCAAATGGTCAAGTAATAATTGATGGGGATCCAAGAAATGAAAGTCTTGATCACGTAAGATTTTTACCAGATGGAAATGTACATATTGAAATTGATAGCGAGTTATTACAAGGATCAACATTAACTATTAGATATGAAATAGTAGTTGATAATACAAAGGCTGAGATAGATTATGATAATAGAGATTACTATATTTATGGAAATGTTCCAGATGGTAATGAAAACTGGAAGATAGCAACAATATCTAATTTAATCGATTACTTATCAAATGAAGTAATATATGATGAAGATAATACAGAAAATACAAGTAATTGGCAACAAATTACTAATGTAGAACAGACAGATTTAGTTGAACAAGGATTGTTATCGGAAGAAGCCTTTGAAGCTGTTAAGAAATACAATCTAATATTACAAACATCAGAATTTGAAGATATGCAACCAAATGAAGAAAAGAGAGTACCATTAGTAGTCTCTAGGGTATTAAGTAATACAGATGATGATCTTGTATATGAAAATGATATAGAAATAAATGAAGTAACAAATAGAAGAATGGAACATAATGGAGAATATACAACGCCAGGAGATTATGTACCAAGTGATACAGGAAGAGAACCTGGTGGAGATGATGACTATATTTACTTAACTGTGTCAAAACCTACAGGTGAGGACAAGAATTATATACCATATATCATTTTAGGAATAAGTTCATGTGTAATATTAGGAGCAGGAATAGTCTTTATTAAGAAAAAAGTATTATAATTAAATAATTAAATACGAAAAGAATCAGGTTAGGATATTATTATCCAACCTGATTTCTTTGTAATAAATAAAAGATTTGTAAACACGACGCTTTAAAGCTTAGTAGAGAGTATATAAAAGAGATTTTTAGTACAAAACTAGACATAGTGATAAATATACCCATCAAATTAAAGGTATTAGGTTGAGGGAATATATTTTAATTATAAATTATTATAACATTTCCCCTAAATATTGCTTTTTTTGATATTATGTAATAAAATAAAAATCGTATAATAGATTATTCTGAATAAAATGAAAGATATAAATAAAAATTTGTAAAAAAATTTTTTGGTTTAGCAGACCAGAAAAGACAAAAACCACAAAGGACAAGTAGTAAAATAAGCTTATCAAAAATTAAGAGGTGGTAAGGATGTTTCAAAATTTAAGTGAAGATACAATATTAAATAATAAGGATGAATTAAATAATGAAGAAAAAAACAGATTTAATATATTAGGAAAAGTGTTTGCAAAAGAAAATATAGTTATATATATTATAACTTTTATGCTATCATTTGTATCTTTAGGAGGGGAATTTTCAATATTTAGTATAAGCTTTTTAGGAGCTTGCTTAGCATTTTCTATTCCAGCATTAGGGATAGTTGTGATTTCATTACTTGGTCACTTAATAAAATTTGGAGCAGGAGGAACAGTAGAGTATTTACTAACTGCAATGGTGATGATAGCAACTTTATTTATAATAAAACCACGTTATAATGAGCAAGAAAGAAATGAAAAAATAAAAATTGGAAAAAACGTATTTATTGCTGTGTTTTTTATAGGAATTGCTAAAATATTGATGTCAGTATTTACACTATATGATCTTTTAAGCACGATAACATTATCAATAATAGCATTAGTATTTTATAAAATATTTGTAAATTCTTTAGTTGTAGTTCAAGAATTTTATGAGAAAAGAGCTTTTTCTATAGAAGAAGTAATAGGAGCAAGTTTGCTATTTGCAATAGCAGTAGCAGCATTTGGAGATTCTAGTATATATGGGTTTAGTATAAGAAATGTTTTTAGTATTTTAATTGTAATGATTTTAGGATGGAAAAATGGAATATTAGTTGGGACCACATCAGGAGTGACAATAGGAGTAACATTAGGAGTAATTAGTAGTAACGAACCAATAATGATAGCAGCATATGCGATTTCAGGGATGGTAGCAGGAGTATTAAATAGATTTGGAAAAATAGGAGTTGTCATTGGATTTACCTTAGGAAATATAATTTTAGCATATGTATCAAACGGATATACAGTAGAATTAATACATTTTAAAGAAATATTGATTGCATCAATTGGATTATTGCTAGTTCCAAAAAATTTACAAATAGATTTAGAGGAATTTATAGGAAATTCAAAATTTCTACCTAATACCTCTGGAAGAGCTTTAGATAAAAGTAAAGAAGTGGCTGAAAGCTTAAATAATGTATCACAGGCAATAAGTCAAATGGCTACAACATATAAGGAAGAACCAATAGGAAAAGAAGAAGTAAATAAAGAACAAGAAGAAAATAAGAAAATATTTATTACGGAATTATTAAATAATTTAGAACCTTATAAAGATAATATGCTATATGATGATATTGCTGATGTGAATGGGCAAATTGTAGATAAAATATTTAATTTGTTATTAGATAAACAAGAAATAAATAGAGAAGATTTATTAAAAGTATTTGCTGATTGTAATAGTTATATAATAGGGTTTAATGATAAAGATATAAGTAAAAAGTTAGAAGAAAATATTATGCAAATAGTGAGAACAATAAATGTTTCATATAAAGTAACTAAAACGGATTTTATATGGAAAAAGAAAATAGCACAGAATAAGAAAAACGTAGAAAAGCAACTAGAAGGTGTATCTAAAGCAATAGAAAGTATGGCAAAAGGATTAAAAGATGATATAAAAAATGAAGAGAAATATGTAAAAGAAAAACAAGAAATAATAGAATTATTAAAACAAAAAGAAATAAATATACAGGATATAAGCATCAAGAAAGAAAATAGATTTATAATAGAGATGTATTTAGATAAAAATTTTGAAACTACCCAAATAGGGATAATAGAGAAAATACTTACTGATATATTAGGAGAAAAGATAGTAGTAAATGAAGAAACAAGTATAGGAATGAAATTAACACTAATATCAGACGACAAATATATAATGGCTATGGGAAGAGCGGAGACGATTAAGTCTAGAAGCAAAGTTTCTGGAGATAGTACATTAATAGTTAGATTAAAAGATGGAAAATATTTAGTGGCTATAAGTGATGGAATGGGAAGTGGAGAAGAAGCAAAAGCAAGTAGCTCAGACGCTTTAAAATTACTTGAGAACTTATTACTATCTGGATTTGATAAAAATATATCATTGAACTTAATAAATAATGCTTTAATAAACAAAAATAAGGAAAGTTTTGCAACGTTGGATATAGCTATAGTTGATTTATATATGGGTAATGTTGAATTTATAAAAAGTGCGGCATGTCCAACATATATAAAAAAAGGAAAAAGAGTTCAAATGGTAAAATCAAATTCTTTACCAACAGGTATAATAGAAGAAAGTAAAATTCAAACATTTGACAAAGATATACAATCAGGGGAAATAATGGTACTTTGTTCAGATGGTATATTAGATTCAAATGTAGAATATAAAAATAAAGAATTATGGATTAAATACTTATTAGAAGATATAGAAACGACAAATACTCAAAAAATAGCTAATTTAATATTAGAAGAAGCATTGGATAATAATTATGGAATAGCAAAAGATGATATGAGTGTTTTAGTATGTAAATTTAGAAAAAAAGAAGCTTAAAATTTATTGCTAAGATTTGTAACATATGATATATTATAAATGTGCAAAAGGAGGAAAATATCTTGAGTAGAGGAAGAAGATATGATGAGCCAAAATTAAATCTAAAAAAGGTATTTGCTGTAATAATTTTATTTGTTGTAATCATTATGTGTGTAGTTATGTTAAAAGGAATATTAGATGGAGAAGAAGAAAAAGGAAATGTAACTAGTATAGACTATTTTGCAGCATATCAAAACAACAAATGGGGAGTAATAGATTCAAATGGAAATATTGTAATAGACCCAGCATATAGCGAAATGATAGTTGTTCCAAATAGTAAAAAAGATGTGTTTTTGTGCACATTTGATGTAAACTATGATGAAGGTACATATAATACAAAAGCTTTAAATTGTAAAAATGAGGAAATATATACAAATTATGAACAAATAGAAGCAATTTCGAGTATGGATAAAAATCAAAATTTATCATATGATGGTAAAGCATTAAGAGTACAAAATGGTGGAAAATATGGATTAATCAATATGGAAGGAAATGAAATTTTACCATGTGAATATGATGAAATAACAGCACTTCAGGGAGTAGAGAATACTTTACTTGTTTTAAAAGATGGAAACTATGGAGTGGTAAATGATGAGGGAAAACAATTGCTTCCAACAACATATTCAGAAATACAAGCTTTAGGAGATGAGGCATCACAAGGTTTTATTGTAAAAAACACAGATGGGAAATATGGAATAGTAGATATTGCAAATGAACAAGTACTAGAGCTTAAATATGATGGAATATCTAAAATTCACCAAGGAGATTATTATGTCGTAACTGAAAATGGAAAGCAAAAACTTATAAAAAAAGATGGTACAGAAGTTTTGAATGGAAACTATGATGAAATAATAGCGATTCTCAAGAACCCGGAAAATGGAGTTATATACAAGGATAATGAAAAATATGGAATAATGTCTTTAAGTGGTGAAACTACAATAAAAGCAAATTATGATGACTTACAAGAAGCAAAATCAGGAATATTAATTGCAAAAACAGGAGATAATTATGGATTAATAGATTTGGAGGGAAATACTTTATTAGAATTTAAATATAGAGGAATAACATATAATGAAAAGGCAGATTTGTATCTGACAGAAGATCAAAATTATAGTAATGAAGTATTAAACAGTAATTATGAAGTAAAATTGACAGGGATGGTTACAGATTTAAATGACGAAAAAGGATATATAGAAATAAGACAAGATGATGAATATAAATATTATAACTTTAAATTTGAGGAAGAGAAAGAATCAGATATATTTACAACTAATACATTATTTGTAAGTAAAAAAGATGGAAAATATGGATTTGTTGATAAAGATGGAAATGTAGTTGTTGATTATATTTATGATGATGCAACTAATCAAAATTCTTTTGGATATGCAGGAGTAAAAAAAGACGGGAAATGGGGCTCAATTGATAAAAATGGAAATATTGTGCAAGAACCAACATATGATTTAGAAGATTATTTGCAAATAGATTTTATTGGAAATTGGTACTTAGGAAAAGACCTTAATATGAACTATTATAGGAAATAAGAGGTGAAAAATTTTGGAACTAAAGACGAACTATCAATATACATACTTTCTTCAACCATTTGTGATAAAAGAAGGAAGATATCAAAAATATATATTAAATATGTTAAGAGATAAAGAATTTGAATTAAAAACTTTTCAAAAAGAAAAAGATTTTAAAATGTATCAATATTTTTTACCAAAAACAAGGGACTTTTTATTTTCAAGTTTCAGTTTTGGTAGTAGTAAGCTAAAAAAACTAAAAGATTTACCAGAAGAAACAAGAGCAGCCATACTTAGTAAATATCCTTGTAATATTTTTGAATATAGGATAAAAAAGGATATTCAAGGAAAAGTTGATGGAACAAAAGGAATATTTTTTACTATATCTAAAATAGAAATTATATGTTTTCAGACAGGTATCTGCTTTTTAGTAATAAAAACAAATGTAGAGGATGATAATAATTTTTCAAATATTTTAAATTTTAATTATAAATTTAGAGATACTAATAGTGAGGTGGGATTAAATACTTTTGATAACATACGTTTACAGACTAATAGCTTTTCTAATGCAGAAACCTTTAAAACATTTATAAAAAGAATAACAGGGGCAAATCTAGGAGCAGCAAAGCTTGACATAGATACAGAAAGATTTTTAACATATTCATATGTCTGTATTGACCAAGAAGCTTGGAACAGCATATCTGATTTCGATAAAATATCACATCATTATATGAGGTTTGCAAATATATTACCAGCAGATAATAGTAGAAAATTGAAAGAAGAAAGAATCAATACAATATCAAGTTGGAAATATGCTAAAATGGCTTTAAGTAAATTAGGTATTATGCTGTTTTCTTCTAGTGAAGATATGAATAATTATACTATACTTCCTGATGAGTTTGAAAATCAATATTTGTATACATATATAATTAATTTGTATAAGAAAATATATTTAAAGAAAATAGAATTACAATTTAAAAATCAAAAACAGGTAAAGAAAGCAAGAAAAAATTTCATAGAATTTACTAAGAATTTATGGATAAGAGAAATAACAGATGATGAAACAGGAACAATGTTGAATCATAAAATAATTGAAACACTGGAGTTAGAAAATTTATATGCTCAAGTAAAAAGTAAATATGATATTTTATATAAAGATCTAAATATAGAAAAAAATAGAACATCAACAATTGTAATTGGACTAGTGCTTGTAGCATCATTGATATTTAATATACTGAATTTTATAGTTTTGATGAGAAATTAAGAGACAGATCTTTTCTGTCTCATTTTTAAGGAGATAAAAATGAGAGTGAGTTGTGGAACTGATATTATTGAAATTTATAGGATTAAAGAGAGTATAGAAAAATTAGGAGATGCTTTTTTAAATAGAGTATTTACTGAAAATGAGATTAAATACTGTGAAAGTAAAAAAAAGCAAAAATACCAACATTATGCAGCAAGATTTGCGGCAAAAGAGGCAGCATTTAAGGCTTTATCTTGGAAGATAGATGATAAATATTCTATTTGTTGGAAAGACTTTGAAGTAATAAATAATAAACAAGGTAGACCTAGTTTAAACATAGTAGGAATAAAATTAAAAGATATAGAAAATATAGATGTTAGTATTTCCCATTGCAAAGATTATGCAGTGGCTAACGTAACAGTTCTATCAAAATAAGAAAGGAAAATAGTTATGTTTTTTGATAATCATGCACATTTAGATGATGAGAAATTTGAAGTAGATAGAGAAGAAATAATAGAAAAAATACATAATGAGAAAGTAAGCTTTATTTCTGCCGGATATAGTTTAGAGGGTTCCAAAAAAGCAATAGAGCTTTCTAAAAAGTATGATTTTATTTATGCAACTTGTGGTATTTCTCCAAATGATATTCCACAATCTGAAGATGAATTGTGGAAAATGTTAGAAGAAATAGAGGTTTTAGCTAAAGAAAATTCTAAAGTTTTAGCAATTGGAGAGATTGGACTAGATTATTATTGGGAAAAAGATGAAAAAATGCGTGAACTTCAAAGAAAAGCTTTTATAGAGCAAATAAGCTTAGCAAATAAATTAAGCTTGCCAATTGTAATACATACAAGAGAAGCGGTTATGGATACATTAAAAATTTTAAAAGAAAATAATGTTAAAAACAAAGGAGTATTTCATTGTTGCCCTCTAAATAGAGAACTTGTTAAAGAGGGACTAAAACTTGGGTTTTATATATCATTTGCAGGACCAGTTACTTTTAAAAATTCAAAAAATGCAAATGAAATAATTGAAATGGTTCCAAATGATAAAATGTTAATTGAAACAGATAGCCCTTATTTATCACCAGAACCACTAAGAGGAAGAAGAAATGATCCTAGAAATGTTAAATATATAGCAAAAAAAATAGCAGAAATAAAAGGAATCTCAGTGGACGAAGTAGCAGAAATCACCTATAATAATGCAAAGAAAATATATAAAATAAAATAGTTATATTTTAAAGAATATAATAATATAAATGAAGTATGTATTAAAATTAAAATTGTCGAAATTTTGGTAAAATTTGACGAAATTAATTTTTTGTGATAAAATATGGAAAAAAATGAAGGGGGAAGAGAAGAATGTACGGTTCAAAATCTTTATTAAATATTTCTGGTGCTATTGGAAGTGCAGTATGGGTTATTTTATCACTTATACTTGCAATAGTAGGGGGAATCTTAATTTATTTCTTATTTTTAAGCAAAAAAAATGAGGGAAAATTCACAGGATTCTTAGGATGGCTATATGATTTCTTATCATTTAAGAAAATGTTCTTAGAAGCATTATTAAAAGTAACTTACTTAATAGTTGCAATTTACCTTACATTATCATCTTTTGCTTTAATAGGAGATAGTTTCTTAAGTTTCTTACTTCAATTAGTACTAGGAAATATAGTTGCAAGAGTTGTTTATGAATTCTCTTTAATTCTTTTAGTAATTTGTAGAAATACTACAGATATTGCTAAAAATACAAGAAAAGTTCAAGAAAACAAATCAGATGGAAATAAATAATTAATAAAAAAAGATGAAGAAATCTTCATCTTTTTTTTTGGATGTGTCCCCAATTTCCCAAAAGTGGGCAATTGGGAAACGTCCCTAAATTTATTTCAAGTTTCTTAAAGCTTCTATTCTATCTTGTGTACTTGGGTGTGTTGACCAAATACTTGTTGTTCTTTTTTTACCTTCTTTTGTGTCTTTCTTAAATGGATTTACAATATACATATTAGCAGTTGCACTGTTTGCAGTTTTTAATTGGTTAGGATCGTTTTCAAGTTTTTCTAGTGCTGAAATAAGTCCATCAGGATTTCTAGTGAATTCTACTGCAGTTGCGTCTGCTAAAAATTCTCTTTTTCTAGATAAAGCAAGTTGCATTAATGAACCAAATATTGGTGATAGTATTAAAAATATTAATCCAATAATCATTAAAATTCCATTTGCTTTATTATCACTATCATTATCCCTATCTAATCCTCCCCAGAATAACATTCTAGAAAATAAATCTGCTAGCATAACAATAAACCCTACCATAACAGAAACAACACAGCTAAGACGAATGTCGTAGTTTTTAATGTGACTCATTTCATGTGCTACAACTCCTTCAAGTTCATAATAATCTAATTTTTCTAAAAGACCAGTTGTAACACAAATAACAGCATTTTCAGGATTTCTCCCTGTTGCAAAAGCATTTGGTTGAGGATCATCTACAACATACAATCTTGGTTTATTAGGAAGACCTGATGCAATCATCAAGCTATCTAATATATTTACTAGTTTTTGGTCTTCTTCTTTAGTTGCAGGTCTTGCTCTGTTAACTGATAAAACTATTTTATCACTATAATAATAAGAACCCCATGCTGATGTAATTGAGAAAATTAATGCTATTACAATTGAAAGTGTACCTAAATTTAAAGCATTACAGATAAAATAAACAATTAAAGTAATTACTACAATAAAGATACCTACTATCACACCAGATTCTAATTTATTCTTTTTTATACTTTGAAACATTTTTTATCATTCCTATCTCTATTAATAAAAGATTGGAGAATAACCTCCAATCTTTTAAACTTTATTTTTATTGGTTACTTCCAAAATCAACTTTAACATTTTTTCTAGCTTCATCGCTTTCTGCATTAAATAAGTCACGAGCTTTGAAATTAAAGATACCTGCGATTATGTTAGAAGGAAATACTTCTAATTTTGTGTTGTAAATAGTTACAGAATCATTATAAAATTGTCTTGCAAAAGAAATCTTATTTTCAGTATTTCTTAATTCTTCTGATAATTCAGAAAAGTTTTGATTTGCTTTTAATTGAGGGTAATTTTCAGAAATAGCCATAATTGTTTTTAATGTATCTGATAATTCATTATCAAGCTTTGCCTTTTCTGATACACTTCCTGCATTTGCCCAAGAACTTCTAAGTTCAGCAATTTTTTCAAAAGTTTGACTTTCATGAGTCATATAACCTTTTACAGTTTCAACAAAATTTGGAATTAAATCAAATCTTCTTTGAAGTTGTACATCTATTTGACTCCAAGCATTATCAACTTTAATTCTTGCTTTTACTAATCCATTGTATAAAGCAATAACAGCAACAACAAGAATAACTACGATAACTGCTATAATAATTAAAGCTACCATTTATAAATTCCTCCTATTCTTTATAATATATGGATATAATAACATATTATACATTTATATACAATAAAAATATGGTAAATTTGTGAAATAATTATGGAAGATTTAGGAATATTTTTTAAAATTTTACATACAATATTATTATGAATATGCTAAAGGCTCAGTTTAAAAGGAAAGGACAAATTGTTGAAAAAAAGTTAATCTTTTGAATCTCTTCTGGGAGTAAGAAACAAGCAAAATTTGACAAATATAGAAAAATAGGTTATAATTAAGTTGTTGCCAAAAGGAGGAATTAAATTGATGAAAAAAGAAGAAAACGCTTCGATTTCTATCATGAAAATTATCTGTGTAACAATTATTCTTATTTTAATATCAGGAATAGGAGTAATGGCAGTAAATACAGACTTAAAGGATGTAAAAATTGTTCTTCAAAATGGATATGAGATGACAGCTTTAACAAGTAAAGCTACAGTTTCAGAAGTTTTAGAAGAAAATAATATAGTATTAGAAGATAATCAAAAAACAATACCAGACTTAAATGAAGAAATATCTTCAGGTCAAAGTATTAAAATAACTGATAAATCATATAATGAAGTTCAAATAGCTAAAATTTCAGAAGAAGGGGCAAAAACATCTTTAGATGAATTATTAGAAAATTATGCACCAATTACTGAGAAAATAGTTGTAGAACAAGTTACAATACCTTATGAAACCGTAACAAAAAATAGTGAAACAAGTGGCGACACAACAAATAAAGTTTTACAAGAAGGAAAAGATGGTTTAAAAGAGGTAACATACAAAGTAAAATATCAAAATGATGTTGAAATTGAAAAAACAGTTATTTCTGAAAAAGTAATTACAGAACCAGTTGATAAAATTGTTCAAGTTCAAAAGAAAGTAACTTCAAGAGGTTCAACTACAACAAGAACATCTTTACCAACAGCAACAGCATCTACAGGAGGAACTACTTATAAAATTACAGCATATTGTCCATGCGCAAAGTGTTGTGGTAAAACATCAGGAATAACAGCTTCAGGAACAAAAGCAACAGCAGGAAGAACTGTAGCAGCATCTTCACAATTTGCTTTTGGTACTAAATTAAACATTGGTGGACATACTTATACAGTAGAAGATAGAGGCGGAGCAGTAAATGGTAACAAGATAGATATATTTGTTAACACACATGCAGAAGCACTTGCATGGGGAGTTAGATATCTAACTGTTTCAGTAGTGCAATAAAATTAATTGAATATGGAATTTATAGGCAGTCTAATATAGACTGTCTTTTTTTGAGATTTCTATGAAATATAAAAAATTTTATTACTCGACAAGTTTCGACAGACTTTTTAATTTTTATGTGTTAAAATACCAACATAATAGATGCGCATCTATTTTTTTCAAATAATTTTATTCGAAAGTTTTTTTTCGTACAAAAATCAAAATAAAACAAATTAATAAATTTTTACTCTAAGGGTTGCTTTTTGCGTGCCTTTTTGGTAAAATAGGAAGGAGAATAAATGGAAAAAAGTACATTTAGTTTACTTCCAATAAAAAATGATTATGTCTTTAAAAGAATTTTTTCATATGAAGGAAATGAGGATGTATTAATTGACTTATTGGAAGCTATACTAAAAATAAAAATAAGAAAAATAGTTTTAAAAAATCCTGAAATGATATCTGAAAGAGAAAGTGGTAAAAAATTTATATTAGACATTAAAGCAGAATTAGATGATGGAACAATTGTAGATATCGAAATGCAAACTTCAGATGAAAAAAATATAGAAGAAAGAAGTACTACATATAGTGGAAGAATGATATCAGAACAATTACAAGCAGGAGACAAATATACAAAATTAAATAAAGTAATATTTATAGTAATACTAAATTTTGAATATTATAAAAGAAATAGCTACTATCATATAGCAAGACCAAGATTCGATGAAATAGAGGAAGAGTATTTTGTAGATATGGGATATGTAAAGCAAGATGAAATAGCAACCAAATATATAGAAATGCATTATATAGAACTTCCAAAATATTTCAAGAAAAATCCTGCAATAAAAACAAAGTTAGATGAGTGGCTATGGTTATTTTCGGGAGATGAGGAGAAAATGGAAATGGTAAAAAGAAAAAATAACAAAGTAAAAAAAGCTATGAATACATTAGAAAGAATAAGTTTAGATCCAAAGGAAAGACAAATGTATGAAGATATTAAAACTGAAGAATTTCTCCAAAGAGTAAGTGAAAATAATATAAGAAAAGAAAGTGAAAAAATCGGATTTTCTAAAGGACATGATGCTGGACGTAAAGAAGGAGAAAAAATTGGTTTTTCTAAAGGACAAGACGTTGGACGTGCAGAAGGAGAAGATATTGGTAAAAGAAAAAAAGAAATAGAAATAGCTAAAAAAATGCTTGACAAAAATATTAAAATAGAAGAAATAATGGAAATTACAGAATTAACAAAAGAAGAAATCGAAAAAATAAAAAAACAAATTAATTAATAAAATGTTAATGCTCCAATATTAAATATTGGAGTATTAATTATAATATAAGATTATAATTGATATTTTGTTTAGTTTATAGTAGAATATAGAAGAATAAGGAGGAGAAAAATGAGTATAAAAAAAGCAGGGACAATATTAATTAATTTAGAAAATAAGAAAGTAGGTTTAGTGTATAGAGATGAACAGGATGACTATTCATTTCCAAAAGGACATTTAGAGGAAGGAGAAACACTCCCTGAGTGTGCTGTAAGGGAAACAGAAGAAGAAACATTAAGGAAGAATCATTTAGTAGATAATAAAGTAATTGCAATTGATAGATATAGTTCAGAAAAAGAAAAAGATGTAGAAACATATTATTATCTAGCAATAGATGATGGAAAGACTTTTAAAAATATACCAGAAAAAGATAGAGAAGAACTTATATGGAAAAATGTAGATGAAGTAAATAGAATACTTACATATGATAATTTAAAAGAAATTTGGGCTAATATACAAGAAAAAGTAATAGAAATTATAGATAGAAAAGATTAGAAGGTGTTTTTATGGAATTAGTAGATAAATTTAATAAAAGAAGAGAATCATTAAATAAAGTAACAGATAGAGAAGAAAAAATACCTGGAGAATATGGACAATCAGTACACATCTGGATTATGAACAAAAATAAAGAATTTCTTATTCAAAAAAGAACTGCAAGTAGAAAAAGATTCCCAAATAAATGGTCATTAACAGCAGGAGCAGTAGATAGTGGTGAAACTTCCTTAGAAGGAGCAATAAGAGAATGTAAAGAAGAATTAGGAATAGATATAGATAAAGAAAGTATGGAACTTATGCTTTCTCTTAAGAGAAATAACAGTTTTCTAGATGTATGGCTTGTAAAACAAAATGTTAATTTAAAAGATGTAGTATTACAAAAAGAAGAAGTGGCAGATGTGAAATGGGTAACTAAAGAAGAATTGGGAAAGATGATAGAAAGAGGAGAAGTTGTTGGAACTGTAAATATATATTTTAAAATATTTATATATTTATTAGAAAATTTTAGTTTATAGGAGGAATAAATGAAATTAATATCATGGAATGTAAATGGAATAAGAGCTTGTTTAAATAAAGGATTTAATGATTTCTTTAAAGAGATTAATGCAGATATATTTTGTATTCAAGAAACAAAATGCCAAGAAGGCCAAGTAGAGTTAGAATATGAGGGATATGAAAGTTTTTGGAATAGTGCAGAGAAAAAGGGTTATTCTGGAACAGCAGTATTTACTAAAATAAAACCTTTATCTGTAAAATATGGTATAGGGATAGAAGAACATGATAAAGAAGGAAGAGTAATTACTTTAGAATTTGAAAATTTTTATTTAGTTAATATATACACACCAAATTCTAAAAGAGAGTTAGAAAGATTAGATTATAGACAAGTATGGGAAGATGAAATTAGGAAGTATTTATCTAATTTAAACAAAACAAAGCCTGTTATTATGTGTGGAGATTTAAATGTAGCACATAAGGAAATAGATTTGAAAAATCCTAAAACAAATACACATAATGCAGGATTTACAATAGAAGAAAGAAATAAGATGACAGAATTATTAGATGCAGGTTTTGTAGATAGTTTTAGATATTTATATCCAGATAAAGAAAATGCATACAGTTGGTGGTCTTATATGAGAAAAGCAAGAGAAAAAAATGTGGGCTGGAGAATTGATTATTTTATAGTATCTGAAAGTATTAAAGATAAAATAAAAGAAGCAAGTATATATCAAGATGTAATGGGAAGTGATCATTGCCCAGTTGGATTAGAAATAGATTTCTAAAATTATAAGAAATGAGGAGTATTATGGAAAATAAAAAAGAAAAAATGAAAAAATGGGGATTTTGGTTTTTACTTGGTTTAGCACTTATTATTATTTATAAATGCTTAGATAACTTTACAGCAGTAACAGGTGTAATTGGTAATTTCTTAAATATTCTAGCGCCATTTTTTGTAGGTATTTTTATTGCTTACTTACTATATATGCCGTGTAGAAAATTTGAGATTTTTTATAGAAAAAGCAAAATAAAATTTCTTAAAAGAAGAGCAAGAACTTTTAGTATTATTACAGTTTATTTAATAATTGTAGCAATTATAGTTATTTTAGTTAGTTTTATTATTCCTGTCGTTTGGGATAGTGTAGTAGATTTTGTAAGTAATATTCAGAGTTATTATGAAACTGCAATAGATAGATATAATAACTTACCTGATGATTCAATTTTAAAAAGTGCACAAGTAAATGATTTTATAGAAAGTATTAAGCATATTGATATAAGAGAATATTTTAACTTTGATAGAGTAATGGAATACATATCAGGTGCAATAAGTGCAGTAACTGGAATTGTAGATGTTTTTGTTGCAGTGATTGTTTCTATATATGTTTTAGCAGAAAGAGGAAAGATTTTAACTTTTGTAAAAAGGTTTGCAGAAGCAATATTTAAAGAAAGAACCTATAAAAATATTGATAAATATTATAAACATTCAAACGAGATATTTTTTAAGTTTGTAGCAAGTCAATTTTTAGATGCTGTAGTTGTTGGAATTTTAGTTACAATTGCGATGACAATTATGGGAGTTAGATATGCACCACTTCTTGGCTTCTTTATAGGATTATTTAATATGATTCCTTTTGTTGGAGCAATTATTGCCGTAGCTATTTCAGCTATTATTACTTTAATTACAGGAGGGCTTTCACAAGCTATTTGGATGCTTATTGTAACTATTATTTTACAACAAATTGATGCAAATATTATTAATCCAAAGATTGTTGGAAAATCTTTAAAGATTAGCCCAATACTTGTACTTTTTGCAGTAACAATAGGAGGAGCTTATTTTGGAATCTTAGGAATGTTTTTAGCTGTTCCTGTTATTGCTATTATAAAGATACTTTTAGAAGATTTTGTTGATTATAGGTTAGCGGTTAAAAAGAAAGCAAATAGTGAATTATAATAATTAAATGAACTAATTTTTATAAGCAAGATAATAAAATTTATCTTGCTTTTTACATTTAAAAAATTAAAAAATTCAAAAACAATCACAATACTAGAAGTTCTTGAAATATTTTTTAAAAACTTTAAAAAACCTACGGAAATGGCTTGACTTAAGATTTGGTTTGTGGTAAACTAATGTATAGAATTTACCAAAAATGGATTTTTATACCCAAAATATTTAGATAGGGTGGTTAAAATAGAAAGAGAAAATATTAGTTAAAACCTAATAAAATAGCACAAAAGGAGTTGAAAAATAGAGTTTTTTCGATTGCTTTTTTGTTGTCTTTTTTAAAGGCAACATAATAATCCATTTTTATTTTTATTCAGCTTTTAATTAAAAGAAGAGGAATCAAATTCAAAGAGCCCTAAGAGTTTAGCTTGTGTGAGCAGACAAGTCTAAAACTTAGACAAGCAATTTGAATTCTGAGAAGGACTTCTTTTAAATATATATTTTTTTCTGCTTAAAATTATTTTATGAGGTGATTTTTTTGAAAATAAGAGAAATTAACCACGAGAAGTCTTCTCGTAAAGATTTCGCAAAAGTTGGTGATTTTATTGAAATGCCTAATCTTATCAAAGTCCAAAAAGATTCATATGATTATTTCATAAAAGAAGGGCTGGGAGAAGTATTAAAAGATATTTCACCAATTGAAGATTATTCTGGAAATTTAGTTCTTGAATTTTTCGATTACTACATGGAAGACAAAACAAAATATTCAGTAGAAGAAGCAAAAGAAAGAGATGCAACATATTCTGCAAGACTACACGTAAAAGTAAGATTAATTAATCGTGAAACAGGTGAAATCAAAGAACAAGAAATTTATCTAGGTGATTTCCCTCTTATGACAGATAGTGGAACATTTATTATAAACGGAGCAGAAAGAGTTGTAGTAAGTCAATTAGTACGTTCACCAGGATGTTATTATGGTGAAGAATTTGACACAAAAACTGGAAAGAGAACATATACATCTACAGTTATGCCTTTAAGAGGTGCATGGCTAGAATATGAAACAGATGGAAATGATATTTTCTGGGTACGTGTAGATAGAACAAGAAAAGTTCCAATAACTACTTTATTAAGGACAATAGGTTTAGCAACAGATAGCCAAATGCTTGATTTCTTTGGTGAAGAAGAAATGCTAAAAGCAACACTTAATAAAGATACAATAAAAGATCAAGATGAAGCCTTAATAGAAATTTATAAAAAATTAAGACCAGGAGAACTTCCAACAGTAGAAGCTGCAAGAAATTTATTTAATGGATTATTTTTTGATAATAAGAGATATGATTTAGCAAAAGTTGGTAGATACAAATTTAATCAAAAATTATCTTTAGCATCAAGAATAAAAGGAAAAGTAGCAGCGACAGATATTGTAGATAGTGAAACTGGAGAAGTTTTTGTTGGGGCTGGAGAAATAATAGAAGATGAAGTTGCTAAAAATATTCAAAATGCAGGAATTAATACAGTTGATATTATGTACTTAGATAAACAAATAAGAATAATAGGAAATGGAACAGTAGATATCCACAAAGTATTACCAAATGTTGATTTAAGTAAATTAAATATTAAAGAAGCTGTTAATTATAATGTTTTACAAAATATTATTGAAAACACAGACGAGAAAGATTTAGTTAAGGTAATAGAAGAAAGAATAGATGAATTAGTACCAAAACATATTACAACAGAAGATATGTTATCATCTGTAAATTTCTTATTTAACCTTTCTCATGGATTAGGAACAGCTGATGACATAGACCATTTAGCAAACCGTAGAATTCGTTGCGTTGGTGAATTATTACAAAATCAATTTAGAATTGGTTTAACAAGACTAGAAAGAGTTGTTCGTGAAAGAATGACAATACAAGATTTAGATGTAGTAACACCACAAACATTAATTAATACAAAACCTATTACATCAGCAATTAGAGAGTTCTTTGGAAGTTCACAATTGTCACAATTCATGGACCAAACAAACCCACTTTCAGAATTAACACATAAAAGAAGAATTTCAGCATTAGGACCTGGTGGATTAACAAGAGAAAGAGCTGGATTTGAGGTTCGTGACGTTCACTATACACACTATGGTAGACTTTGTCCAATTGAATCTCCAGAAGGACCAAACATTGGACTTATATCAGCACTTTCATGTTTTGCAAAAATTAATGAATATGGATTTATTGAAACACCATATAGAAAAGTAGATCCAAAAACTCATAAATTAACAGATGAAGTAGAATATATGAGTGCAGATATAGAAGATAATTATATTATAGCTCAAGCATCTGAACCAGTAGATAAAAATGGACATTTTGTAAATAAAAGAGTAAGAGTAAGAAGAAGAAATGAAATAATAGAAGTTGATAGTGATAAAGTACAATATGTAGATGTATCACCAAAACAATTAGTATCAGTTGCAGCAGCAATGATTCCATTCTTAGAGCATGATGATGCAAAAAGAGCTCTTATGGGTGCTAACATGCAACGTCAAGCAGTTCCACTTATGACAACAGAAAGTCCAATAGTTGGAACAGGAATTGAATATAGAGCAGCAAAAGATTCAGGAATCTTAGTATTAGCAGAAGATGATGGTGTAATTGAAAAAGTAACAGGAAGTAGTATTACTGTTAAATATAAAAATGGAAAAACTGTAGTTCATAAATTACGTAAGTTCAAAAGAACTAATGGCGGAACTTGTATTAACCAAAAACCAATAGTAAAAAAAGGTGAAAAGGTAAAAAAAGGTGATGCAATAGCAGATGGACCAGCAACATCTAATGGAGAGATGGCACTTGGTAAAAACGTATTAGTAGCATTCTCTACTTGGGAAGGTTATAACTACGAAGATGCTATTTTAATTAATGAAAAATTAGTAAAAGAAGATGTATTTACATCAATACATATTGAAGAATATGACTGTGAATGTCGTGACACAAAACTTGGTGCAGAGGAAATCACACGTGATATTCCAAACATTGGTGATGATTCATTAAAAGACCTAGATGAAAATGGTATCATAAGAATTGGTGCAGAAGTAAGACCAGGAGATATATTAGTAGGAAAAGTTACTCCAAAAGGAGAAACAGAACTAACAGCAGAAGAAAGATTACTTCGTGCTATATTTGGTGAAAAAGCAAGAGAAGTAAGAGATACATCTTTAAGAGTACCACATGGAGAACAAGGAACAGTTGTAGATGTTAAAATATTTACAAGGGATAATTCAGATGAATTAGGACCTGGTGTAAATCAAATAATTAGATGTTATATAGCAACAAAAAGAAAAATATCAGTTGGAGATAAAATGGCTGGACGTCATGGTAACAAAGGTGTTATCTCAAGAGTATTACCTGAAGAAGATATGCCATTTATGCCAGATGGTACACCAATAGATATTTTACTAAACCCACTTGGTGTTCCTTCTCGTATGAACTTAGGTCAAGTTCTAGAAGTACATTTAGGTGGAGCTGCAAAAGCTTTAGGATGGAAAATTTCAACACCAGTATTTGATGGTGCAAATGAAGATGATGTAAGAGAATTACTAAAAAAAGCCGGAATGAGTGAAGATGGAAAAACAATTCTTTATGATGGAAGAACTGGAGATCCATTTGATAAACCAATTACAGTTGGTGTTATGTACATGTTAAAACTACATCACTTAGTAGATGATAAAATACATGCTCGTTCAACTGGACCATATTCTTTAGTAACACAACAACCACTTGGAGGAAAAGCACAATTTGGTGGACAACGTTTTGGAGAAATGGAAGTTTGGGCATTAGAGGCATATGGTGCAGCATACACATTACAAGAAATGTTAACTGTAAAATCAGATGACGTTGTAGGACGTGTAAATACATATGAAGCTATTGTTAAAGGTGAAAATATTCCAGAACCAGGAGTTCCAGAAAGCTTTAAGGTTCTAGTTAAAGAACTTCAATCATTAGGATTAGACGTACGTTTATATTCTGAGGATAATAAAGAACTAGAATTAAAAGAAGATGTAGATGAAGGTGTAGAATACGACCCAAGTAAAGATGGAAAAATCCTATCAGAAGACGAAGTTGTACAAGAAGGAGATTTAGACGGATATTCTGAAGAAACAAAGGAAAATGCAATTTCAGATGATGAAGACAATGCAATAGATGATGGAAAAGATGAATTGTTTGAGGAGCTAGATGATGATGGCGAAGAAATGCTATTTGATAGCGATTTAGCAAATGACAATTTGGATAATGATGATGATATTATAGAGTAATATAAAAAATAAAATTAATTAAATAAATTCTAAAAAGGAGAGAAGCGACATTTTAGTTTGCAAGAGCGGGGGATAGTCTTCTTTACCTATTTTAGAATTACCCGTAAAAAATATTAAAGTCTTTTAAAGACAAAGAAGGGGGAAAATAGAGATAGTGGACGAATTAAATACTTTTAATAAGTTAAAAATTGGAATAGCATCAGATGAAAAAATAAGAGAATGGTCAAAAGGTGAAGTAAAAAAACCAGAGACTATTAACTACAGAACATTAAAACCAGAAAAAGATGGTCTATTTTGTGAGAGAATATTTGGACCAGTAAAAGACTGGGAATGTCATTGTGGTAAATATAAAAGAGTAAGATATAAAGGTATTGTTTGTGATAGATGTGGTGTAGAAGTTACAAAATCAAAAGTTAGACGTGAAAGAATGGGACATATCGAACTTGCAGCGCCTGTTGCTCATATTTGGTATTTTAAAGGCATTCCAAGTAGAATAGCTTTAATGCTTGATATTTCACCAAGAAACTTGGAAAGAGTTATATATTTTGCTTCTTATGTAGTAATAGATAAAGGAACAACAAACTTAGAAAAATGCCAAGTGTTAAATGAAAAAGAATATCATGAGGCAGAAGAAAGATTTGGAAAAGGTTCTTTTAAAGCTAAAATGGGAGCAGAAGCAATAAGAGAATTATTAGAACAAGTTGATGTAGAAAAACTATCAGAAGAAATTAAAAAAGAGTTAGAAACAGCTAGTGAACAAAGAAAAAGTAAATTAGTAAAAAGACTAGATACTGTAGAATCATTTAGAATTTCAGGAAATAAACCTGAATGGATGGTTATGAATGTTGTACCAGTAATTCCACCAGAATTAAGACCAATGGTTCAATTAGATGGTGGTAGATTTGCAACATCAGATTTAAATGATTTATATAGAAGAGTTATAAATAGAAATAATCGTTTAAAAAGATTATTAGAATTAGGAGCACCTGAAATAATAGTAAGAAACGAAAAAAGAATGCTTCAAGAATCAGTAGATGCTCTAATTGATAATGGAAGACGTGGAAGACCAGTAACAGGAGCTGGAAATAGACCTTTAAAATCATTATCAGATTTATTAAAAGGAAAACAAGGTCGTTTCCGTCAAAACTTACTTGGAAAACGTGTTGACTATTCTGGACGTTCTGTTATTGTTGTAGGACCAGAACTTAAGATTTATCAATGTGGACTTCCAAAAGAAATGGCAGTTGAATTGTTTAAGCCATTTGTAATGAAAGAGTTAGTAAAACGTGGAATAGCTCAAAATATAAAAAATGCTAAAAGAATGGTTGAAAGATTAAGACCAGAAGTATGGGGAATATTAGAGGAAGTTATTAAAGATCACCCTGTAATGTTAAACCGTGCACCTACTTTACATAGACTTGGTATACAAAGTTTTGAGCCAGTATTAGTAGAAGGTAGAGCAATAAAACTTCACCCATTAGTTTGTGAAGCATTTAATGCTGACTTTGATGGTGACCAGATGGCAGTTCACTTACCATTATCACCAGAAGCACAAGCAGAATCAAGATATTTAATGTTATCAACAAATAACTTATTAAAACCACAAGATGGTAAACCAGTTGCAGTACCTAGACTAGATATGATTTTAGGATCTTATTATTTAACAATGTTAATAGATGGTGAAAAAGGTGAAGGAAAATACTTTAAAGACCCAGAAGAAGCTATTATGGCTTATGAAAATCATGAAGTTGGTATTCATGCTAAAATAAATGTTAGAATAACAAAAACAATTGATGGAGAAGAAAAATCAAAAAGAGTTGAAACAAGCGTTGGAAGAATTATCTTTAACCAAGGAATTCCTCAAGATTTAGGATTTATTGATAGAAAAGAAGATCCATTCCAATATGAGATAAGTTTCCCTGTTATGAAGAAATCAATGGGAACAATTATTGAAAAAGTAATTAGAACACATGGATTAACAGAATCAGCAGAAGTAATAGATTATATTAAAGCTTTAGGATTTAAATATTCAACTTTAGCAGGTATTACATTCTCTATGGATGATGTTAAAGTACCTGAAGCCAAAGAAAGCTTGTTAAAAGAGGCAGATGAGCAAGTAGAGCATATAAGAAAACAATATGTTCGTGGTTTAATAACAGATGAAGAAAGATATAATGCTGTTATTAATATTTGGGAGGAAACAACAAATAAAGTAAGTAATGCAATGGAGGAAAACTTTGATGAGTTGAATCCAATATATATGATGGTTAAATCTGGAGCCCGTGGTAATATGAACCAATTACGTCAAATTGCAGGTATGCGTGGACTTATGGCAAGTACTACAGGTAAAGCAGTTGAAATACCAATTAAATCATCATTTGCAGAAGGATTAGATGCATTAGAGTACTTCATTTCTGCCCATGGAGCTCGTAAGGGACTTTCTGATACAGCTTTAAGAACAGCTGACTCTGGATATTTAACAAGAAGATTAGTTGATGTATCACAAGATATTATTGTTAGAGAACATGATTGTGGTACTGATGAAGGAATCATGGTTTATGACATTAAAGATGGAAATCAAATAATTGAAAAAATGGAAGAAAGATTAATAGGTAGATATCCATTAGAAAATGTTTATAATCCAGAAACTAAGGAATTAATAGTAGATACAGATACTATGATTAGTGAGAAAATAGCAGAAGAAATAGTTGCAGCAGGAATTGATAAATTAAAAGTACGTTCTGTTCTAGGATGCCATTCTAAACGTGGTGTATGTCAAAAATGTTATGGAATGGGATTAGCAAGAAGAGACCTAGTATCAATTGGAGAATCTGTTGGTATTATAGCTGCTCAATCAATTGGTGAACCTGGTACACAGCTTACAATGAGAACTATTCACTCTGGTGGTGTTGCAGGTGTTGCAGATATTACTCAAGGTCTTCCTAGAGTTGAAGAGTTATTTGAAGCTAGAAAACCAAAAGGAGTTGCAATAATTTCTGAAATAGATGGTAAAGTTAAAATAAAAGAAACTAAGAAGAAAAAAGAAGTAATTGTTACTTCAAAAGATACTTCTAAATCTTATACAATTCCATTTGGTTCTAAAATGAAAGTTAAAGATGGTGATATGGTTAAAGCTGGAGATGCATTTATCGAAGGTTCAAAAAATCCATCAGATATATTAGAAATAAAAGGACCAGAGGGTGTATATGAATACTTAATTTCAGAAGTACAAAAAGTTTATAGAAATCAAGGTGTTGATATAAATGATAAACACATTGAGGTAATTGGACGTCAAATGCTTAAGAAAGTTAGAGTTGATGATAATGCAGATACAGATATGTTCCCAGGTGAATTAATTGACATGTATGAATTTGCAGATAAGAATAAAGAAGTAATTGCTCAAGGAAAACGTCCTGCTACAGGTAAGAGAGTATTGCTTGGTATTACAAAAGCTTCTCTTGCAACAGATAGTTTCTTATCAGCAGCTTCTTTCCAAGAGACAACAAGAGTATTAACAGATGCCGCTGTAAAGGGTAAGGTAGATGATTTAGTAGGATTAAAAGAAAATGTTATCATTGGTAAATTAATTCCAGCCGGAACTGGTATGAAAAAATATCAAAATATTCATATTAATACGGAAAAAGAATTAGAAGAAACTTCTGATGTACAAGTATAGTTTGAAAGATAGGCTTTAGTCTATCTTTTTAACTTTTTAAGGAGAAAACAAAATAAAATAATAGAAAAATATTACAAAATTTGATATAATATAGTTCATAAAGAAAGTTAAAATCTCAAGTGGTTTTTATTATAGGAGGGATAAGCTATGATTAAAAAGTTTTCAAAAAATACTATAGAGGAATTACAATATTATGTCTATGTATATTCAGATCCGGATACTAATATACCATTCTATATAGGGAAAGGAAAAGGAAATAGAGTATTTAGTCATTTATCAGATACGCAAGAAGGAGAAAAATTAGAAAAAATAAAAGAAATAAAAAGTAAAGGAAAGGAACCTAAAATAGATATCTTAGTGCATGGAGTTAGTGAAAATACTGCAAAAAAGATAGAAGCAGCTACAATTGATTTATTAGGTAAAGAAAATTTAACTAATAAAGTAAGAGGGTATCAGTCTCTTGAATATGGAAGAGCTGATGTAAATTTAATAGAAGCTAAGTATAGTCAAAAAGACGAATTAAAAAATGAAGATATAAAAGAAAATTTAATAATGTTTAAGATTTCAAATTCGTATAAATATGGAATGAAAGCAAATGAAATTTATGACATAACACGAAGTGCATGGAAAATTAATATGGAACAAGCAAAAGATTTTAAAGTAGCATTGGCAATATATGATAATGTGGTTTTGGAAGTATATGAGATTATTCAATGGTTTAAAGGTGGAAGAACAACATTTAATAGTGTATTTAAAGATGAATTTAAAAATGATGATAGATATGAATTTGTCGGAAGAATAGCAAATAGGGAAATAAGAGATAGGTATATAAATAAGTCAGTGAAAAAATTATATAATGGTTCTTCACATGAATTTAGATATTTTGAAAAAGATGTGTCAAAAAATGAAAAAGAAAACCAAAAGTAGAGTGATTTAATAGAAGTTTTTACCAGAAAAGTACAATTTAGAAATTAAAGAAATGTAAAGATATATTTAAATTAATAATGTGGGCAAATAAAGTAGTCTACATTATTTTTGTTTATTATATTTTTAAATAAAATTTCGAGTCTCCTTTTTTCTTGACAAAATTACTATTTGCTAGTAAAATAAAATAGAATTAATGTAAGGAGATTTATATGCAAAATAATAATAGAAAAGTATTTGATTCACTTGTATCTAGAACTAAGATATATTTAGTGATAATATTAATTTTATTAATAGTAATTTGTGTGGAAAATATAAACATGATTTATCCTGCGATTTTATTATATTTAATTATAGTAGGATATACTTATTATGCAAATAAAAAGAGAAAAAGTGAAATATCTGAAACTTTACAGGATTTAACATTAACAGTAGACTCAGCAGCAAAAACTAGTTTGATAAATTCACCTTTTCCATTAATTATTTTAGAAACAGATGGAAATATAATATGGAGAAGCACTAAATTTAATACTGAGTTTGCTAATATTGATATAAATACATACTTAAATGATTTAATAGTAGATATTAGAGATGAGATAGAAAGTGGCGACACAGGAAATAGTGATATTTTAACAGAGATGAAGATTGGAAATAACATGTATAAGATAATGGGAAGATATGTTAATTTCAGAAATAGAGATAAAGACAGGAAAAACAAGAAAGAATTTATGGTTATCTTATACTTTATAGATGATACAGAAAATATAAAACTACAAAAAGAATATAGGGATTCTAAATCTTGTGTTGGAATCATAATGGTAGACAATTATGAGGAAACAATTCAGAGAATTGATGCTGAAGAAAAACCACAAATAACAGCAGAGATAGATAAAGAAATATTTGATTGGGCAAACAAGACAAATGGTGTTTTAATAAAGGCAGATAGGGACAGATATGTTTATTTGTTTGAACAAAGATATTTAGATGATGTAAGAGAAGATAAATTTAGTATATTAGATAAAATTAAAGAAATTGATACTAATGAAAAAGTACAATTTACATTAAGTATAGCAATATCTAATGAAGGTAATACTGATAAGGAAAAATACAAATCAGCTCAAAGTGCAATGGACGTTGTTTTAGGGCGTGGTGGCGACCAAGCAGTTATTAGAGAAAATGAAATATATAAATTCTACGGTGGAAGAGTAGAAGAAGTGGAAAAGAGAACAAAGGTAAAAGCAAGAGTGGTTTCACATGCTTTAGTTAATTTGATAAAAGATGCAAATAAAGTAATGGTTATGGGACATACCAATCCAGATATGGATAGTATGGGATCTTGCATGGGGATTTATCGTTTAGCAAAAACTTTAGATACAAATGCTTATATAATATGTAGCGAAAACACACCAGCTTTAGAGAATTTCATGGAAGAATTGAAAAAAGATCCAGAGTATGAAGATGTTATAATAAATAAAGAAGTAGCATTAGAAAATATTGATGAAGATACTTTGTTAGTTGTTGTTGATACTCATAAAATAAATTATGTAGATAGTCCAGAGTTATTAGATAGATCAAAGAAAATAGTTGTAGTAGATCATCATAGAAGAAGTACAGACTTTATAGAAGATGCTACTTTAATGTTCCAAGAGGTATATGCTTCATCTGCTGCTGAACTTGTAACAGAATTACTTCAATATTCTGGTACAAGAATTGAATTAAAGACAATAGAAGCTGAAAGTTTATATGCAGGTATAATGATGGATACAAAAAGTTTTACATTTAAAACAGGAGTAAGAACTTTTGAAGCAGCAGCATATTTACGAAAATGTGGTATAGATATAATTAGAGTAAAAAAATGGTTTCAAAGTGATTTTAAGAGTTTTAATCTTATTGCAGATATAGTAAAGAAAGCAGATATTTTACAAAATGAAATTGCTATATCTACATATGATAAAGTATCAACAGAAGCAAATCTTATATGTGCTAAAGCAGCAGATGAATTGTTAACCATAAGTGATATTACAGCTTCATTTGTACTTGGAAATACTGGTGATAAGGTTTGCATTAGTGGACGTTCTATTGGTGATATTAATGTACAAGTTATATTAGAAAAATTAGGTGGTGGTGGGCACATCACTTTAGCTGGTGCTCAAGTAGAAGGCATGACAATAGAAGAGGCAAAACAAGAATTAATAAATAGGATACATGAGTATTATTCAGAAATAGAAAATTAACAAAGGAGAAAATAATTATGTTGTTAAAAAGATTAAAAAGTGAAAAAGGTTCTATTACTGTAATTGTGCTTTCAACAATGCTAGTAGTTGTAGCTGTTATATTCGTTTATTTTTTCTCTATGATGAATAAGAATAGTTCTCAAGCAAAAGAGTTAGAAAAAATAGAAAAAGAATACATTCAATCTGATAGTATGATGGAGCAAGTTTATGACGGAATTGACAAATTAGAAGATATAAAAGGAGTTTATTTTGCAAAAGATACACTATTAACAATAGAAGGAAATAAAGTATTAATACCAGGAGGAGCGACAGTATCAGGATTAGATGATGAATGTTCATCAGTAAATGGAGGAGAAACATCAAAAGATGGAGGCATAGTAATATATATAACAAAAGGAGAAGAAATAACAAATTGGGAGCAAGCAAAAACAAAATATGACCAATTTGTATGGATACCAGTAGAAAAAGCTTATGTTACAGTGGATGAAATTGGAGAAGATTCAATTGATAATTTAAAAAACTATATAAAAACTAACGGAGTATATCCAATGGCAATAAAGATAAGTGAAGATGAGTATAAGGGAGTTTTATATAGTTTTACCGAATCTGATGATGGAACATTAACAATAACACCTTATGATTATAATACAACAACATCATATAGAGAACCAAATGTTGTAAGTTATGACAGCTCAAACGGAGTATCAGAAGAAACATTGCAAACAGATTTTAACACAATGGTAACAAAAGTAGATGAAAATGGAGGATTTTGGGTAGGAAGATATGAAACAACAAATTTGTCGTCTAGTAACGTAACAGTAATAAAAGGAACAACAACAGGGATAAATAATGTTACTTGGTATAATATGTATAAAAACCAAAAAAATTATGCGAGTACGGAATTTTCTGGTTCAACACCAACAATAACAAGTAGTATGATATGGGGAAGCCAATGGGATCAAATAATGCTATGGATGAAAGGAGTACCATCAGAATTTACAAATGGAACATATACAGGAAGTTATTATGTAACAAATGCAGTAGGAATGGGAAATTACGGTACAATATCAGGAGTAGATGACGGAAGTAGTGGTTTAGCAAGTGCAGGTTATTCAGACAAATATAAAGTTAAAAATGTATATGATTTAGCAGGTAATGTATATGATTGGACTTTAGAAGCTTATAGTAATGACAATGTTCGAGTAATGCGCCGGAGGCCACTACGTTCATACTGATGCTATATTTACTAGACAATACGTTCGTGATGGTGCTATTCCGACCGTCGCATCTTCTGGCAATGGCTCACGTCTCACAATTTATTAGTGGAATTGTATGATTATAATTAAAAAGGGTTCAAATGAACTCTTTTATTTTGTAAAATCACTTATTTCGTTTTAGTAAAAATATCAGAAAATAGAAAGCGTGAGATTTATGTTTTGGAGAAAAATTTTATACATTTTAAATTGTTTAATAATTTCCTTGAAAAAAATATAGAAATAGAGTAAAATATTGTCTTAAGAAAGGTGTGATAATATGAAGGTAATATTAAAATCAGATATAAAAGGTGTAGGAAAAAAAGATGAAGTAATAAACGCATCAGATGGGTATGCAAGAAACTTCTTACTACCAAAAGGATTAGCAGTAGAAGCAAATAGTGCAAATATGAGTAAACTAAAAGCAAAAGAAGATTCAAAAGCATATAAGAAAGAACAAGAAAGAGAAGAAGCTAAAAAGATTGCTGATAGGTTAGCAGGAATACAATTAAAAGTGCCAGTAAAAGCAGGAGAAAATGGAAAAATATTTGGTGGAGTGTCAGCAAAAGAAATAGCAGATTTGTTAAAAACAAATTATAATATAGAAGTTGATAAAAAGAAAATAGATTTAAAAGAAACTATAAAAACATTAGGATTAAGAGTAATAACAATAAAATTATATGACGGAGTTGTAGGAAACCTAAAAGTAGACGTAATAAGTAAATAAGATGTGTCCCAGATTGTCCAAAAATGGGCAATTGGGAAACGTCCCAAATGTGACAAAGGAGATGAAGTAATGGAATTAGGTAAAGTGCCACCAAATGATATAGAAGCAGAACAAGCAATTATTGGTAGTATGTTAACAGATAGAGATGCTGTAATTTCAGCAATTGAGGTGTTAAAGCCAGATGATTTTTATAGGGAAGATAATAAAACTATATATGAAGCTATTTTAAATTTATATAGTCGTTCGGAACCAATTGATATAATAACAGTAAGAGCTGAATTAGAGTCAATGGGAAAACTTGATAATGTAGGAGGATTAGAATATATAGCTGAATTACCGGATAAAGTACCAACTACTGCAAATGCTATGAAATACATAAAACTAGTGGAAGAAAAGTCCACCTTGAGAAAATTAATAAAAACAGCAAATGAAATAATAGAACTAGGATATAATCCTACAGAAGATGTCGAAGATATAATGGAAGGTGCTGAAAAGAAAATATTTAATATAATGCAAGATAAAGAGCAAAAAAGTTATAGTCCATTAAAAGATGTCTTGGTAGAAAGCTTTACAAAGTTAGAAGAGTTGTATAATAGAAAACAACATATAACAGGTGTACCGTCAGGATTTATAGATTTAGACTTTAGAACAGCGGGTTTTCATGGATCTGAATTAATATTAATTGCTGCAAGACCTGCTATGGGTAAAACTGCTTTTGCATTAAACATAGCAACAAATGCAGCATTAAGAGCAAATGTACCAGTAGCAGTATTTAGTTTGGAAATGTCAAAAGAACAATTAGTAAATAGAATTTTATGTAGTGAATCTATAGTTGATAGTAATAAAGTAAGAACTGGTAAATTAGATGAAGAAGATTGGGCAAAACTTGCGAGTGCGATAGGACCTTTATCAGAGGCTGAAATGTATATAGATGACACTCCTGGTATAAATATAATGGAAATAAGAGCAAAGTGTAGAAAGCTAAAAATAGAAAAAAATATTGGTTTAGTTGTAATAGATTATTTACAATTAATACAGGGAAGTAATAGAAGAGGAGGAAGTCGTGAACAGGAAATCTCAGAAATAAGCCGTTCATTAAAGATTTTGGCAAAAGAACTAAATGTTCCTGTAATAGCATTATCTCAATTATCAAGAGCTGCAGAGCAAAGACCAGACCATAGACCAATGTTATCAGACTTAAGAGAATCTGGAGCAATAGAACAAGATGCTGATATTGTAATGTTTTTATATAGAGACGATTATTATAACCAAGATACAGAAAAGAAAGACATAGCAGAAGTAATAATTGCAAAACATAGAGGTGGTTCAACTGGTACAGTGGAACTTAGATGGAATGGAAGCTATACAAAATTTACAAATTTGGCAAGAGGATATGATGATTAAAAGTTTGTATTAAAACATAATACTTGAAAATACTTGTAAAATATAGTAAAATAAGTAATATTTAAGATATTACTTATTTTATTTTAATAAAAAAGAGGAATAAAAAATGAAAGAAAAAGTGTTAGAAACAATTAAAAAATATAATTTAATAGAAGATGGAGATAAATTAGTATTAGCAGTATCTGGTGGACCAGATTCAATTTCAATGCTAGATATATTGAACAGAATAAGACAAGAGGGCATTTTAGTGTTTGAAATTTGTGTCGCACATGTAAATCATATGATAAGAGAAGAAGCAAAAGAAGATGAAGAGTATGTAAGAAAATATTGTGAAAAAAATGGAATTGATTTTTATTCAAAAAGTATAGATGTACAAAAACTTGCTAATAATAATAAAGTAGGAACTGAAGAAGCTGGGAGATTGGTTAGGTATAAATTTTTTGATGAAATTTTAGAAAAAACAGGTTTTAATAAAATAGCAATTGCACATAATAAAAATGATAAAGCTGAAACAATTATTATGAATATTATGAGAGGAAGCGGAATAACAGGATTAAAGGGAATTGAACCTAAAAGAGGAAAATATATAAGACCATTAATAGAATGTGAAAGATTTGAAATTGAGAAATATTGTGAGGAAGAAAAATTAAATCCTAGAATAGATAAAACTAATTTTGAAAATACATATACAAGAAATAAAATCAGGAATATTGTTATTCCGTATGTAAAGAAGGAATTTAATCCTAATATTATAGAGACTTTAAATAGATTATCAGAACTTGTAGGAGATGAGGAAAGTTATATAGAAAAACAAGTTAAAAAAGTATATGAAGAGTTACTAATTACTGAGGGAAAAAATGAAATAATTATTGACTTAAAAAACTTTAATAATCAAGAAAAAGTAATAAAATCAAGGATTATTCTATATACTATAACAAGACTATTTGGAACTAGTAAAGAAATTACGAAAGTACATATTGAAGATATTATAAAGCTTTGCGGTAATAATATAGGTAATAAATATCTAACTCCAAATAAGAATATAAAAATTTTAGTAAAAAATCATAAAGTTTATTTTATAAAGGAAAATTAAGTAGCCGTAACAAATGTTGTGAAACATGCTTGTTTGTAATAAAAACGTCATAAAAAAAATATTTACAAAGAAAAAAATATATGTTATAAAACAATATGAAAATGCAAAAGTAAAACAAGAGGAGGAATTATTTTGAAAAACGGAATTAAAACATTAGCAATGTGGTTAATAATAGGGGTTATTTTTATTGTAGTATTATCATCTATAGTAGAAAACAGTGATTCTAAATTAAAATATTCAGAATTAATAACTAATATTAACAACGAAAATATTGAGGATATAGAAATAGAATCAGATGGAGTGACTGCAGCAGTAACTTTGAAAGATGATAAATCTAAAAAAGAAGTTAATATTCCAGATATGGGTAATTTCATGAACTATGTAGAAGAATATTTAAAAGAAGGAGCTTTTACTTTAGAGGAAAAATCACAATCAATATTTATTACAGTGCTTAGTCTACTTACACCATTTGGATTACTTATAATATTCTTTATATTCTGGTTCTTAATGATGGGAGGAACAGCAAACGGAAATGCTGGAGGAAAGACAATGTCTTTTGGTAAGAGTAAAGCTAGAATGATGACTCCAGCAGATAAAAATAGAATAACATTTGATGATGTAGCAGGTGTAGATGAAGAAAAAGAGGAATTAGAAGAAATAGTAGAATTCTTGAAGAATCCTAAGAAATATACAGATATGGGTGCAAGAATACCAAAAGGAGTATTACTTGTTGGTCAACCAGGTACTGGTAAAACGTTACTAGCAAAAGCCGTAGCAGGTGAAGCAGGAGTGCCATTCTTTATAATAAGTGGTTCAGACTTTGTTGAAATGTTTGTTGGTGTTGGTGCATCACGTGTAAGAGATTTATTTGACCAAGCTAAGAAAAACGCACCATGTATAATATTTATAGATGAAATTGATGCTGTAGGACGTCAAAGAGGTGCAGGACTTGGTGGAGGACATGATGAAAGAGAACAAACATTAAACCAATTATTAGTAGAAATGGATGGATTTGCAGAAAACGAAGGTGTAATAGTACTTGCTGCAACAAACAGACCAGACGTATTAGATAAAGCATTATTAAGAGCAGGAAGATTTGATAGACAAATAGTAGTAGGAATGCCAGATGTAAAAGCAAGAGAGCAAATATTAGAAGTTCATAGTAGAAAGAAAAGACTTGCAGATGATGTTGACTTAAAAGTAATCGCTAAAAACACATCAGGATTTGCAGGAGCAGATTTGGAAAATGTGTTAAATGAAGCAGCATTACTTGCGGCAAGAAGGAATATGAACGAAATAGGAATGCAAGAGATAGAAGATGCAATGGTTAAAGTAACAATGGGACCAGAGAAGAAAACAAAAGTAAGAAGTGAAAAAGAAAATAGATTAGTTGCATATCATGAAGCTGGTCATGCAGTTGTAAGTCATTTCTTACCATCACAAGATCCAGTACATCAAATATCAATAGTACCAAGAGGAATGGCTGGAGGCTATACAATGTATAGACCAACAGAAGATAAATCATTTATGTCAAAAACAGAGATGGAAGAAAATATAGTATCATTACTTGGTGGTAGAGTTGCAGAGGCACTTATATTGAATGATATATCAACAGGAGCAAGTAATGATATAGAAAGAGCAACAAAAATTGCAAGAAGCATGGTTACAAAATATGGTATGAGTGATAGAATAGGAACTTTAACATTAGGACAAGGACAAGAAGAAGTATTTTTAGGAAGAGATTTTGGTCATACAAAGGAATATTCAGAAGAAACTGCAGCTATAATAGATGAAGAGACAAAGAAAATAGTAGACCAAGGTTATAATAGAGCAAAACAGATTTTATCTGAAAATGTTGATAAACTACACAAAGTTGCAGGAATATTATTAGAAAAAGAAAAGATTGAAGCAGACGAATTTGAAGCAATATTTAATGAACAATAATATTTTAAATAATACCACATAGATGAGCTATGTGGTATTATTGTTAGATTAATATATTTTTTCTATTGATATTTTACTTTTTTTATTATAAAATATTCTTATAAAATAAATAAGAAAGTGGAAGAAAAAGCATATGAAAAATTATTATGATTTATTAGAAGTTAATCCTAAAGCATCAAATGAAATAATAGAAAAAGCATACAAGGTTTTAATAAAAAAATATCATCCAGATTTATACCAAGGAGAAGAAAGAATGTATGCCGAGAGTAAAACGAGAGAATTGAATGAAGCTTATCGAGTGCTTTCTAATGATTTTTTGAGGGAACAATATGATTTGGAATTAGAAAAAGAAAAACAATTTAATAGTTTAAATAATCAAGAAGATTTAAAGGTAAACAACAACAGCTATAATGATGGAAATAGAGGAAAAAGAATAAAAAATAAAAAAGAAAATTATGAAGAAAAAGAGCATAAAGTAGGGACGGCTATGTCTATAGTTGATTTGTTAAAAGCAATTTTTAAAAAAAGGAATTTTTCAGATAAGCCAAAAGAAATAAAAAAAGAAGATAAACTTGCGGCTATAATTACACTAGTAATAGTTTTAATTATAGGAGTAGCTTTGTGGTTTATACCAGCAACAAATGGTTTTATAAGAAGTATGATACCATTTTAGAGGAAAAGAGGATAATTTATATGTATTATGCAGATATAAAGAAAGCTGATGTAGCAAATGGATTAGGAGTTAGAATATCATTGTTTGTTAGTGGTTGTACTCATCATTGTAAAGGTTGTTTTAATGAAGAAGCATGGGATTTTAATTATGGGAATGAATTTACAAATAAAGAAATAGACAAAATAATTGATTTAATGGATCATTCATATATAGCAGGATTAACATTACTTGGAGGAGAGCCATTGGAACATGTGAATCAACAAGGGTTATTACCATTGTTAAGAAGAGTAAAAGAGAAATTCCCTGATAAGAATATTTGGTGTTATTCAGGTTTTACGTTTGAAACGGATATTTTGGAAAAAATGTATAAAGAATGGAAAGAAACTCCAGAATTATTATCATATATTGATGTTTTAGTAGATGGAAAATTTGAAATTGATAAAAAAGATATCAAATTGAGATTTAGAGGTTCAAGTAATCAAAGAATTATAGATGTAAAAAAATCATTAAAAGAAAATAAGACTATTCTTTTTGATCTGTAACTATTGACAAAATATACTATTCTAAGGTATAATATATAACGTTATAGGGTTATCCCACATACTTTTTTGTATGGACCGGAAGGAGGGGAATATAAATGTCAGAGATAAAAGTTAATAATGGTAATATAGAAGATGCTTTAAAAA
>CALXFC010000003.1 GCA_944387485.1 uncultured Clostridia bacterium
AACGCCTGTGGAGATAGTAGGTTACGAGGTCGATGAAGCAGGAAGCCCATTGGCTTTAGACAATGGGTGGTTCACAAGGTAGAATCTAAAAAAGAAATAGATTATATAATAAAAAAGTTAAAAGAAAGAGGAGGAGTAAACAAAAGAGAAGAAAGGGCAATGAGATTAATAATAGATAATATAGAGAGGATAATGCCAAAATTAACAAAAACATTAAGAGAAGAAGAAATGGAAGAGATAAAAAAAGAAATGAAAGAAATAATAGAAAGGAAAGGTGATTTTATGTCAAATTTTGAAAAAGCAATAATAAAAATAGTAAAAGAAAATAAAGCAGCAAAAGAGGCAGGAAAAAGAGAAGGAATAAATATTGGAAGAGCAGAAGGGATGGATATTGGAAGAGCAGAAGGAATGAGTATTGGAAAGTCAGAAGGAAAAAAAGATACAATATGCAAAATAGTAAGAAAAATGCTAAATAATAAAATGAAAGATGAAGAAATAATGGAATATGTAGATATTACAAAAGAAGAATTAGAAAAGTTAAAACTACAAACGGCGTAACAAAATTCATTTATTTTTAAATAGAAAAAGGTGATTTTATGTCAAATTTTGAAAAAGCAATAATAAAAATAGTAAAAGAAAATAAAGCAGCAAAAGAGGCAGGAAAAAGAGAAGGAATAAATATTGGAAGAGCAGAAGGGATGGATATTGGAAGAGCAGAAGGAATGAGTATTGGAAAGTCAGAAGGAAAAAAAGATACAATATGCAAAATAGTAAGAAAAATGCTAAATAATAAAATGAAAGATGAAGAAATAATGGAATATGTAGATATTACAAAAGAAGAATTAGAAAAGTTAAAATTACAAATAGTGTAAAAAAGAAGGACCCTAAAATTTAGGGCCCTAATTAAGTGTATTTTTTCTTACTTTAATCATCTATATCTATTGTTTCGGTATGATTTAAAATAAATTTGTAACCATCTTCAAAGCCATCAAGAGAACTATTAAAATTTTTCTTACTTGCTGCATTAAATCCAGTAATATAGCTAAGTAATGATGCAAAAAAGTTACAATATAAGTAAGAAAGCTCTCAAGCAAAGTTGATGATGTTACAGAAATAGCAAATATATTAACTATTGCAAGCAATATAAAGATGATTGAAATAAGTCTACCGCAATCCCACTGGCTTTAGACGGTGGGTTAAGGTAGACAAAAAAATAGAGTTGTGTTATATTTATATAATAGTAAAATGGAAATCAAAAAACAGGCATAAATATTTATTGCAGTATCACATTATTTTTGTATGTAAATATAGAAATAAACTGCTGGTATTAAAACAGATATCAGATGATATAAAGCAGTTTTCTTATGAGATATGTCAAAGGCATAATGTAATTATTAGGTATATGGAGACTGACAAAGATAATAAGTCTAGCTTTTTGATTCATGTAAAACCTCCTAAAAAAGTAAAATTATTCTACTCTTCTATTATTTCTTACATCTTGATTAGAAGAATTATTACATAATTTCTCATATTCTTTACATTTAATTTTATAGTCCATTTGCATACAAAGATATCTGTAATAGTAAAAAGCTTGTTCATATTGCATAATTGGGTTAAACATAGGGTCTCTATATAAATCATTCATATCTGGTGACATATTTTGATTATAATCCATAAAATTAGGATTAAAATTATTGTTAAAATCTCTTTCCAATTAAAATCACTCCTATATATCAAAATTAAAAAAAGGTATAACATTAATAAAAATATATGTGTAAACAGAAGCAATTATTCCTTGAAGTAGTTTACCATAAATATATGGTTTTATAGATAAATCAGTTTTAGAAGTAATGCTTAAAACTTGTAAAAGGACAGAAATTCCACCAAAACCAAGTAAAAATGCTGTAAAAATAATGTTTATTGAAAGTTTTTTACAAGCAATTAATGAAATACTATTAATTCCATTTGTAATTTCTAAAATCCCACAAAGAAAAGGACCTATGAATGAGGTATCAATATTAATTGCGTTAAATAAAGGAGAGATACATGTGGATAAGATATGCAATAATCCACTTGATTTTAAAATAGAAATTACACTAGAGAAAATAACAACAAACCCACCTATCAATAAAATAGTAGAAATACTATTTGTAATGCTATCTGCTAATACTTCTCCTAAGTTAGAAAAAGAAACAGTTTTATTTTCTAAATTTAAATTAGAATTAGAGTAATCTGAAGATTTATTTCTTTTCCAAAATCTAAAAATAATACCAACACTAATTCCAGCTAATATATGTGTTATAAAAAGCAATAAACCAATAGTTGTACTTCCAAACATTAAAATACCAACAGTACCAACTATGAAAAGTGGACCAGAATTGTTTGTAAAACTAAGAAGTCTTTCACATTCTTCTTTAGAACAAATATTATTTTTTCTAAAATTACTTGCAATTTTAGCTCCAACTGGATATCCACTAATTATTCCCATAATAAAAGCAAATGCACCTTCACCACGAATATTAAATAAAGGTTTCATATATTTATTTAATAAATTACCTAAGATATTTACTATATTTGTGTGCATTAAAAGTTCTGTTGAAATAAAAAATGGAAAAAGTGAGGGGACAACAGAGGTTGCCCACAGAGTTAGTCCAGATTTTACTGCAGGAAGGTTTGATTTAGGAAAGATAAGTAAACACAGTGTAAAGCCTAAAAAAATTAATGGCAGAATATTTTTCTTTAATTTTACAACATATAAATTTGCTTTCAAAATCATCATTCCTTGTAATTGTAGTTTATAAAAATATATTCACAATAAAAAAAACTATGTATCAAACTTGTAATTTGGCTAAAAAAATGATATAGTAAAAAAGAATTTTTAGGAAAATTTAGAAAGGAAGTGTAGGCTTGAATATAAAACAAATTATAGAAGAAGCAAATCTAAAAATTTCTAAAGATAGAATTTTATATAATGAGCCAATGAAAAAATATACGAGTTTTAAGATTGGTGGTCCAGCAGAATGTTTAATTAAAATAAAAAGTGTAGATGAGTTAAAAAAAGTATTAAATTTAGCAAATAAAAATAATATACCTGTAACAGTAATTGGAAATGGAAGTAATGTATTAGTATTAGATGAAGGCATATCAGGTATTACATTAATGATTAAAATAGAAGGAATAAGTTTTTACACATTAGATGATAAAAAATTTATTGTAAAAGTGGGTGCAGGAGAAAAAATAGCAAAAGTAGGAAGAATGTTTTTAAATAATTCCCTTACAGGTTTTGAAGAAATATCAGGAATACCAGGTACTTTTGGTGGAGCAGTTAGAATGAATGCAGGAGCACATGGAAAGGAAATGAAAGATATTGTAAAAACTGTTACATGTGTTGATTATTTAGGAAATGAAAAAGTATTTAGTAATAAAGATATGAAATTTGAATATAGAAAGAGCATCTTAAAAGAAGAAAAATATATAGTAACAGAGGTAGAAATAGAGCTTGAAAAAGGAAATGAAGAAGAAATAAAAGTTAAAATGGATGAGTATGCAGAGTTTAGAAAAGAAAAACAACCACTAGAATATCCAAGTGCAGGAAGTACATTTAAAAGAGGAAAAGATTTTATAACAGCAAAATTAATAGATGAAGCAGGGCTAAAAGGATATTTTATAGGAGATGCAGAAGTTTCTACAAAACATGCAGGATTTATAATAAACAAAGGAAATGCAACTGCAAAAGATGTTTTAGAATTAATAAACAAGGTAAAAGAAGAAGTTTATAAAAAATCCCAAAAGAAAATAGAATTAGAAGTAGAAGTAATAGGTAAATAAGATGTGTCCCAGATTGACCAGAAATGGACAATTGGGAAACGTCCCCAAAGGAGTAGGATGATGAAAGGTTTTTTTCAATGGTTTAAAGCAAGTAGTAAAATGAAAAGATGGATGTTTTTAATTTTAGTTGGAATTATTCTTGCGTGTTATGGTTTAGCAAGAATATTGGTGATGAAAGAAATATCATTTGTTGATGTGGCACAAGTTGTAGCAATATTTGTTGTAGGATTTCTTGCAATTATAATAGGACTTGTATTTTTAAATAAAAGAACTTTAGAGGTTTTAATTGAAGCAAGTGATGAGAGAATGGAAAATAATAAAAATGTTAATATGAAATCACTTATCTTTAATAAAACTGTTTACGATAAAGGTCCAAATATAGTAGTAATAGGAGGAGGAACTGGATTAAATACCGTTCTTTCAGGACTTAAAAATTATACTAATAATTTAACAGCAATAGTTACAGTGTCTGATTATGGCGAAGCTATAACAAATTCTAGAAGAGAGTTACAAACATTACCACTTGATGATATTAAAGATAGTATTATTTCTTTATCTTCAAAAGAAGGAGAAATAGAGAAATTATTTAATTATGAATTTAAAGAAGGAAAATTAAAAGGTTTAAATTTTTCTGATATATATTTCTTAGCAATGCAAGGAGCAAATGGAAATTTCGAAGATTCAATTATTAAAAGTAATGAAGTATTAAATATGATAGGAAAGGTTATTCCAGTTACTTTAGATGAAATGAAAATTGTTGCAGAGCTTGCAAATGGATATATAGTAGAAGAAAAATCTAGAATACCAGAGGTTGTAACTGATAAGTTAACAAAAATAAATAGAATTACAGTAAGCCCATCAAATTGTAGACCTGCACCTGGTGTAGTAGAAGCAATAAAAGAAGCTGATTGTATTGTTATAGGACCTGGAAGTTTATATACCAATGTTATACCAAATCTTTTAATAAATGGAGTTGCAAAGGCTATAAAAGAAAGTACTGCAATAAAAGTATATGTATGTAATATAATGACAGAGCCTGGACAAACAGACAATTATAGTATTGCAGACCATATAAATGCAATTATAGAACATTGTGGAACAGGAGTAATTGATTATTGTATTTATGATACAGGAGAGATTATTCCAGAATTTATAAAAAAATATAATTTAGAAGGACAAGACTTAGTAGAACAAGATGTTGATAAAGTTAAAGGCATAAAGTTTTTACAGAGAAATTTATCTATGATAAAGGATGATTTAATAAGACATGATCCAAGTTTAGTTGCATCTTCAATAATAGAATTAATATGTGATGATTTAAGATATCAAGATAAGCAAAATGATCCTCAATATTTGATGTTAAATAACAAATTAAGAGAAGAAAAAAGGATAAACAAAGTTAAGAAAAAGACAGCTAAGAAAGAGTTAAAAGAAGCAAAAGCAGATAAAGGAAAGCATGAAAAAACTTTGAAATCAAAAAGTAAATTTAGTAGTAAATATAGTCAAAGAATTGCTTCTATAAGAGAAGCAGATAGGAAAGCAGAAGAAAAAGCAAAGAAACGACAACAAAAAGAAAAAAATAAAAAAGGAAGAAATTCAAAAACAAGAGATTTTAGAGAAAGAAAACAAGAACAAAGGTCTACTAGAAAAAAATCACCTCAAGAGATTAGAGAAGAAATGTTAAAACAATTAGAACATAGTAAACTAAGAAATAAAAAATAGGAGGAAATTATGAAATTTACGAAAGAAAGTTTAAATTTAGAGAACGGATTAGATAAAGAATGGTTAATAACAAATGGAATAGGAGGGTATAGTTCTTCTACAATAATTGGTGCAAATACAAGAAAATATCATGGACTGTTAGTAGCGAGTCTAACACCACCTGCCAGAAGATTTTTAATACTTTCCAAGTTAGATGAAAGTATAGAAATTAGAGGCAAAAAATATGACTTATATACTAATATTGGAAAAGAATATATATCAAAAGGTTATGAGTATCAGGAAAGTTTTGAAAAAGATATTGTACCAACATTTACATATAAAATAGGAAAGGTGGAAATAACGAAAACTATTTGTATGGACTATGGTAAAAATACAGTTGGAATTTACTATAAAATTAAAAATGGTGCTTACAGAGCTAAATTGACACTTGCACCTGTAATTAATTTTAGAGATTTCCATACTGTAAATACTGACCATGTATATGATATAAAGCAAACAAATAAAGGAAATAAAGTAAGAATATCAGTTGATGGTAATTCATATACTCCTATTTATATAAATCTTTCAGATGGAGAATATATACCTCATGAGCATGATAGTTTTAATAATATGTTTTATATTGGAGAAGAAAAAAGAGGATTTGTAGGAGAAGAGAATCATGCAGTTCCTGGAAGATACGAAGTAAATATAAAAGCTAAAGAAGAAAAAGAGATTTCTTTTGTATGTTCATTAGAGGAAAATATTGAAGAAATTAATGTTAAAGATTTAATTAAGAAAGAAGATGAACGTTTAAATAAAATATTTGAACAATCAGAGCTTATAAATGAAAAAGCAAAAACTCAAAAAGAGAAAAAAGAAAATGAATTAATAAAAACGTTTTTGATTGCAACAGATAATTTTGTTGTTAATCGCTATAGCTTTGGTTTACATACATTAATTGCAGGATATCATTGGTTCTTAGATTGGGGAAGAGATGCTTTAATTTCTTTTGAAGGAACTTTATTAGTAACTAAAAGATTTGATATAGCAAGAGAAGTCTTGAAAACAATGACAAGAGATGTTAAGTATGGTCTAGTTCCAAATGGTTATTCAGGTTATGATAATAGACCACTTTATAATAGTGTAGATGCTTCACTATTGTTGTTTGAAGCAATACAAAAATACATTGATTATACAAAAGATTATAAATTTATAAAAGAAGAAATGTATGATGTAATGAGAACAATAATTGAAAATTATTGTAATAGAATTGATGTAGATGAAAATAATATTTACTTAGATTCAGATGGATTAATTGTTTCAGGAACAGAAAACACACAAAACACTTGGATGGATGTAAAATTTCAAGGAAGGGCAGTAACACCTAGAAATGGAAAAGCAGTTGAAGTAAATAGTCTATGGTATAATGCAAATAGAATAATGGCAGATTTAAGTATGAGATTTGGACATCTTATAACTGCAATGAAATATAAAGAATTAGCAGATAGATGTAAAGCATCTTTTGAAGAAAAATTTTATAATTATAAAACTAAATGCTTATATGATGTAATTGGAGATGGAAAAATTAGACCAAATCAATTATTTGCACTAAGTTTAAGTAATCCTGTAATCAATGTTGATTCTGAAATAGCAAATAATATGATAACGATAGTAGAAAAGAAGCTTTTAAATTCATATGGATTAAAGACATTAGCAAAAGGAGAAGAAAACTATGTAGAGATTTATGAAGGAGACGAAAAACATAGAGATTTGAGTTATCATCAAGGAATAACTTGGCCTTGGCTTTTAGGATTATATTATAATTCTTTAAAAAATATGAGAGATAAAACAGAAAACGAAGATAAAAAACAAGAGATAGAACAAAAAATAGAAAAATTAATAGATAAGACCAAAAAGACATTTTCAAAAGAAATATATGAAAGAGGTTGTATAGGTTCTATTGCTGAACTTTATGACTCTGCAAAACCATATTTACCAAAAGGAACAATAGCACAGTGTTGGAGTGTAGCAGAAATATTCAGAATAATACTTGGAAAATAAAGGAGCAAATTCAATGACTTCTATAGAAAATCTGGAAAAAGAATTAAAACAAGGAAAATTAAATAGTATATACCTTTTATATGGTGAAGAATTATTTTTATTAGAAAATAGTTTAAATAAAATAAAAAAATTATTTGGTGAAACTGTAAAAGGTATAAATTATGTACTAATAGACGATACAAATGTAAAAGAATTAATCCAAGATATAGAAACGCCTGCATTTGGTTATGAAAAAAAGCTAATTATTGCAAGAAATACAGGGGTGTTTAAAAGTGAAGGAAAAAGGAAAAATCAAGAGTTAAGTAATTTAAAAGAAAAAATTAATGATTATATTAATGAAAATATAGATATAATAAAAGAAAGCGTTATATTAGTTTTTGTTGAAGCAGATGCAGATAGTAGACTAAAATTATTTAAGACCGTAGATAAACAAGGACTAGTTTGTAAATTTGATTTTCAAAAGCCAATACAGGTAGAAAAGAGAGTAAAAGCTATTTGTAAAGCTTATGATGTTAACATAGAAGACAGTACATTAAAGTATTTTATAGAAATATGTGGAACAAATATGCAAGATGTAATAAATGAAATTAGAAAACTGATAGAATATGCAGGGAAGGGTGGAGTAATAAAAAAAGAAGATGTTGATAGTTTAACAATAAAAAAATTGGAAGCCATTATATTTGATTTAACAGATAATTTAGGACAAAAACGAACAGGAAAGGCTTTAGATGTGTTAAAAAATTTAATTTATAATAAGGAACCAATACAAAGAATTTTAGTTATGCTATATAATCATTTTAAAAAACTTTATTTTTTAAAGTTGGCAACAAAATATAATAAAGATATAGTAACTTCTTTAAGTTTAAAACCAAATCAAACTTTTCTTGTAAATAAATATAAAATGCAAGCAAAATATTTTACTGAAAAAGAATTAAAAGATGTTCTACAAGCACTAAGAGATTTAGATGTTAATTATAAAAATGGTTTAATAGATTTAGAAGTAGGATTAGAAGCAATCCTTTGTAATTATTGCTCATAGAGTTTAGAAGCTGTTTTTGGGGACGGAGCAAAAAAACAGGATAAAGTAAAATAGAAAAATAACCATAAAATGCATAATAAATCACTTAAATGATAAAAATAGTAAAAAGAAATTTTATTGTTTAGGTGATTTTTTATGTTAAAAAATAAAAAGATAATAAAATTAAGTTTTGTTATAACTTTTATAATCTTATTATTTGCTACTGTTATTTTTCTATATACTACAAATAATAGTGAGGTAGATGCTTTATCTAAATATGGTTCTAGAGGAGATGAAGTAATACAGATACAAACTAAACTTAAAAGATGGGGATATTATAATGGTAATATAGATGGAATATTTGGTAGTCAAACTTTAGAAGCTGTTAAATATTTTCAAAGAAAAAATGGTTTAACTGTAGATGGAATTGCAGGTCCTGCAACTTTAAAAGCTATGGGTATTTATTCTTCTAGTTCTTCATCTTCCTCAAATAGTAGTAATTCTAGTGACTTAAATCTTCTTGCTAGAATTATTTATGGTGAAGCAAGGGGAGAGCCATATACAGGACAAGTTGCAGTAGGTGCAGTTGTATTAAATAGAGTAAAAAGTAGTTCTTTTCCAAATACAATATCTGGTGTGATTTATCAGTCAGGTGCTTTTGATGCTGTAAAAGATGGACAAATTAATTTGTCACCTGATTCTACTGCAAAAAAAGCAGCACAAGATGCTTTAAATGGATGGGATCCTTCTTATGGTGCTATTTATTATTTTAATCCTTCAACTGCAACTAATAAATGGATTTGGTCAAGGCCTATGACTGTAACGATAGGAAGACATAGATTTTGTAAATAAAGTATAGTTGTATAAATATTTTAAAGTGACCTGGAAATTTATAAAAAGAATAATAGAAAATATAAATATGATTTTTTTCTTGATTTTTTGCTTGTTTTAGAGTATAATTTTAATGTTAAAGTAAAAGGAGAGATAAAACGTGAAAGCAATAGAAATAAGAAAAAAATATTTAGACTATTTTAAAAGACATGGACACGCAGTTATTCCATCTGCTCCATTAATACCAGAAAATGATCCATCTGTATTATTTACAACAGCTGGAATGCAACCATTAGTACCATATTTATTAGGAGAAAAACATCCAGAAGGGAAAAGATTAACAGATTATCAAAAATGTGTAAGAACAAATGATATTGATGAAGTTGGAGATAATCGCCATCTGACATATTTTGAAATGTTAGGAAATTGGTCACTTGGAGATTATTTTAAAGATGAATCAATAGCAATGAGTTTTGAATTCCTAACAAAAGAATTAGGAATTCCAGTAGAAAAATTATCAGTAACATGTTTTGCAGGAGACGAAGATTGCCCAAGAGATGAAGTAGCGGCAAATGCATGGAAAAAGGCGGGAATACCAGAAGATCATATATATTATTATGGAAAGGACGATAATTGGTGGATAGCAGGAGAAGAAGGACCTTGTGGACCAGATACAGAAATGTTTTATGATACAGGAAAGCCGGCATGTGGACCTGATTGCCAGCCAAGTTGTGATTGTGGTAAATATGTTGAAATATGGAACAATGTATTTATGGAATATTTTAAAGATGAGAAAGGATATAGAAAACTAGAACAAAAAAATGTAGATACAGGACTTGGTTTAGAAAGAATGACAATGTTATTACAAGGAAAAGAAACGCCATTTGATACTGAATTATTTAGCCCTGTAATGGATAAACTAAAAGATTTACAAAAAGTAGACGCTATTGAAAGCAGAAGAATAATTGCAGAACATTTGCGTTCTAGTATGATGATAATAGCAGATGGGGGAAGACCAAGTAATTTAGACAGAGGATATGTTTTGAGAAGATTAATTAGAAGAATGATAAGACATATGAATAAATTACAAATAGACTTAAATTCATTAAAAGAATTAATAGATATTTATGTAGAAAACTTAGGTGAAATGTATCCTGAACTTGTTAAAAATAAAGAAATAATAGAACAAGTAATAGTAGAAGAAAAAGATAAATTTGTAAAAACATTAGCTAAAGGAGAAAAAGAATTTGAAAAGGCAATAGGAAAATTAGAAGGAACAAAAATTATACCAGGACAAGTAGTATTCAGACTATATGATACTTATGGTTTTCCACCAGAAGTAACAAAAGAACTTGCAGAGGAAAATGGGTATGAAATAGATATGAATGAATTTAATGAATTATTTAAAAAACATCAAGAAAAATCAAGAGCAGGTTCTGAGCAAAAATTTAAAGGTGGTTTAGCAGAAACGACAGAAGAAACAATAAAATATCATACAGCTACACATTTATTAAATGCAGCAATAAAAAGAGTAATTGGGAAAGACGCACATCAAAGAGGTTCTAATATAACAGTAGATAGAATGAGATTTGACTTTAACTGTGACCATAAGTTAACAGATGATGAAAAGAAACAAATAGAAGATTTAGTAAATGAATGGATAAAAGAGGGATTACCTGTAACAAAAGAAGAAATGAAAAAAGAAGATGCAATAAAATCAGGAGCAGAATGTATGTTTATAGAAAAATATCCAGATATAGTAACAGTGTATACGATAGGAGATGTATCAAAAGAATTATGTGGAGGGCCTCATGTTAAAAATACAAATGAACTAGGAAGATTTAAAATAAAAAAAGAGGAGTCTAGTTCGTCAGGTGTAAGAAGAATAAAAGCAGTATTAATAGATGAATGATAAATTTAGGAGGTTTTATTATGGAAGATTGTCTATTTTGTAAAATAATAAAAGGTGAAGTACCTTCAAATAAAGTGTATGAAGATGATTATGTATATGCTTTTAAAGATATAGAACCGGCAGCACCAGTTCATGTTTTAGTAGTACCTAAAAAACATATTTCGTGCTTAAATGATATTACAGAGGATGATGAAGTATTACTAGGAAAAATTCATATAGCAATAGTAAAAATTGCTAAAGAATTAGGAATTAGTAATAAAGGTTATAGGGTAATAAATAATTGTGGGAAAGATGCAGGACAAACAGTAATGCATTTACATTTCCATCTGCTTGCTGGAATAGAAATGGGAGAAAAATTAGTATAAAAATACAATTTAAAATTATTTGAGATTCGAGTATTGCAGAAAAAAATATATAACAAAAAATCTTGAGTTTGTTTTTGATAGTAAACTCAAGATTTTCTTATTATCAAAGAAAACACAAGAAGAATTTAGAGTAAAAAGTTTAAATATATAAAGAAAACATATAAAAGAAATGTACAACTAAACTTTATAATAAAGATAAACTAACCAAAAATAACTTGTAAAGAAAAGAGTAGATTAATAGATTAAAAGGAAAGCTTAATTTACTATTAGTTTTGTGTTAATTTGACTTTTTAAAAAAATTAGTGTATAATTAAAAACAGCTGTTAGCTATAAAGAGCTAAAATATGAGATTTTATTTAAATTTTAAACCTAAAAAATATGTATTAAAAAATATTTTTAGGTAAATAATATAATGAGCGGATAATCAAATAATAAAAAATGCAGTTTATAAATATATATAAACTTAATTTTTGTGTACATATTTTTAGGTACTAGATTTTTGTAAGTAATAATTAATAAAATTTTAAAATGTTATTTTAAAGATAGAAAGGAGAATTTATGTCAGAAGAAAAATTAGAGAATAACAAAGAGAAAAAAGTGAGAAATAGAAGAACAAGCTCACAAGTAAAAAAAACAAATACGAAGAAAGTAAATAAGAGGGAAGGAGAAAAAAGCACAACAAAGAGAAATCAAAGAGCAGGAAGAAAAAATGTAAAAAAAGAGATATTTAAATCTTCAAAATTAAAAATAATTCCACTTGGAGGATTACATGAAATTGGAAAAAACATTACAGTTTTTGAATATGAAAATGAAATGATTGTTGTAGACTGTGGATTATCTTTCCCAGAAGATGATATGTTAGGAGTAGATTTAGTAATACCTGATATAACATATCTAGAACAAAATGTAGATAAAATAAAAGGGTTAGTAATAACACATGGTCATGAAGACCATATTGGTTCAGTGCCATATTTATTAAAGAAAATAAATATACCAATTTATGCAACTAAATTAACAGCAGGTTTAATTAGAAATAAATTAGAGGAACATAAATTAGTAAATTCAACGAAATTAATAGAGGTAAATCAAGGACAAACAATTAACTTAGGAAAGAATTTTAAAGTAGAGTTTATTAGAAGTTCACACAGTATTCCTGATTCAGTTATGCTTGCAATCACAACACCTGCAGGAACAATTTTACACACAGGAGACTTTAAAGTAGATTTTACACCAATAGATGGTAAAATAATGGATTTGGGTAGGATTGCAGAATTAGGAGATCAAGGTATTTTAGCATTAATGTCAGATAGTACTAACAGCGAGAGAAAAGGATTTACAATGTCAGAAAGATCAGTAGGAGAGGTCTTTGATAAACTATTTATACATTGTACAAAAAGAATTGTAGTTGCAACATTTGCATCAAATGTTCATAGAGTACAACAAATAGTAAATTGTGCAATAAAATATGGTAGAAAAATTGCTGTATGTGGTAGAAGTATGATAAATATGATTACAACAGCAAGAGAACTTGGATATATTGAATGCCCAGAAAATCTATTTATAGATATTGATATGATTAAAAATTATCCAGATGAGCAATTAGTAATAATTACAACAGGAAGTCAAGGAGAGACAATGTCAGCTCTAACTAGAATGGCAAACGGAGAACATAGAAAGGTAAAAATTACTCCAAATGACTTAATAATAATTTCAGCAACGCCGATACCAGGAAATGAAAAATATGTATCAAGAGTAATAGATGAATTAATGCAAATTGGTGCGGAAGTTGTATATAGCTCATTAGAAGATGTACACGTATCAGGACATGCTTGTCAAGAAGAACAAAAATTAATCATAGCTTTAGCAAAACCAAAATATTTTATACCAGTTCATGGTGAATATAGACAATTAATTGCCCATAGCGAAACCGCTCAAAGTATGGGAATATCTAAAGAAAATATTGTTATGATGCAAAATGGTAAAGTATTGGAAATAGGAGAAGACGGAGTACAGTTTACAGGAGTAGTACCAAATGGAAGAGTACTAGTTGATGGACTAGGTGTTGGAGATGTTGGAAACATAGTATTAAGAGACAGACAGCATTTGTCACAAGATGGTTTAATAATAATAGTATTAACTATGGATTCTGGTACAGGGGAAGTTGTAGCAGGACCAGATGTAATCTCAAGAGGATTTGTTTATGTAAGAGAATCTGAAAACTTAATGGACGAAGTAAAAAATGTTGTAAGAAAAGAAATAAAGAAATGTGAACAAAACGGAGTTCGTGATTGGTCAACTATAAAATCAACAGTAAGAGAGAACTTAAGAGATTATGTATTTGCTAAAACAAAAAGAAATCCAATGATTATACCAATAATTATGGAAATATAGTTAAAAAATAGGGACAGGTGATTTTTATCTCAATTTATAAAGTGGGACAAAAAAGAACTGTCCCTATTTGTTGCAATTTGTATAGTTTTGCTTTTTTGTTCAATATATGTTATAATTGCAATTGTCAAAATAATGGGTAGAGGAGAGAATAGAATGGATTATAAAGATTTAGCAAATTTAATATTTCCAGATGCAAAGGATATATCATATTATGAAGAAAAATATCCAAGAAGAAACTTAAAAGAAGGAGCAATTGTTACAAGATTTGCACCAAGCCCAACAGGGTTTGTTCATATTGGAGGATTATATCAAAGCTTAATAGCAAAAAAGGTAGCAAATCAAACAGAAGGAGTATTTTTCTTAAGGATAGAAGATACAGACCAAAAAAGAGAAGTAGAAAATGGTGTTACAGATATAGTAAATTCATTAAAAGACTTTGGATTAGAGCCTGATGAAGGTATGATTTCTGAGACAGAAGAAAAGGGAAATTATGGACCATATAGACAATCTAAAAGAAAAGAAATTTATCAAGCTTATGCAAAATATTTAATAGAACAAGGAAAAGCTTATCCATGTTTTTGTACTCCAGAAGAAGTTGATGAAATAAGACAAAAACAAGAAGCTGCAAAAATTAGACCAGGTTATTATGGTGTGTGGGCAAAATGTAGACATTTAACTGTTGAAGAAATGATAGAAAAGATAAAAAATGGAGAAAGTTATATAATTAGATTTAAATCTCCAGGAAGAGAAGATAGAAAAATAAAACATAAAGATGTAATAAAAGGAAATGTAGAATTTCCGGAAAATGACCAAGACATAGTAATAATAAAAGCAGATGGACTTCCTACTTATCATTTTGCACATGCAGTAGATGACCATTTAATGGGAACAACACATGTAATACGTGGAGATGAATGGTTATCTTCAGTACCATTACATTTACAATTATTCCATGAATTAGGATTTAAGCCACCAAAATATGCTCATATTGCACCAATTATGAAAAACGATAATGGAAATAAAAGAAAATTAAGTAAGAGAAAAGATCCAGAAGCAGCAGTAAGCTATTATGAAGAAGAGGGAATACCGAAAGAAGCTGTTAAAGAGTATTTATTAAATATAGCAAATTCTTCATTTGAAAATTGGAGAAGAGCAAACAAAGATAAAGATATATCAGAATTTGACTTACAACTAAACAAAATGAGTGTAAGTGGAGCTCTTTTTGATATGGTAAAATTATTAGATGTTGGAAAAACAGTAATATCTAAATTTACATCTGAAAAAGTTTATGAAGAATCTTTAAAATGGGCAAAAAGACATGATGAAGAATTAGAAAAATTATTAGAAGACAAAGAATATTCATTAAAAGTATTTGGTATAGAAAGAGGAAATAAGAAACCTAGAAAAGATATAGCAAAATGGTCAGATGTAAAAGAAAATATAGAATATATGTATGATGAATTATTCTATAGCAAAAAACATGATTATCCATATCAAGTAATAAATAATAAAGAAGAAATAAATAAAATACTAACACTTTATACAGAAAAATACTATAGTGATGAAGATGATAAACAAACTTGGTTTGATAAGATAAAAGAATTATCAGGAGAACTAGGTTATGCAAAAGAAGTTAAAGAATTTAAGGCAAATCCAGAAAAATATACAGCTCATGTTGGAGATGTAAGTACAGTTTTAAGAGTTGCATTAACATCAAGAACAAATACACCAGATATGTATGAGATAATGAAAATATTAGGAAAAGACAGAATTGTAGAAAGATTTAAAAAAGCTATGAAAAACTAATTAATTTTTATTACAGTTTGAAAGGAATGAAACAAGTTGGAATACCAAATAGGTGATATAGTAAGAACTAAAAAGCAACATCCATGTGGAAGTAAACTTTGGGAGATTACAAGAATAGGAGTAGATTTTAAACTAAAATGCCAAGGTTGTGGACATGTTGTGACTTTAGAAAGAGAAAAAGCTAAAAAAATAATAACAAAAATAGAAAAAAAGGCATAAAATAAAGAGAGAAACATTAATAAATATAATTAAAGTAACAAGGTTTTAAAACTCGACATATAATACAATATAGTATAAGCAAGATACTATATTGGAGGTGCTAATATAATGGAGCCACAAGAAACAATTTATTGTTTTGACAATAAAGAAAGAAAATGCCAAGAAAAGAAAAGTTGTTTAGGAATTATAGCAGTTATATTACTAACAGCATTTGCCTTTACAATTGGTCTATTAATAGGTGCCGCTTTAGCTTTAGTTATATTAATTTCTTTACCTGCTATAATAGTTTTAGCAATTATACTTGGGTTACTTTTGTTATTAACTGTAATATTAATGCTTTGCAATAGAAAAAAAGAGAAAAAAGAACATTGCAAATGCTAAAATATATAAATAAAAATAGTCATATGTTTTCATATGGCTATTTTTGAAGCTGTTTTTTTGCTCCGTCCCAAAAAACAGCATTTTACGCTATAGTTCCACCGTTTACATGGATTATTTGCCCTGTTACATATCTTGAATCATCACTTGCAAGATAAAGATAAGCAGGAGCAAGTTCAAATGGTTGACCAGCTCTTTTTAAAGGCGTTTCTGTTCCAAAGATTTCAACTTCTTGTGGATTAAAAGAAGAAGGAATAAGAGGTGTCCAAATAGGTCCAGGTGCTACGGCGTTAACACGAATTTTTTGATCTGCTAAAGAAAGTGCAAGGGATTTGGTGAAAACTGTTATTGCACCTTTTGTAGCAGAGTAGTCTATTAAATTTTTCTTTCCAGCAAATGCAGTAATAGATGTGGTATTTATAATACTACTATTTTCTCTTAAATGAGGAAGTACAGCTTTTGTTAAATAGAAAAATGTAAATATATTAGTTTCAAAAGTATCTTTTAATTGCTGAGATGAAATATCTAAAATACTATTTTGAGGAAATTGAACTCCGCAATTATTTATTAATATGTCTATTTTACCAAAAGTTTTTAATGTTATATCTACTATGTACGAAGATAAACTTTCATCACGAAGGTCACCAGATATTAAAAGACATTTCCTTCCGCATTTTTCGATAAGTTTTTTGGTATAATTTGCATCTTCATGTTCATTTAAATAACTGATAACGATATTTGCTCCTTCTTTTGCAAAAAGAATACTTACAGCTCTTCCAATTCCACTATCTCCTCCTGAAATTATTACAACTTTATCTTTTAATTTACCAGATGGAACATAGTCAGGGTTTTCAAAAATTGGTGTAGGTTTCATTTCATATTCCATTCCTGGTTGAATATTTTGATGCTGTGCAACAAATGTAATAGGTGTTCTAACATTTTCGTCTTTATATCCTACATAAGGTACTATTGGATAATTTTCAAACATATAAATCTCTCCTTAAAAATATTTATATATTATATGAATTAAGAATTAATTATATGACTAAATGTTAGAAAAAATAAAAAAGATGCCACTATAGCATCCTTTAGTTATTTAAAAAATCATCTATAAAATTCCAAACATCATCTTTATATATTTTCCTTTCAGAAGAGAAAGGAAAAGTCGGAACATCTCCAATAGGGTTTAATTCTTTTTGAAGCGCTTTTACGGTATCATCTACTTTAGTAATAGCAATTTTGTCTGCCTTATTTACTAAAATCATAAAAGGTAATCCTGATGATATAATGTAATTATACATGAGTTTATCATTTGCAGTAGGTGAGTGTCTAATATCTATTAAAAATATAATTAAAACTATTTGTTCTCTATTAAATAGATATTGTTCAATAAATTTTCCTACTTGTTCTTGTTCCTTTTTTGACATTTTACTAAAGCCATAACCGTGGTAAATCAACAAAATAAAATGAATTATCAATATTATAAAAATTAATTTGCCTTGTCTTACCAGGAGTGCTACTTGTTCTAGCTAACTTCTTTCTATTAATCATTGTATTTATAAAACTTGATTTACCAACATTAGATTTTCCAACTAAAACAATTTCAGGTAAATTGTTTTTAGGATATTGTTTTGGGCTTACTGCTGATATTTCAAATTTTGGATCTTTTACTATCATAATTTACTCCTATTTTTTTATTTTCTTAATTCTATTTTTTATATATCTTCTCTTACAATTAAATCATCATTTGCAGGGCCTGTTCCTAAATATTTAACAGGAATACCAGAAGCTTTTTCTACAATTTCAATAAACTTCTTTGCTAAATCTGGTAAGTCATTATAATCTTTGCAAGATGAATCAAGCTTCCAACCACCAATTATTGTTTCATAAATAGGTTTTGGTATTTCACCACTTAAATTAATATCATCAGGGTAATGATTAATGATTTTACCTTTATATTCGTAAGAAGTACATACCTTAATGTAACCTAATTTTAATCCTATTTCACCAAGAGTATCTAGGTGGTTTAAGCAAAGATAATCTATACCAGATGTGTATTTTGCAGAACGAAGAATAGGGCAGTCCATCCAACCACATCTTCTTGGCCTTTTGGTAGTTGTTCCATATTCATGTCCTAAATCACGAATTATATCTCCTTCTAAAGGTTTAGTATCTTTTATGACATTACCGTTTTCATCTATAGAAGCGGGAAGTTCAGTAGGAAAAGGTCCATTTCCTACACGACTGTTATAAGCTTTATCAACACCTATTACAACATTTAAAGCTTGAGGAGGAAGGGCAGCTCCACAAAGTGTTCCAGCAACTACTGGGTTTGAACTTGTAACCATTGGGTAATCTCCATGGTCTAAATCTAAGCGAAAGGCTTGAGCACCTTCAACAACAATTTTTTCGTTATTATCAATTGCATCTGAAATAATAGGGCTAATGTCTGTAATATATTTTTCTAATTTTTTACCTAATAAATGATACTCCTCTGCTAAAGATTTAGCATCTGCAATAGATGTTTCCATATTATTTGCTTTAAATAATTGATTATGAGGCTTAATTGCTTCTTCGATTTTTTCTTCTAACTTAGAAGTAGGAAGAAGTAGGTCATACATTCTTATACCTGTACGATTACTTTTATCTGCATAAGAAGGACCAATACCTCTTTTTGTAGTTCCTACTGGATGTTTTTTCATATTCTCATATAAAACATCTAATTCTTTATGATAGGGTAAAATAACATGACTGCGTCCACTAATTTTTAATCTTTCATCAATATTTGGAATACCTGTGTTTTTTAAAAGTTCAATTTCAGATAAAAGAACTTCTAAATCAAGTACAACTCCTGGTCCTATAATACAAATAGTATTTGGATAAGAAATTCCTCCAGGTATTAGATGAAGAGGTAGTTTAGTACCTTTATAAATTACCGTGTGTCCTGCATTATTTCCTCCAGTAGCTCTAATAACTAATTTAGCATCTTTTGCTTCACGTGAGGCGATTTTACCTTTTCCTTCATCACCCCATTTTGTTCCTACAATAACTGTTATATTTTTGTTCATGTTACTTCAACCCTTTCTTTGAATAATTTTATATATTTTATTAATTTTTAAATTCTATTTATTAACTTTTGGTTCTATTTTCTCTAGTCCACCCATATATGGTCTTAAAACCTCAGGAATAATTACACTTCCATCTGGCTGATAATTATTTTCCATAATAGAAATAAGCATTCTAGGTGGAGCAACAACTGTATTATTCAAAGTATGAGCAAAATAAGTTCCATTTTCACCTTTAATTCTAATACCAAGCCTACGAGCTTGTGCATCTGTTAAGTTAGAACAACTTCCAACTTCAAAATATTTCTTTTGTCTAGGAGACCATGCTTCAACATCACAAGATTTTGCTTTTAAATCAGCTAAATCTCCACTACAACATTCTAAAGTTCTTACAGGTATATTCATACTTCTAAAGAACTCTACTGTGTATGACCACATTTTATCATACCAGTTCCAACTATCTTCAGGTTCACAAACAACTATCATTTCTTGCTTCTCAAATTGGTGAATTCTATAAACACCACGTTCTTCAATACCATGAGCACCTTTTTCTTTTCTAAAACAAGGAGAATATGAAGTCATAGTATATGGCATATCTTCTTTTTTTAGAATTTGGTCTTTAAATTTACCAATCATAGAATGTTCAGAAGTACCTATTAAATATAAATCTTCACCTTCAATTTTATACATCATTGCATCCATTTCTTCAAAGCTCATAACACCAGTTACAACATCAGATCTAATCATAAAAGGTGGGATACAATAAGTAAAACCTTTATTAATCATAAAATCTCTAGCATAAGTTAATACTGCTGAATGTAATCTTGCAACATCACCCATAAGATAGTAAAAACCTTGTCCAGCAACTCTTCTTGCACTATCTAAATCGAGTCCACCTAAAGCTTCCATAATTTCACCATGATATGGTATTTCATAATCTGGAACTACTGGTTCACCAAATCTTTCAATCTCAACATTTTCACTATCATCTTTACCAATAGGAACTGACTCATGCATTATATTTGGTATTTTCATCATTCTTGATTTAATTTCTTCAGAATATTTGTGTTCTAATTTTTCATTTTCTTCTAATTTATTATTTATTTCATTTACTTGAGATTTTACTTTTTCAGCTTCTTCTTTTTTACCTTCTCTCATTAAGCTACCAATTTGATTACTTAAAGATTTTCTTTCAGACCTTAAGTTATCTCCATTTAATTTAGCTTCTCTATTTTTAACATCTAAATCTAGAACTTCATCAACTAAAACTAATTTTTCATCTTGAAATTTCTTTTTAATATTATCCTTAACTAAATCAGGATTTTCACGTAATAATTTAATATCTATCATAACAAACCTCCATGTCCAATTGGGGACGTTTCCCAATTGCCCATTTTTGGACAATTTGGGACACATCTTACCAATTTATTTTAAATAATTTTTTTGAATATCTTCTACTAACGTAAATCTTACTTTTTGACCTGTTATATTATCTGGTCTTTCAGGTATTTTTTCTAAAAACATTTTCTCAGGTCTAACCCAAATAGACCTTCCATCTTCTCTTTCATATAATGGTTTATAAACAACCATTCTTTCATAAGTTTCCGAGTCATAAGCAATGTTTTCAACAAAATAGTAATTTCCTTTAAAATGTCTATACACTCTTCCAATTTTTACTTTTTCCATAAATTAAGTCTCCTTTTCTAAAATACGTGTACATTATACCTTATTTTCTTATAAATGGCAATAAAATAGGAAAAATTAAACTAAAGAATATAATAAAAAATTAAAATTTCATGGTAAAAAAATTCAAAAAAACACTTGACAAAAGCAGTTTAGATAGTATATAATATTAGTCGTTACAAGAAGAAGTAAAACTTCTCACCCTATCTAAATAAGGAAAAGGGTTAGAATTAAATAAGATTTAGTATGTTTACTAAATTTGTGGTTTAATTTGACTTGTAACAAAAGTCAAATTTTTTTATTATTGGAGGTGTTTTTTATAAAACAAGAATTACCTGTCAACAGACAAATTAGAGCAAAGGAAGTTCAATTAATTGGAGAAAAAGGTGAGAAACTAGGAGTAATGTCATTAAATGAGGCATTAGAAAAAGCAGAAGATAAAAATTTAGACCTAGTATTAGTAGCACCAAATGCTAAACCAGTAGTTTGTAGAATGATGAACTATGGGAAATATAAATTTGAGCAAGCAAAAAGAGAAAAAGAAGCTAAGAAAAAACAAAGAGTATTAGAAGTAAAAGAAATAAGAGTTACTCCAAATATTGAAGAACATGACTTTGGCTTTAAATTAAAAAATGCAAAGAAATTTTTAACAGATGGTAACAAAGTAAGAATAACAGTAAGATTTAGAGGAAGAGAAATCAATAACTCTAAAGCAGGAGAAGTTGTTCTAAATAAATTTATAGAAGGTTTAGAAGATGTTGCAACTGTTGAAAAGAAACCTAAATTAGAAGGTAGAAACATGTTTATAATTTTAGCTAAAAAAGCAGAAAAATAATCTGCAATAAAATATAAATAAGCGAAAGGAGTTTTAGTTATGCCAAAATTAAAAACAAATAAAGCAGCTAAAAAGAGATATTCTTTAACAGCTACAGGAAAAGTAAAAAGAACAAAATCAAACAGAAGACATTTATTAGCAAATAAAACAAAAAGACAAAAGAAATCAGGAAAAATTCAAAACGCATATGCAGACAAAACATGCGAAAAAACAATTAAAAAATTATTACCATATGGAAACTAATAAGAAATCAAAGGAAGGTGAATTATAATGGCAAGAGTAAAAACAGCAAGAACAACAAGAGCAAGACATAAAAAAGTATTGAAACAAGCAAAAGGTTACTATGGAGCAAAAAGCTATAGATTTAGAAATGCAAATCAAGCAGTAATGAAATCATTAACATATGCTTATGCAGGAAGAAAAAAGAAAAAAAGTGATTTTAGAAAATTATGGATAACAAGAATAAATGCAGCAGCAAGAATGAATGGAACAACATATAGCAAAATGATAGCAGGACTAAAAAAAGCAAATGTTGAAATAAACAGAAAGATGCTTGCAGAAATTGCTGTATCAGATCCAAAAGCTTTTACAGAAATTGCTGAAATAGCTAAAAAAGCATAGATAATTAAGAAGATAAAGTTATTTTATAGAAAAATAGCTTTATTTTTTTTGACTGAAATATTGAAAAAAATAAAGAAAAATGATAAGTTAAAGTTGTAGAAAAAGTATTAAGGAGACAAATGAATGAAAAATAAAATAAAAATATTATTTGAGATATTTGTAATTATATTAATAATGTTTTCTTTTGGAATAGTTTATGCTAACGATAGTTATGAAATAGATGTAAAAGAAACAGAATATTCAGAAGATTATAAAAAGTGGTTGGAATTAGATGAGGAAGAAAAGAAAAATACAATACAGCCAAGGAAATACGAAGTAAGTACAAGTGTGGATAATTCAACATATTTAAAAAGTTTAAACAATGTATTTAGAACCCAACAATTGATAAGGGCAACAATACCAACAGAATTTAACTTAAAGGATATAATACCAGAAAATGTTGTGATAAGAAACCAAATGCAAACAAATTCTTGCTGGGCATTTTCAGCATTAGGAATGCTAGAATCAAATTTAGCGTTAAGAGACCAAAAAGCTTCATTACCTACAGTTACATATGATTTTTCAGAGAGACATTTGATTTATTCATCAATGAGATCAGCTTTTTTAAACAATCAAATAAATGAATATGGTTTTTCTACAAATATAAGCAATGGTGGCAATATTGGAATGGTATTGGCATATTTGACAAATGGAATGGGAGCAATAGATGAAAGTGATTTACCATTTGAAAACAATGAAGACAATATAGATATTTCTGAGATACAAAATAAAGAAGTAAAAACAACTTTGTATGATACAAAGGAATTTGAAACAGTAACAGAAGAAAATAAAGAAAATGTAATGCAAAGTATAAAAGAACATATTATAAATTATGGTGGAGTATATGCAAGCATATATGGTGCAAATATGGGAGCTTCAGATTATTATAATAATGAAACAGGTGCTATATACTGTAAGGAAAGAAAAAATTCAGACCATTCTGTTGTAATAATAGGGTGGGATGATAATTATAGTAGAGACAATTTCAATCAAAATCAAAAACCAGAAGAAAATGGTGCATGGATAGTAAAAAATTCTCGGGGAGAAAATACAACAGTTACTTTATTAGAAGCAAAACAATTACTATTTGAAGCAGATAAAGAAGGATGCGAGGCAAATAATTGGTATTCCGCAGAACAAATACCAGATGCAGATCTTCTAAATTCATACAAACAGGTATATGGAGAAAGCAAAGTTAAGATAGATTCAGGTAATCTTATAGTTGAAAATGGAAATGAAGGATATATGTATATTTCATATGAAGATAGCAATGTTTATGCAAATATGATAGGCATTGAAAAAGCAACATATAGTAAGGATTATGATACAATATATCAAAATGATATTTTAGGACCATCTTTGAGTGTAACAGTACCTGATACTGACGGTGTAAATTTAGCTAATGTATTTCAAAGAGATTCTACTAAAAATGAAGAATTGGATAAAGTTAGTATATATACAAATCAAAATCAAGAATATAAAGTATATGTAAATCCAAATGGAAGCAGTAAAGATTTAAAAGATTTGGTTGAAGTAAAATTAAAAGAAGGAGATACACAAGCTGTTAGTGCAGGATATCACATTTTGGAATTTGAAGAACCTATAAGATTAACAGGAGATTCTTTTGTGGTTATGCTACAGATTGTAAGTGAAGAAGAAGATAAAAACATATCATTAGAATATAAATTAGCCAATACTGGTTGGGAAGCAGTAGAAGTAAATACAGGGGAAAGTTTTTGGACTAATGATACAGGACTAAATAATAATGAATGGACAGATTTAGCAACACTAGAAGACTATTCAGGAAACTTATGTATAAAAGCATATACAAATGATGTAGAAGAACAAGCAATAGGATTATCTGAAATATATATAGATTGTGAACCTGGGAAAACAGTATATAAAGAAGGGGAAAACTTTGATTCTACAGGAATGAAAGTAATAGCAAGATATAGTGATAATTCAGAAAAGGAAATAAATGATTATGAAATAATAGGAGGAGAAAATTTAACAGAAGGAACAACAACGGTAACGATTAGATATACTGAAAATGGAATAGTTAGTGATGTTGAACAAAAAATAACTGTAAATAAACAGGAAGAACAAGAATCAGAACAAGAACCGGAATTAGGAGAAGAAACAGAAAAACCTACTACCAATGAACCAAATTTATCAGATTTTAGTAATGCAAATGCAAAGATAACAGAAGCTAAGCTATATTTTGATTCAACAAACTTATCAAATTCAACAGGGGAAATAACAATTAAGATAACAGGAATAGTATTAGAAGATGAAAATGATATATATAGCTATAGTTATTATTTATCAGGAATTAAAGAAGATATGGAAAATGAAATAAATGACTGGAAATCTGTAGAAATAACAAAAGAAAATGATGGAACATACTCTATAACGGTAAATGTAAAATCAAATGAATTAAGTAATTATGAAGAAATAACTGAATCCGAAAAATTATATTTATATATAAAAGAATCAGTAACTAAAAATGAAGAACCGGAAAATTCTATAACTGGTATGCATGAATTAGAAATAGAAAATAGTTCTGAACCACAATGTTATATAGATGGTGAATATATAGGAGGAATAGATGATGTACTAAATTATAATAAAAATAGTGAAGTAAATGGGAATAATACTAATGATACTAATAATATAGATAATACAACAGCATTTGGAATATTGCCATATACAGGTAAGACTATTTTAGCAACAGCAATAATCTTATTAATTGGTACATCAGGAATAATCGCTTATTATAGATATAAACATATAGACAAATAAAAACGAGGATTGCCTCGTTTTTATTGCTTTTTCATTTTTGGTTTTGAGATAAGAGCAGCAAGATACCCAAAGAAGACAGCTGCAGCAATACCACCTGCGGCAGCCTTAACACCACCAGTAAAAGCACCAATCAAACCACTTTCTTTAACAGCTTCAATAGCACCTTTTGCTAAATTGTATCCAAATCCAGTAAGAGGAACAGTTGCTCCAGCACCTGCAAAATCTACTAGATATTGATAAATTCCAAGACCTCCCAATACAGCGCCAGTAGTAACAAAAATAACTAAAATTCTTGCAGGAGTGAGCTTGGTTTTATCAATTAAAATCTGTCCAATAACACAAATTAATCCTCCAACTATAAAACACTTAATTAAAGAAGAAATTTCAAAAACATTAGCCCAGTTTATATCCATAAATAGTCCTCCTTTTGATATATATTATAAATATTTAAAGTTCAATACTGATTGCATGAGCAATTCCAGGAATACTCTCACCTTGTTGAGAACTTGTGGAATTCATTAAAGCACCAGTAGCAATTAAAAGAAGTTTCTTTAAATTCTTTTCTCTTAATTGTTTAAATAAATATCCAGAAAATACTGTAGCACAACAAGCACAACCACTTCCGCCTGAATGAGTGTCCTGAGAATTTTTATCAAATATAAGTACACCACAATCATTATAATTAGATTTAATATTATAACCTTGGGATTTAGCAATATCTATTGCAATGTCTTTACCAATGTGACCTAAATCGCCACTGATAATTGCATCATAATAACTAGGAGACCTATTAGTATCAGTAAAATGTGTAATTAAAGTATCAGCAAAAGCAGGTGCCATAGCAGCTCCCATGTTATTTGCATCTTTAATTCCCATATCAACAATTTTACCAGGCGTTATATGGGTGATGTAAGGACCGTTCCCGTTTTGTGAAAGAATAGCAGCACCACTACCAGTTACAGTCCATTGACTAGTAGGAGGCCTTTGATTTCCTAGTTCTAACGGAAATCTAAATTGCTTTTCAGCGCTACAAAAATGACTAGACGTAGCACAAAGTACATGTTTTGCAAAACCTTCTGTACAAATTGCACCTAATGATAAAGATTCAACAAAGGTAGAACAAGCACCAAATACACCAAAAAAAGGAAGGTTTATTTCTCTTAAACCAAAACTAGATGAAATACATTGGTTTAATAAATCACCTGCAAATACGCAGTCAATGTCTTGGGAAGAAATTCCGGATTTTGAAATTACCATATTAGTAGCTTCTTTAATTATTTTACTTTCAGCTTTTTCCCAAGAATTTTCACCCCAAAATTCATCTTCTAAAGTTTTATCAAAATATTTAGCTAAAGGACCTTGTGATTCTTTAGGACCAACAATACTACTACATTCTAAAATTGTTGGTGGGTTATCAAATTTTATAGTTTGTTTACCAATTTTTTTCAAAAAATCATCTCCTAACTTTTGATAAAAAAGGGGACAGGTCTATTTTGTTCCAAATTTCCATTATTTTATAAAATGGAACAAAAAAGGGGTGTCCCCAAAAGTTTCAGACTAGTGTTACACTCTGAGTGTTAAAAATTAAGAAAATAATACCTATTAAAATAGAAGTAGAAATTCCGAAAACTAAAACAGGACCAGCGACTGTAAACATCTTTCCACCAACACCCATAACATATCCTTCTGATTTATATTCCATAGCGGGAGAAACAATTGAGTTTGCAAATCCTGTAATTGGAATCAATGAACCTGCTCCTGCAAATTTTCCTATTTTATTAAATAAATTCAGACCAGTGAGGAATGCAGAGATTCCTATTAATAAAATGGAAACAATTGTGCCAGAAGTTTGTGTATCAAAACCACGTTCTTTACATATATTAAGAATAACCTGGCCAATTGTACAAATAAGTCCACCAACCCAAAAAGCGTTAAAACAGTTTTTGAAAATTTTTGAATTAGGTGATTTTTTATCAACATAGTCTTGGTAGGTTTTGTTACTTTCTAAAGGATTCATAAAACACCTCCTAATTGTTTTTACGATTTACATCTATAGTAAAACTTAAATCTAAGTCAACAAAATACTCGGAAATTTTATCTCCGTCTATGTTTGCTCGTTGTTCAATAATTTTTACTTCTGATAAATAATCAATAGTCTTAGATGCTTCAGCTATTGCTTTAACAATAGCGTCTTTCCAAGAAATAGTAGAATTTCCTGTAATTATTAAATGTTTTTTTATATCCATACCTAAACCTCCAAATAAGAACTTTTAAAAATATCTTTTCCAATTAAAAGAAAAAATATACAAAAATACTATAAATTAAAAATAAAGATAAATATAAAAATTCATATATAAAATAGATAAAAAAGAAGTGGTGAAAAACTTACTTGATTTAAAAATAAGAATATTGTAAAATTAGTACATAAAAAACAACAAAGTTTTTTCAAGTAAAAACAGAAAAAACGAAAGCGTTTTAATAGAGATGTGTCCCAGATTGCCCATTTTTGGACAAAAGGGAAACGTCCCCAATTTAAGAAAGGAAAAGCGTTATGGTAGATAAAGCAAGAGAAGTTGCATTAAAAATACTTTATAAAATTGATAAAGATAAAGCTTATTCTAATATTGTATTAAATGAAATGATAAACAAAAATAAAGATATATTAAATAAGAAAGATATTAGTTTAATATCTGAAATAGTTTATGGTGTTACAACATGGAGATTAACTTTAGATGAAATAATAAGAAAATATTCAAAAATTAGATTAAAGAAAATATCACCATGGATATTAAATGTTTTAAGGATGAGTATTTATCAGATCATATTTTTAGATAAAATACCAAAATCAGCAGCTGTAAATGAAGGTGTTAACTTAGCAAAGAGATATGGAAATAAAGGTAGTATTGGTTTTACGAATGCTATTTTAAGAAAAATAGATAAAAAAGATTATAAAGAATTTTTTAATGAAAAAGATGAATTAAATAGAATTTCTAAAACTATGTCTATGCCAAAATGGATTATTGAAGAATTAAAAAAAGATAACTTAGATAATAATAAAATATTACAAATTTGTAAAAATTCTAACATAAAACCAAAAGTTTCTATTAGAGTAAATAATTTAAAAACTAATAAAGAACAATTAAGGGAAATACTAAATAAAGAAGGTGTAAAAACAGTTAATGGAATATTAGATGATTTTTTAATTTTAGAAAAGGCAAACGGATTAGAAAATTTGAAAAGTTTTAAAGAAGGATTATTTACTGTACAAGATGAAGTAGCAGGATTAACTGCTTTAATTTTAAATCCAAATATAAATGATAGGATTTTAGATGCTTGTAGTAGCCCAGGAGGAAAAACTACTTATTTAGCTGAAATTATGAATAATGAAGGTAATATCGAAGCTTGGGATATACATAAACACAGAACAAAATTAGTTGAACAAAATGCTAAAAGATTAGGAATAGATATAATTAAAACAAAAGTAGAAGATGCAAGTATATATAAAGAAGAATATAAAAATAAATTTGATAAAATACTTTTAGATGTTCCGTGTTTAGGAATTGGGGTGTTAAAAAGAAAACCAGATATAAAATGGCAAAAGAAGAAAGAAGATATAAAAGAAATACAAAAAATTCAATTTAATATATTAAATACATGTTCTAAGTATTTAAAAGAAGGAGGAGAATTAGTTTATTCAACTTGTAGTATTTTTAAAGAGGAGAATAGAAATGTTATAGAGAAATTCTTAAAAGAAAATAAAAATTTTTCATTGGATAAACTAACTATTAATGAAGAATTTTTTAAAGAATATATATCAAACGGCAAATTTTTAGAGGTTTACCCAAATCAAAATACTGATGGATTCTTTATTTGTAAATTAATAAAAAAATAATGTTACAAAAATATTACATTTGCATTACGGTTGTATTAAAGATGTTGACTTTTTACTAAAAAATTATAAAATATATTTGTATTTAGATTATTAAAAAAAGAAAAAAATAGAATAATGTAAAATATATTCTAGGTATGTTTTTTTATAAAATACAGAAAATAAGAATAAACAGAAAAAGGAGAAGAAAATGTCAAGTTGTCTAGGACTATACATTGAAGAACATTTAATTAAATATGCAAAAGTATCTAAAGAACATGACAATGTAAAAGTAGAAACATTTGGAATAAAGTTCTATGATAAAGCAGAAGATGCAATTTCACAGATAATAGAAGAAACATATAGCCAAAAAATACCTATTAGTGTTAACTTATCTGAAGAAATGTATAACTATTTTGATATGTTTTCTTTGCTTACAAAGAATGATCTTCAAAAAGCAATTAAAACTGAGTTTGAATCTTATTGTACTGATAAAGGATATAATCCAAATGTATTTGAAACGAGATATGCTATTGTAGATAATCAATTAGATAAAGATAAAATTAAAATTATCCACATTTCAGACAACAAGATAGAGTTAAATAAAAGAGTCCAACAGGTAGAAGGATATCATTTGATAAATGTTTCTCCTATTTCAATGTCAATACCAAACTTAATACAAGTAAGAAAAGACGAAAACTGCTTAGTTGTTAATATAGAAGATGATACAGTAATAACTACAATTATTGGAGGAAAGATTTTTAATGTTGATATTGTTGAAGCAGGTAGTAGAGATATATTATCTAAAATTAACTTAAAAGAGAATTCTTATTCAAAAGCATATGAAATAGCAAAAAATACTACAATATATACATCTGAAGGGGTAGAATTACAATCAGAACAACAAGCATATTTAGATGATATTATGCCAACTATTAACAATGTGGTAGGTCAAGTAAATAAAATAATAAATAGTTATTCAGACAAAATAGAAAAAGTATATATAACAGGAACAGCAGCTCTAATAAATAATGTAGATTTATATTTCCAAGAATATATAACAGATTCAGAATGTGAAATATTAAAACCATACTTTATAGAAAATACTAGAGATATTAACATAAAAGATTATATTGAAGTCAACTCAGCTATTTCTATAGCTTTAATGGGACTTGGTGAAGGTATTTCAGGAATGAACTTTAAAAAGAAAACATTAGCAGATCAAATTCCAAGTTGGCTAAAAATAGAAGTTAATCCAGAAAGAAGTAAAAAAGAGCAAAAAAATCTTGGTGGATTTTTCACATGGGATTTAGGACAAAAATTAGATAATACAGAAAAAAGCTTGGTTAGAATAGCAGTTGCATTGTTCTTACTAATAGTGATTTATAGCGGATTTTCTGGAGTGATAAATTATCTAATGGATCAAAAGATACAAGAATCAGAAGACTCAATTGCACAAACGAACAGTCAAATTGCGTTAGCAAATGCAGATAATGAAAGCTTAAAAACTGGTATTAATATTTATAACAATAAAACACAACAGTTAATAGAATCTAGCGACAAATTAAAAGATTTAAATAGAACAAGAAATGCAATACCTAATTTATTAAATCAAATAATGTCTATAATACCAGAAAATGTGCAATTAACATCAATAGAAAATTCAACAGATAAACATGTCGTAATAGATGCACAATCTGATAAATATGAACAATTAGGATATTTTGTTGCAAGACTTAAAACAGATGTTATCTTAACAGATATAAAATCTACACCAGGACAAAAGGATAATGGTGTTGTAACAATAAGAATAGAAGGAGAGTTACCAATATGAAAAAATTATTAATTTTAATTCTTATTGCCTTATTGTTATTACTTGGCTTCTTTATAGTGATACAAGGAGTACAGATAGGAAACCTAGGAATTCTTGGAATAAAAGGTATACAAGCAAAAGATGTAGATGTAGATAGTAAAGTACAAGAAGCTAATAGTTTAGTTCAGACTGATTATGCAGCACTTGTAAATGAAATAGAACAGAATTCCGACAGTTTTGAAACTGCAAAAAAAGATTATGAGGATAAAGTAACAATAAACGAAGGTGGAGAAGTAGAAGATCTTAACAAACCATATGATATTGAAACATTATGGGTAAGAGTAGGTAATCATGCAACAAGACAAGGTGTAATTATGAACATGGATGTTGGAAATGGCTCAGACGGATCAGAAGGAACTTATGATTTACATTTTACAGCAACAGGAAGCTATATATCTATAACAGATTTTATTTCTGCAATAGAAAATGATAGTACTTTAGGATTTAAGATAGAAGAATTCAAGATGGTTCCATCTGGCTCAGAGTTACAAGCAACATTTACTTGTAAGAACATTTCAATAAATAAAAAAGAATTAAATCAACAAATTATTACAACTACAAATGAAACAAATACAGAAAATAATACTAATGCAACGAACAGTTCAAATACAACAAATACAACTAATACAACAGACAATACTACAGCAAACACAACTGATGTTGCAGAATAGAAAGGGAGAAAGAATATGGCGAAGTCAGCTATTAAAGAAATAATTATTGCATTATTGTTGTGCTTAGCTATCATACTTATATTAGGTATATTATTATATGAGTATATACCAATAACAAAGTCAGTACCAAGTGAAGTAAAGTATGCAACTTCTTCAAATGTAGAGGGGCAAAAAACTGAAATAAGATCTTTGGAAGCTGATGAAAATTATGAAGGTAGTGAAACAACTGATTCTATTAGCACAGATGATTTGAATAATTATAGACGAGTACAAGATTATGTACCAGGAAAAGCAAATCCATTTTCTCCTTATGCTACTACAGCAGAGACACCAACAGAAAATGGTTCATCAACAGGGGAGACAAGTACTAGTGGTAACACATCTTCAAATACATCTACAAGCACAAGCACAAGTACTAATACAGGAACATCAACAAGTGGTGAGACAACAATTGTAGAAGATGATTCATCAAGTGGAGGAGAATTCTTCCAAAACACAGGTACAAAATAATAATTTAGTTATTAACGTTATATCTACAAAGATATAATACAAATATAAAATAATTCTAAAGAAAAGGGGGGAAAACAAATGAAAAATAACAAAGGTATAACACTTATTGCTTTAGTTATTACTATCATTGTTCTATTAATCTTAGCAGGTGTTTCAATTGCAATGTTAACAGGACAAAATGGTATATTAACACAAGCAAATACAGCTAAAGTAAATACATCAAAAGCTGAAGCTGAAGAAGCTATAAAGTTAGGATTAAATGAAATTTTAGCAAATAAAATGGATCCAACTTATACAGGAAGCCAAAATGTATTTAACCAAAGTAACATAGAGACACTTATAAAAAGTAATAATAGCAATGTAACTGAAGTAACAGCAAAACCAGATAATACAACTGAAAGCGAAGAAACAAAATATTATGAAGTTACAGCAACTGTAAATGGGCAAACAGCTACATTATTTGTAACAACTGCAGGAGCAATTTCAACAACAGCTCCATCAGTTGGAGGATAACAAATTAATATAGGAGGAATTTATAATGTTAAAGAATAACAAAGGTATTACTTTAATTGCTTTAGTAATAACAATTATTGTATTATTAATTTTAGCAGGTGTATCAATTGCAATGTTAACAGGACAAAATGGTATACTTACACAAGCAAATACTGCAGGAACAAATACAAGAGATGCAGAAATAAGAGAAGCAATTGCTTTAGCTGTATCTACAATTAATGCAGATTTATATGATAGTACTACAAATAATTATACAGAATTAACTTACGCTACAATTGCTCAAGCGGTAAATAATGATAGAGGAGCAAACACAGCAGTAGCTATAGGTAGCGGTACAACTGGTGGTGGAATTACTTATACTTATGGATCAAAAAAATATGATGCTAAATTTACAATAGAAAACAATGGAATAAAAGATAATTCTATTACTATTTCTGAGCATTCAGATTCTTAATAAACAAAATTAAAGTAAACAAATATAAGCCATACGCACACTATGTGTGTATGGCTTGATTAATAAAAGGGAGAGACATGGAAACATTTTTTTATATCATAATATTTATAATAGGAAGTTTGTTTGGAAGTTTCTATACTTTAGCAGTATATAGAATACCAAAAAGACAAGACATAACTCATACACATTCTTATTGTCCTAATTGTAACCATAAATTAGGTTTATTAGACTTGTTTCCGATATTTAGTTATATATTCTTAGGTGGAAAATGTAGATATTGTAAAGAAAAAATAAGACCAAGATATTTAATATTAGAAGTATTATCAGGAGTACTATTTGTATTAATCGCGTATTTTATGGGATTAAGTTTAGAAAATTTAAGCTTTGAAAAAGTTGCAGAATACTGCTTTGTAGCACTATATCTAACATATATAATATTAATATGTGGAATAGATAAAGAAAATAGGAAAATTGATAAATATGTAAATGTCTATGGAATAGCAATATCAATTATGTATATGTTATATCTATACATAGTAGAAGAAGCTAATATATATAGATATGGTATATATCTAATTTTATACATACTAATTTTAATATTTGATACAATAACACTAAAAAAATTTGCAAAAAGTACGTATACAATTGGAATCTTACTTATGTTAGTAACAATGATAGTATTCACAAATGAATTTATAACATTAAGTGCAATAATATTCACACTTTTAGCAATGGCAATATATATATTATTGTATAAATTAAAAAACAGATTAAATACTAATATGAAGACAGATAGACAAGTATCAGGTGAAATTAGTATAGGATTTTATTTGGGAGTAGCAAACCTAATAATATTTATATTAGTATTAATTTATAATTATTATATTCTATAGAAGGAGTAAAGTATGAAAATACAAAGTGAGAAAGGATTTACAGGTATAGATATATCAGTTTCAGTTGTTATAATTTTTATGTTTATAACAATAATTGCTATGTTAATATATCGTGTAAATAGTACTTCCAGAGAAATAGAACTTAGAAGTGATGCAACATATATTGCTATAAATGAAATAGAACAAGTAAAAAATGACGGAATTGGAAAATATATTGGAATAAGTCAAAAAAATGGTAATAATGTAGTATATGAAAACGAAGAAGTGTCAGGTAATGAAGGCTTTTATAAAACAATTACTGTTATAGATTATACAGATTTAGATGGAAACGAAAATGAAATATCAGATATAGTAAAAAAAGTAACTGTAAAAATATCCTATATGTTTAATGCAAAAGAGCAATCAGTTGAAATATCAACAATACTTTCAAAGGGGAGCTAAAGATGAAATCAGAAAAAGGTGTAACATTAATTACATTAACTATATATGTAATCGTTATGATTTGCGTAATAGGGATAATTGCGGTTGTTAGTGGAGCTTTTATGAAAAATCTTAAAGATGTAGACTTTAATAATGAAGCAATTGCAGAATATACAGCATTTAATACTTATTTTTCAGAACAAGTTAACAGACCAGGATTAAAAATTATATTATGTGAAGATGATTGTGTAGTATTTAATGATGGAGTCCAATATTCTTTTATAAAAGAAAATAAAGGAATTTACAGAGACAAAGTGAAAATTTGTTGGAATGTAGATTCGTGTACATTTACTCAATCAACAGAAAATGGAAAAGATGTGATAACAGTTCATTTTGTTTCAGGTAAACAAGATAGAACAACAACATATACATTAAAATAGAAAATAATAAAAATTAATACGAAAGAAAGGAAGTTAAGCTTATGGAAATTAAAAGAAGACAGCCTATTGGTGTTGAATTAGTAAAAAGAGGGATAGTAACAGAAGGCGACATAGAGAGAGCATTAGATTACCAAAAACAACATCCAAGCAGAAAAATTGGTGATATATTATATATATTAGATGTATGTGATCCTAATAAGTTAATACAAGCAATAGGAGAAATCCTAGGGACAAGAGGAATTATATTAAATAATAGAACTCTAAAATTAGATGTAACAAAATATATATCATTAGATGTGGCAAAAAGAAACAAAGCAATTCCATTTGAAATAGAAGCTGGAAAAGTAAAAGTATGTTTTGCAAATACTGTAAATTCTAGAGCAATGGAAGCAGTACGTCTTCTTATGTTAAATAAAGGTTTAGTAATGGAAGAGTATATTACATTCGAACCTGATATTGAAAGAATATTAAAATCATATGAAGGAATAGCAACAGATAATTTAACAAATACAGGAAGAAATGATTCAATAACATCTTTAGTAGATAGTATAATAAAAACAGGAATGGAAAGAAGAGCAAGTGATATCCATATCGAGCCTATGCAAAATAAAGTAAGAGTAAGATATAGAATAGATGGTGAATTGTTTACTGCAGCAAATATAGCAAAAGAAAAGCAGAGTCAATTAATAGGAAGATTAAAAGCAATATCAAACATGCATCAAGAAAAACAAGAATCACAAGATGGAAGAATTTTAATGTATGATGATTATAATATTCGTGTATCTTCACAACCAAATGTATATGGAGAAAAATTTGTTTTGAGATTATTAAAGAAGGACATAAATATAAGAAACATATTTGATTTAGGACTTCCTGCAACAGAAAAAGAACTTCAGAAAAGTATAAATAAAAGAAATAGTATAACAATAATGGCAGCACCAACAGGTGAAGGAAAAACAACAAGTTTGTATAGTATTATAGATTATTTAAATAGACCAGAGATAAATATAACTACAATAGAAGATCCAGTAGAAATAAGAATAGAAGGATTAAACCAAATAGAAGTTGATCCAAGAGTAACGTTTGCAGATTCATTAAGAACGGTATTAAGACAAGACCCTGATATAATTCTAGTAGGAGAAATACGTGATAAAGAAACAGGGGAAATAGCAATACAAGCTGGACAAACAGGACATTACGTATTATCAACAATACACACAATAGATAGCTTAGAAGTAATAACAAGACTTAGAAAAATGGGACTTTCTGATTATGATATAGCAAGTACTTTAGCTACAGTAATTTCACAAAGATTGGTAAGAAGATTATGTACAAGTTGTAGAAAAGAAAGACCATTTACAGAAGAAGAAAAAAAGATAATTAAAGATATAGGTAAAAAATATGGAATAGAATATGATGTGTCTGGAAAGACTTATGATGCAGTAGGTTGTAAACATTGTAATAATACAGGATATTATGATAGACTTCGGAATATTTGAAATATTAAATGTAACAGATGAAATAAAATCAGAAATAATGAATGGTGAATCAAGTATAAAAATAAAGGAAGAAGCTATTGCACAAGGATACAAACCATTAATAGTTGATGGAATAAGAAAAGTAATAGAAGGCTTTACAACTTTAGATGAATTGAATAAAAAATTATTGTTTATTTAATAAACAAAGGAGGAAAAAAGTATGAATTTAGATAAAATATTAGACGAGGCAATACGACTTGATGCTTCTGATGTTCATTTAATACCAGGTAATAAACCAATGCTAAGAATTGCAAGAGATTTAATACCAGTAGATGGAAGTAAAATATTAAAGCCAGAAGATATGTATGAGATATATGATTATTTAGTAAAGGGCAATGTTGATAAAGATGAAGTATTTAATACTACAAGAAAATTAGATATGTCATATGAATATAAAGATATACGTTTAAGAGTTAATATATCTCTATCAGATGAAGTGCCAATTGCAACATTAAGATTAATAAAAAACGAACTACCAAGTTATGAATCTTTGGGAGTTCCAGACATTGTAAGAAGAATGACATATCAACCACAAGGATTAATATTAGTTACTGGAAAGACAAATTCAGGTAAGACAACAACATTAAACGCATTAATAAATCATATCAACGAAAATCAAAACAAGAAAATATTAACATTAGAAAATCCGGTAGAATATAAACACCATTCTAAAAAATCATTAATAGTACAAAAAGAAGTAGGAAAAGGAAGAGATAGTTTAACATTTAGTGATGGTGTTAAGAACTCATTAAGAGAAGACTGTGACATATTAGTAATAGGAGAAATTCGTGATAAAACAACAATGGAAGCAGCAATTGAAATGGCAGAATCAGGACATTTAGTAATAGGAACACTTCATACAAAATCTTGTGCAGAAACAATAGATAGAATGATAAACTTCTATGAAGTAAGAGACCAAGCAAGCATCAAATACTTATTATCAGCATTGTTAAAACTAGTTGTATCTCAAAGATTATTAAAAGGTACAGATGGAAAATTAGTATTAGTTCCAGAAGTTATGGTTGTTGATAATATTGTAGCAGGAATTATACGTAAAGAAAAACTAAGTGTATCAGAAATAGAAGATGCTATACAAAGTAACCTAGAAAAAGGTAGTATAGGTTTAATAAATTCTTTAGCAGAATTGTTTGTTAATGATAGAATAACATTAGAACAGGCTAAATCTCAAATAGAAGAAAAAAATATAGAAACTCTTAATAGAACGATTATGCAATTGAAGATAAAAAGAGAAAAATAATCTAAAGGAGGAGAACACTCATGCCAACATATATGTATAGGGCAATGACAAGAAATGGACTAATTGTAAGAAATAAAGTAGAAGCAGCAAGTAAACAAACTCTTATAAAGTCTTTAAAAGGTAATAACTTAGTTCCAATATCTATAGAGCAAATGGCATATAGATCAAATAAAAATGCAAAAAAACAAAAAAGAAATGTTACTGACATTCAAGAAATTATGAAAAATGTAAATACAACTCAGCTTGCAGGAAATAAAAAGAAAACCTTATCAACAAAAGAAAAAATAAATTTATATTTTGCAAGAACTGAAAAAATAACACAAAGAGACGTAGTTGTATTTACTCAAAACTTTTACCTATTAAAGAAGGCAAATTTCAACAATATACATGCATTAAATACAATAATTGAGAGTACAGAAAACATATCTTTTAAAGGTGTATTAGAGGATATATTAGCTGGTGTTGAAGCCGGTGAAAATATGTATACAACAATGGAATATTATTCTAATATATTCCCGTATATATATATAAATATGATAAAAGTTGGAGAGTTATCTGGTTCACTTACTAATTCTTTGGAACAAGCAGTTAAATACTTGGATGATACAGAAAGTTTAAATAAAAAGTTAAGATCTATATTAATACCAAATATTGTTCAATTTGTATTATTGATTGTAATGTTAGTAGTAGGAACATTATTTGCTATTCCAGCTATTCAAAATGTATTTGATGAAATAGGAACAGAGGAAGAATTACCAGCAATAACATTATGGTTTTCAGATTTCATGGAAAGGTTAATTCAATATTGGTATATACCTGTATTAGTTATAATAGGTGTTGTAGGTCTGATATTATTCTATATTAATACGCCAAAAGGTAAATACAATTTTCATTATTTTAAATACAAAATGCCAATATTTGGAGAGTTAATATTTGCTTTAGACTTTTCAAGATTAATGAAAGCAATGCTTTTAAATTTAAAAAATGGTATGAGAATTCAAGAGTCTATAGAAGTAAGTAAAAACGTTGTAAAAAACTATGTTATGCTATCTATTATAGAAACAGCAATAAACAATATGTTAATTGGTCAGTCATGGATTGAGCCATTTGAAAGATCAGGTTTAGCGAAGCCAATGATTACAGAAATGCTTAAAATTGGTATGCAGACTGACTTAGCAGAAATGATGGAAAAATTAGTTGAATATATGGAAATAGACATAGATAATATAATGACAAAAATTATGAAAGCATTACCACAAATTGTTTATGCAATAGTTGGTGTAGTACTAATATTCTTCGTATTAGTTGTATTAGTACCTTGTGTACAAGTGTATATGGGAAACTTCTTATTCTCAGCTTATGGAGTATAAGAAACATAGAAAATGAATTTATAAAAGCTAGAGAAAAATCTTTAGCTTTTATTGTTTTCTTAGGAAAAAAGTGTTAAAGTAGGAATATAAAATAAAAAGGAGACCAAAAATGAATTTTAAAATAGGAGAATATAATGAAATAGCATATAAGAGAGCTCAAGATATGTTAAAGACAAATAATATAGCAACAATAGTACAACCAATGCTTAGTAATATAAAAGATATTGCTATAAGGTTTCTAGGAGATACAGATGGTAGAACTATATGCGTAGAAAATGATAGCGTTAGAATCTATGGAGGAATAAAGAGTAAAGTAAATGATTTAATAAAACAAGGAAAAATAAGTCAGGAGGAAGCTAAGAAATTTCGAGAAATTGAATATACTACGTTTTCTAACTTGATAAGAAAAATAAAAGAAGGAAAAGATTTAAGTGATTATGAGAATATATTGCTTATGGATTTACAATATTGTGATGAAAGTGTATGGACAGATGGAATAGATGTATTATTAGAAAAAAATAAGAATGCAAAAACACTCGAACTGGTGGAATTTAGTACAATGTCACGAGATGTAAATAATTCAACATTTGGAAGATTAAGAGGACATGTGGCTTCTTTTATATCAGAAGAAGAAGCTACAAGAATTGGAGCATGTGGACTAATATGTACAAATGAAACAAATGTGATAGAAAGTGAGCTAAAACAAAAATTAAGAAAAGTAAATAAATTAGAAGATAAAGAAATACAAAAACAATTAAAAGAAAAAGCAAAGCAAATAAGAGAATTAAATAAAAAAATTTTAAATGTGTATCACAAAAAAGCAAAAGAAAATGATTTAGAAGAAGTTTGGGATAATTTTGTGAATGGTGATGGAACTAACTCTAAAAAACTAACAGATGAAGAATTTAAGCAGATGAATGATAAGGAATTAGAATTACTAGAGTTACGAAATAGAGTAAGAAAGCTTTTGGAAGAAATCGGAGAAGCTTTAGGTGAAGAACATGAAAAATCAGAATTAGAAGCTTTAAAAGATGAATATAATGCACTTGGAAGAAAAGAAAAGGAAGCTAGAGATTTATTAAGTCAAGTAGAGGCTGCAAATGAAGAAAAAAGTAACAGAGATGAAAATACTAGATAAAGGAAATAATAAAATAGGAGTAGAATAAAAATGGATAAGGAAAGTTTATTAGAATTACAAAGACAATATGAGATGGGTTTTGTTGATGAAAAATACTTAAATGAAGAAACAAAAGAATTATTGAAAAATTTATATAGAAAGCAAATTGAAGAAAAAAAGGAAAGTTTAAAAGAATATAAGGAAAAAATATCAAAATACTTAAAAAATTAAAATAATAAATAGAAGTAGGCAGGAAAGAGGTAAAAATGAGAGAAAAAGATAATTTGTATAAAATAGGAATAGATCTAGGTGGAAGTCATATAGCAATTGGTGTTGTTGATAATAATGGAAGAATATTAGAAAAAATAGAAAAAAAACTAAAGGGAATTGTTACAAAAGAAGTAAGAAATATAATAGAAGAAACAATAATAGAAAATGTAAATAAATTTTCTAAAGAATATAAAATAAATGAAATAGGAATAGCAATACCAGGAACTGTTACAAAAGAAGTAGTAGTAAAATCAGTAAATTTAGGTCTAAAAAACTATAAAATAATAGAAGAGTTAAAAAAGAAAATAAATTTACCAATAAAAATTAGAAATGATGCAAAATGTGCAGCAATTGCAGAAAGTACATATGGTTCATTAAAAAAATATAATAGAGTGTTATTCTTAACACTCGGCACAGGTATAGGTGGTGCAGTTATAATAAATAATGAGCTATTAGATACTGGAGACTTACCAGGATGCGAAATAGGGCATATGGTTATAGAAAAAGATGGACTAGAATGTAACTGTGGAAAAAGAGGGTGCTTTGAAAAATATGCATCAATGAAAGCTTTTAAAAATAATTTAAGAAAAGCTTTAGGATATGACGAAAATGTTTCAGGAAAAGAATTACTTGCAATAATGAAAAATACTAATAAAGATGATATAAATTATAAGAAAATTGAAAAAGTAAAAAAAGAATTTATAGAAAACTTAGGAATAGGTTTATCAAACTTGATAAATATATTCGAACCAGAGGCAATTGGAATAGGAGGAAGTTTTGTATATTTTGAAGAAGTATTTTTAGAAGATTTAAAAGAGGAATTACTTACCAAAAATCTATTATTCAATCCAAGAAAAGAAATAAATATACAAACAGCAGTATTAGGAAATGAAGCAGGAATAATAGGGGCAGTTTTATAGATAATTTACTGTTTAGTAACACTTGACTTTCTGATATATATATTATAAAATGATAATAGATTATTTAAGAAAGAAGGAAAATCAATGCAAGGGATTGGAATAGGTGAAAGCGACTTTAAAATGTTACGATTAAAGAATAATTATTTTATAGATAAAAGTATGTATATAAAAGAAATAATAGATAATCAAAGTAAAGTAATATTAGTAACCAGACCACGTAGATTTGGAAAAACATTAAATATGAGTATGCTGAGATATTATTTTGATATAAAAGAAAAAGATAATAAAGAATTATTTAAAGGTTTAAAAATAATGGAGCAAGATGAACATTATACCTCTAAATTAGGATATTATCCAGTAATTTATATGACATTAAAAGATATGCAAGGTAGTAATTTTGAGGAAGCTTTATTACAATTAAAAACAGAGTTAGTAGAGTTGTTTATAAATTATGCTGATTTACTTAAAAGTGAAAAGTTGTTAGATATTGAAAAAGAAATGTTCAATACAGTATTAAATTTAAAAGCAAATAAAATAGAGATACAAAATGCACTAAAGCTATTATCTAGATTATTATATAAAGAATATGATAGGCCTGTAATTTTATTAATAGATGAATATGATGTACCATTACAAACAGCATATGTAGAAGGATATTATGATGAAGCAATAGATTTCTTAAAAACATTTTATGGAGTAACTTTTAAAGATAATCCATATTTAGAAAAAGCGGTTTTAACAGGAGTAAGTAGAATTGCAAAAGAAAGCTTATTTAGTGGGATGAATAATTTTAAAGTATTTACAATAATGGATAATGAATTTGCAGA
>CALXFC010000004.1 GCA_944387485.1 uncultured Clostridia bacterium
AGCTGGTTAGCCAGAATAAGAAAGGTAATCTAGAGGAAACTTTTTTACTGGCTAACCATCAGTAATTTCCTATACATCATTGTTTTATTAATTTTAGCAGGAGTATCAATCGCTATGCTAACAGGAGAAAATGGAATATTAACCCAAGCGCAAAATGCAAAAGAAAAAACAGAGCAAGCGCAGAAAGAAGAAGAAAATATATTAAATGATTATAAAAATTATTTAAGTCAGGTTACAAATGGTGGGTATATAGAAAGTAAAGGAGTAAATGCACCAGTATTAAAAGAAGGAATGGAACTAGTAACATATAATGAAGAAACAAAGAATTGGGATACAAATAATTCAAGTTCAGCATATGATTATGTGGCAGGTACTGGAACAGAAGATAACAATTCTAGCAAATGGGCGAATGCGAGAGTAACAATAGATGGAGTGGATAGTTATTTTGTATGGATACCAAGATATGCATATAAAATAACATATAATAATCCAGATGATATAACTCAAGGTGGAACAATAGATGTAAAGTTCTTAATAGGAACAACAGACCAATATTATGATGAAAACGGAAATATACAAACAGCAAAAAGAGCAGTAACGGGGCATGAAGACACAACAAATGGTTACTATGTACATCCAGCATTTACAAATAATGTAGATTTAGGGGGATGGAGAGAAGAATTAACAGGAATATGGGTAGGAAAATATGAATCATCTAGATTAGATGCAACTAGTGAAAAAGATGGAACGGATACAAAAATAAAAGTACAACCAGGTATAATTAGTCTTAGAGGAATAACTATAGGGAATATGTATACAAATGCTAAGCAATATGCAGAAGAAATAAATAGTCATATGCTAAAAAATAGTGAATGGGGAGCACCAGTATATTTAACGTGTAGTAAATACGGAAGGAATGGAGTAGAAATAGATATAAATGATAATGAAAATTATATAACGGCAGATGAAGGAATCGATATAAATCCAAAACAAAGTAGTACAGGTAATGTGTATGGGATATATGATTTATCAGGAGGTAGATATGATTATGTAGCTGCTTATTATAATAAAGATACATCAAATAATTTTAATTATGGTAGTACGTTTGTAAAATATGAAGGAACAAGTGATGAATATTCTACAGTATATGTTGGGGATAGTTTGGAAGATAATTACATATTAGGTGATGCGACATATGAAACAAAAAAGTGGAATCTTGATGCTGCATCTTTTATAAGAGATGGAAGTGCTTTTTTTGCAAGAGGTGGAGATAGAAGTAATGGGACAGAAACAGGAGTATTTTCTTTTGGCTATTATGGAGGCAATGTTTATGATGGTAGTGGAGGATTTCGATTATGTCTTACAATATAGAAAAATAAAAATAGTAAGTTAATCTTAATGTTTTTTCCTTAATTAGATAGAGGGTGTACTATAACGATAGATAACTTTTAAAAATTTAGTATAAAATAAATTAAAAGATTTGACTTAAAACTTACGGATTGTTATAATAGGACTGTTAGTATAACAGTTCTATTTTTAAGAAATAAAAAAACTGTTTTTTTGCTCCGTCTCAAAAAAAGGAAAAGAAATAAGAAATAAAAAAGAAATGAGAGAAAAAGGGAAAAGAGAGAATAAGAAACAGAAAATAAGAAAGAGGTAATAAGATGGATAAAATTATTAAAACAATAGCAGAAGAGTTAAATATTAAAGAAAAACAAGTTGAAAATGCAATTAAGTTAATTGATGAGGGAAATACTATTCCTTTTATTGCTCGTTATAGAAAAGAAGTAACAGGTGGACTAAGTGATGAAATCCTTAGAGACTTAGGTGAAAGATTAACTTATTTAAGAAATTTAGAGCAAAGAAAAGAAGAAGTTGTGAAATCAATTGATGAACAAGGAAAATTAACAGATGAAATATTACAAGCAGTTGCGATTGCTAAAACTTTAGCAGAGGTAGAAGATATTTATAGACCTTATAAACAAAAGAAGAAAACAAGAGCAACTGTCGCTAAAGCAAAAGGTTTAGAGCCTTTAGCAAATATAATATTAGAACAAAAAGAAACTAAAGATATTAATGAAATTGCAAAAGAATATGTAAATATAGATAAATTATCTGATGAAGATAAGAAAAATAAAGATAAAGTTGTAGCAACAGTAGAAGATGCAATTGCAGGGGCTTTAGATATAATTGCTGAGATGATATCTGATGAACCAAAATATAGAAAACAAATAAAGAAATTCTGTTATAGAGAAGCTCTAATTGAAACTAAAGCTTCTAAAGAAAATGAAAAATCTAATTATGAAATGTACTATGATTATAAAGAAGCAATTAAGTATATTCCAAGCCATAGAATATTAGCAATAAACAGGGGAGAAAAAGAAGGCTTTTTAAAGGTAAAAATAGAAAAGCCAGAAGATAAGATATTAAATTATATTAAAAGAGATATAATAAAAGGAGAAACTCAATTTACTTCTATGCTAGAAGATACTATTTTAGATAGTTTTAAAAGATTAATAGAACCTTCAATTGATAGAGAAATACGTTCTGATTTAACAGAGAAAGCAGAAGAAAAAGCAATTAAAGTATTTGGTAAAAATTCTAAACAATTGTTACTTGGTGCACCAATTAAGGGAAAGACTGTTATGGGATTTGACCCTGCATATAGAACTGGTTGTAAAATTGCTGTAATTGATGAAACAGGAAAAGTTCTAGATTATACAACAGTCTATCCTACAGAACCTCAAAATGATGTAGAGGGCGCTAAAAAAGAATTATTAAAATTAATTGATAAAGATAAAGTAGATATGATAGCAATAGGAAATGGTACAGCTTCAAGAGAATCTGAAATGTTTGTAGCAGATATGATAAAAGAATGTAAAAGAGATGTTCATTATGTAATAGTAAGTGAAGCTGGTGCTTCTGTATATTCAGCATCAAAGCTTGCAACTGAGGAATATCCTGATATAAATGTTTCAATAAGAGGAGCAATTTCAATTGCAAGAAGATTACAAGACCCACTTGCAGAACTTGTTAAAATAGATCCAAAAGCAATTGGTGTTGGACAATATCAACATGATGTAAATCAAAAGAAACTATCAGAAAGCCTAACAGCTGTGGTAGAAGATAGTGTTAATAAAGTAGGTGTAGATGTAAATACAGCAACACCATCACTTTTAGGGTATGTATCTGGAATTAACAATACAATTGCAAAAAATATTGTAAAATATAGAGACGCAAATGGAAAATTAAAGAATAGAAAAGAATTGTTAAAAGTTCCTAAATTAGGAAAAGTAGCTTTTGAGCAATGTGCAGGTTTCTTAAGAATATATGATGGTGATAATCCATTAGAGGTAACTGCAGTTCACCCAGAAAGTTATGAGGCTACTGAAAAACTATTAGAAAAAATAGGATTTAATAAAAATGATTTAAAAGATAAAGAAAAACTAGAAGACTTAAGAAATAAATTAAAAAATGTAGACGTAAAAGAAATGTCTAAAGAATTAAATATTGGCGAAATGACATTAACAGATATAATAGAAGAATTATCAAGACCAGGTAGAGACCCTCGTGAAGACATGCCAAAACCTATTCTAAGAAGTGACGTTCTAAAATTAGATGATTTAAAAGAGGGAATGGTACTAACAGGTACAGTAAGAAATGTAATTGATTTTGGAGCTTTTGTGGATATTGGTGTTAAGCATGATGGTTTAGTACATATTTCAGAGATGAGTGACAAATATATTAAAAATCCATCTGATGTTGTATCTGTTGGTGATATTGTAAAAGTTAAAGTTATAAAAATAGATAGAGAAAGACAAAAAGTAGGGCTTTCTATGAAAGTATAAAAATTTAAGGAAGTATCAAAAATAAGAAGCGGAAAACCGCTTCTTTAAATTATATAGTTAATTTCCATATCCTTCGTTTTCAATTCCTGTATATTTTTCTTGGATTTCTTTTATTTCATCATAATGATTTTCTAAAATATCTAAGAAAACATCAGTTATGTTAGGATCAAATTGAGTTCCTCTGTTCTTTCTAAATTCTTCTTTAATAGTTTCTAATGGTAAAGAATCACGATAAGATCTTTTTGAGCTCATGGCATCAAAACTATCGGCAACAGCGGTAATTCTGGCTAAATAAGGTATGTTTTCACCTGCAAGTCTACTTGGATAACCTTTTCCATCATATCTTTCGTGATGATGTTCTACTATTGGCAAAATGTTTTGGAATATTTTAGCATGTGATAATATATGAATACCAATATTAGGGTGTTGTTTTATTTGAGAATATTCATCATCAGTAAGTTTTGATTCTTTTTGCAAAATAGAATCAGGAACACCAATTTTTCCAATGTCGTGAAATAAACCACCAATTTTTAAAGTATCAAGATCTGCTTCCTGTAATCCCAAATATTCACCTATTAAAACGGAAAATTCAGAAACGCGATCGGAATGACCACGTGTATATGTATCTTTTGCCTCAACTGTATAACGCAAAGTTTGAATGCTCTCCAAATAAGCCTGTTCCAATTTTTCATATGTATCAGATAATTCTTCATTTATTTTTTTAATTTGATTCATTTGAGCAATAGATTTTATACCAGACTCAATGAGCAATAGCAATTGGTCGAATTTATCACTTTTCTCACAATAACCTTGAATATCTAATCTCCTAATTGTTTCTAGAGGAGGAGCTAGATCTTTATGACCTGTAAGTAATAAAATATATAGGTCTTTGTTAAATTTTCTTATTTCTTCAACTACTTGGTCTCCATGAATAGGAGTCATAATAAAGTCTAATATCATCAAGTCAAAATGTTCATTTTTTACTCTTTCAATTGCTTCTAGAGGGTCTGTAATTCCTACAAAATTATATCCAGATCTTTTTAGAAAGATGGATAAAGAGTCAACGATACCTTGTTCATCATCTACTGCAATTATTTTATAATTTTGATTTTCACTATTTTCTATATTTTGTAATCCTTTTCTCATTTCTACAATCCTCCATTTTAAATTTTCATACAATAGATAAATGATAATATTTTAATTATTATATTAATAAAAATTTTAAAAATCAATAGTTTTTGCAAATAAAATTTAACTACAAAAAAAGATCAGAATATAATCTGACCTTTTAATATGATATAATTCTAATTAAGTGCTTAAAGGTAAAGTTATTATGAAAGTAGTGCCCTGACCTTTTTCTGATTCAAAAGTAATGTTACCATTAAAATGAGCTCTGATTGTAGAATATGACATATATAACCCAAGTCCAGTACCATTTTTACCTTTTGTGGTGACCATTTCTTTAAATAATTTTTTCTTAACTTCTTCAGGTAATCCTTCACCATAATCTTTAATAGAAATAATTAAGTTATTATCTTTTTTCGTTACAATAACATCAATAGTTTGTTCAGTTTTTCCGTTATAAGCTTGAATTGAATTAGAAATCATATTATTAATTACTTGAACTAAACTATTTATATCTCCTCTAATAATTGTATTTTCATCTATCTGCATAGATATATTTAAATATATAATAGCTTTTTTCAATTCGTGTTTCATTAAAATATCTACTCTTTTTAGTAATTCACCTACCGTGAATGAAATATCTTCTTCATTAGATAAAACTACGGCTTGTCCTTTAACAGCAGTAATTACATCTGACATATATTCGGTATGTGTTTTGATCTTTGAAATCCAAGAAAACATATCTTTTGCAATATCGTGGTGATCTTGACTGGTTACTTCAGGATCGTCAATTGAAGAATCGTATTCTTTAACTAAATCTGTTAAACCTTCAGCCGCTCCGGATATTGACATGATAGGTGTTTTTAGGTTATGTGCAATACCTCCAATTAATTGACCAAGAGAAGCAAGACGCTCCTTTTCCATTAAAGTTTCTTGGTTATCATGTAATTTTTTCATATCATTAATATGTTGAGTAATATCTTTAAATAATATTAAAGTACCAATAAACATATTTTTTGAATAAATAGAAGTCACTTCTATTGTAAAGTATTTTTTTATCTTATCGAATTCTTTTTCAAACGAGATAGTTTTATTTGAATTTTTAACTTTTTCAATAGCTAATATCAATTTATCAATATTAGAATGATTATTTATGCTTTTCAAAAAATCCACAATAGACATATTTCTTATATTTTGGTTTTTCAATTTAAAAAGTGAGAAAAATGTTTTGTTGAAATCAGTAATAATATTATCTTCATTAAGTACTAAATATCCATCTGAGATTCTGTCTACAATGTTTTGCAATGCAATTGGTGTTAAATTTAAAAACTTAAACTTAAAAATTGCAAAAGCATAAAATATTAAAGCTATAGAAAATGATATTGGTGTTATATATACTGCCATTGGAACTAATCCTAAAGTACCAATTACGTTCAATACAATTGGTATTAAGGTACCTATAACAATCAAAATAGATTGTTTAGAAAAGAATCCTGAATTTTTAATAGAATATTTCAAGAATTGATAAATACCAATTAATATTAACAAATAAGAGTAGAAAGAATGGAAGACCATATAAGGTCCTGCCACTGTTTCGTTTAAGTAAATGGAATAATGTTTATATAGCAAATGATGATAATTATTTGTAAACATTAAAATAGTTGTAATGCAAGGCACAATAAATAAGAGTAAGTATTTCCAGTTCCATTTTAATTTAGTTTTACTAAAAGTAAAACCTAAGAGTAAGAAGAATATAGGAACAAAGCACGCCCCAAACGAAGCAAATCCTTCAAAAAGAATAGGGTCAACAGAAGTGTTCCTATAGAAAAGTTGCATAATTAAGCTACAAGTCCAAATAAACATACTTCCTAATAAAAGAGAGATTATAAGATGTATTTGTTTTTTATTTCTGTAAAATTGTACAGATATAAAAAGTATACTTATTATATATAAAGAAATTACCATTGCAAATAAGTAAAAAGATTCCATTGTACATTTCACTCCTTTTAAATAAATTTCATCTCTTGCAGATACTTGATATATTTTCTAATATATTCAAAATCAATGTCTTTCCAAATAAATCCAAGTTTTTTTAATAAATTTAAGGATAAATCAGATTTAACATATGAGTTTTGAACATATATCAATTTTTTATTTGAGTCGAAGTCATTAATTATACCAAATAATGCGTTGCTATCTTCTTCTAATGCAGAATTAATAGTTTTCTTAAATTCGACATCATTTAATATTTTTAAGTTAATATTTAATTTCTCTAACATTTCTATAAATGTTTTTATGTATACATGATGTGGGTTATATATATGATAAATGTACACATTTGAACAGTCATTTTTTAGTATATCAATAATTGCGTCAGAACACAAGTCAACAGGGGTAAATTCTAAATATTCATCTAATAAGTAATTTGGAATAGCTTTTAATGTAATAAATGATTTTAATTTATTAGCAAAAGCATTATCTTTATGATTGATTTGAAATTTACCATCTCTATATCTACTTGTTATGTTTCCGAGTCTTAATATTTGTGCTTTTAAATTATTATTAATAATATTATTTAAAATAAGTTTTTCAGCATCAAATTTGCTTCTTGTATATACATTATCTAATTTTTGACCTATATATAAATCCTTTTCTGTAAAGTCTTTTTTATTGTTGTTAGTGTTTATGATAGATCCGTCTAACAGTGTATTACCAGATACACTTAAAGAAGAAAGATGTAATAATCTTTTATCAAAAGTCAAGCAAAATTGTATCATATAATTTAATGCATCTATATTAATATTTTTGAATTTATTAAAATCTCCATAATGTTTTACGTTAGCTGCAGCATTAATAATTGCGGATACATTTTCGCCTAATGAGTTATAAATTGGTAATGAAAGTCCAAAATATTCTTTTGTAATATCACCTGTTAATATAATAATTCTGTCGTTAATGTATTTATCTAGTGAATTACCAAAATAGAAATGTAATCTGTCCATAAATCTATTTTTTGCAGAATCATAATTATCTTTTCTTCTAATTATGCAGTATACTTTACCTTTAGAATTTTTTATAAAACTTTCTACTATATGTATTCCTATAAATCCGGTTCCACCTAGTAGAAGAATGTTATTTTCTTCATTATTAGTAATTTGATAATTTTTGTAAGAATTTTTAAGTAAATTATTTATTTTTGAATAATCATAATCTTCTAATGTGTGTGTTATATTTACTTTATTTAATTTAGATAAAGTTCTTACTGTTTTATATTTAAATATATCAGAATAATCTATATTTACATTGTGTGCAAGTAATTCAGTTTTAAATTTAATTGCAAGTAAAGAATCTGCCCCCATTTCAAAGAAATTATCATCAATTCCTATCTTTGTATTCAATAAATCAGACCAAATGTCACAGCAGAGTTTTTGAAATTCATTTTCTGGCGCTACATAAGTAGAACTTTTATCAATGTCAATAGGATAATTTAATAATATCTTTCTATCTATTTTTCCATTTTGAGTAACAGGGAATTCATCTATTTTTATAATATAATTTGGTATCATATATTGAGGAAGTTCATCATATAGTATATCTCTTATATATTGAGAAGAAATATTGTATTTAGAAGTATAAAATGCTACCATATAAGAGATGTTTGGCTCTTTTTTATAAACTACAGAACATTTTGTTATACCAGGTATATCATAAATTTTCTTTTCTATTTCAGAAAGTTCTATTCTTAAACCATGAACTTTTACTTGAAAATCATTTCTTCCTAAATAGACGATTTCACCATTTTCATTATATTTACCTAAATCTCCAGTTTTATATATTAAACCTTCACCAAAAGGATTGTCTATAAATTTTTCAGCAGTAACTTTTTCATTGTATAAGTAACCTGCAGAAACTCCACAGCCAGCAATACAAATTTCACCTTCTACACCAATAGGACATAGATTCATATTGGTGTCGCAAATATATATTTGACAATTAGAAATAGGTTTACCAATAGTTATGTCATTTCCATCTGTAACTAATTTATTAGATGCACAAGCGGTTGTTTCTGTTGGGCCATATCCGTTATATATATAAGCTTTTGTTAATTTTCTCAATCTATTATATAAATTACTTGTGAATACTTCTCCTCCTAATTGAAAAACTTTAACATTTTCTAAATAATTTTCATTTAAATGCTCGGAAATAAGTAGTTCAACTCTGGAAGGTGTAGTAACGAAGAAGTCGATATTATTTTGTTTTATTAATTTACCTAATTTAACAGAATCTCTTTGATCTTCGTAATTAGTTAAATAAAGTGTTTTTCCAAGTAATAATGTTGAAAAAATTTCTACAGCAAACATATCAAATGAAACAGTTGCTATGCCTAAAATTTTCTCACAAGATTTTAAATGCATATTTTCTGCAAAATCATATATAACATTAATCATACTTGACTGCTTTAACACAACACCTTTAGGGTTTCCAGTAGAACCAGAAGTATATATAATTGCAAAATTTGGATTTTTCCTTTCTATAACATTATTACCTTCATTCAAATCTAATTTATTATATTCTGGAACAATTACATTTTTAAAAGTTAATTCTTTTTCACTGTATATTTCTTTTTTTGTAATTAAGAAATTAGATTTTGAGTTTTCTAAAAGATATTCTATTCTATCTTTAGGAAAATGATTATCTATCAATAAATATGTAGCATCTAACTTTAATATAGCAAGTAAACTAACGATTAAATCAATGCTTCTTTCTAATAATATAGAAACAACATCATTGTTTTTTATACCAGAATTTTGTAGTTGGTTAACAAATTTTGAAACTTTCACATTTAATTGTGAATAAGTGTAACTTTCTCCTTCAAATACAATAGCTACTTTTGATGGATTTTCAAATACATTTTTTTCAAACAAATCAAAAAGTTTGCTATCTTTAGGATAACTATCTTTTTTAGTATCATTAAAATTATATAAGATTTTATCAGTTTCCTTGCTTGATAGAATAGATATATTATTAATTTTTTTATCAAAGTTATTTAATATATTTCTTATCAAGTTAATATAATGCTTATAAAAATTATTAATAGTAGTTTCTTTAAATAAACTAGTTTTATATTCAATACAAATCAAACCATTATTTGGCATAATTTGAAGAGTTAAATTAAACTTAGAAAAGTTTACTATAGAAGATATTAATTGTAAATTATTTCCTTCTATTGAAAAATGTTCATTATCTATATCTTGGTAAACAAACATAACGTCGAAAGGGTTTTTCGTTTTTAGCTTTTCTAAAAGTAATTGATAAGGATAAGGCTGATTATTCATATCTTCTAATATATTAGTTTTTAATTTATTAAAGAAATCTAGTAAAGTTGATTCGGGATTTATATGCATTTTTATAATAATATTGTTTACGAACATACCAATAATGTTTTCTAGGTCTCTAGTAAATCTATTAGCTGTAGGTGTTCCGATTACAATATTTTCTTCAGAAGTATATTTATAAAGTAACAAATAAAATGTTGCTAAATATATCATATATGTAGAAAGCTCATAATTTTTTGATAATATGTTTACGCTTTCTATAATATCTTCTGGAAGTTCAAAAACCTTTGTGGTTCCTTCAAAAGAACCTTCTTCTTTTGGCTTAAAGTCATAAGGAAGATTTAGCACAGGAAAATCTTTTTGTGAAAATTTATTAATCCAATAATTTTCAAATTTTTTACAAGTATCAGATTTTATAAAATTTTTTTCCCAAATAGAATAGTCACAATAATCTATTTTTGGCTCTTCTAAACTATATCCATTATAACTATCACAAAATTCTTTTAATAAAATATTTAAAGATGTTCCATCTAATATAATATGATGAGAATCTATTAATAATAATGTTTTTCCAGAAGTTACATATACTAGCTTTACTCGTAATAAAGGAGCTTTTTCTAAATTAAATGGTTTAGGAAAAGTATTTATTACATCATTTACTTCTTCTTGGTCTATTTTAATATTAGAAAATTCTATTTCTAAAGGTACCTTGTCTAGAATAATTTGTTTTGGTTCTCCATCAATTAATTTAAAACATGTACGGAATGCAGGATTAAGTTGTATAATCTGCTTAAAAGCATTTCTTACTTTAGAAGATTCTAATATGTTATCAATCAATATTCCACCGCTTACGTTATAAACTAATGAATTTTTATCAGCAACTTGACATGCATAATAAATTGATTTTTGAGAATTTGATAAATCATAATATTTCATTTTTTTAGCTTTTTCAATATTAAATACATTGTTAGTAATTTCTGTATTATCAATAAAATCAGCTAATTTTTTTACTGAGTTATATTGAAATACATCTTTAATAGTTATATCTTTATTAAATGCATAATAAACTTCTAATGTTAAACGTATCCCTGTTAAAGAATCTATACCAATATCAAAGAAGTTATCATTTATAGAAACATTTTTTATTCCAGTCAAATTAGAAACAATTTTGCATAATTTTTCTTGTGTGTCATTTAAAGGTACTGAAGATGAATTTGTATGATATTCTATATCAGGCAAATTTTTTCTGTCTATTTTACCATTAGAAGTTAAAGGAAAATCGTCTAATAATACAAAATGTGATGGTATCATATAATATGGTAAAACACTGCTTACTTTTTCCCTCAAAATATCTTGATTGATTTTTGTATCATTTACTGTAAAATATGTACACAAAGATGGAATACCATTTACTTCTTTAATTACCGTTACACATTTTGATACTCCTTTAACATTTAAGATTACTTTATTTATTTCATTTAATTCTATACGATAGCCTTTGAATTTTATTTGTGAATCAGTTCTACCTACAAATTCTATATAACCGTCTTTTGTGAAGTATCCAATATCTCCAGTTTTATAAATAGGAGTATTAGATAATTCTGGAATATTTACAAAAGATTTCTCAGTTAAAACAGGATGAGCTAAATAGCCAGAAGATACATTTTCTCCCGTTATACAAATTTCACCAGGATATCCTATAGGTAGTAATGTGTTAAATTTGTTTAATATATATATATTATTATTTTTTATAGGGTATCCAATAGGTACTATATCAGATTCTTTTTTATTATATTTATATGGATAGAAAGTAGAGCAAATAGTTGCTTCTGTTGGTCCATATCCATTAATAATTTCTAATTCTGAATTCAAGTCTATAAAATGGTTTAGGGTACCATTTTTAATAGCTTCTACACCTACTAACATTTTAGTTACTTTAAATTTTTGGTTTGAAGTTTTAATGAAAGTATATACATCATCTAATACATTTGGTGGAATATATAAAAATGTTATTTTTTCTTTTTCTAAAACTTCTACTAAAACTTTTATATCTGTTAGTGTGTTTTCAGGATATAATATAAGTGTTGAACCAAAACATAAAGGTGTATATATCTCAGCTACGCTAACATCAAAAGATATATTTGTTAATGACAAACAATTATCTTTTGGTGAAAATTTATTTTTAAAACAGTCATTAAAAGTATATACAAAGTTAATTAAATTTCTATGTGTCAACATAACTCCTTTTGGCTTACCTGTAGAGCCAGATGTATAGATTACATAGCATAAAGTAGAATCATCAAAATTTATATTTAAATTGCTATCACCATAAGAACTAAAGTCAATTAGATTAGGGTTAATCACTAATGTGTCTAATTTTATGTCTTGGTCTGTTATAACTAATTTAGCTTTGCTGTCAGAAAGAATATAATTAACACGTTCTTCAGGATATTCTGGATGCATAGGTAAGTATGCTGCACCTAGTTTTTGAATAGCTAGAATAGAAATAATAAATCTTTCTGTTTTATTCATATATACACCCACAATATCATCTTTTTTAACACCGTTTTCTTGTAAAAATCTAGCAAATTTATTTACTTGTTTATTTAATTCTTTATATGTCAAAGAAACGTCATTATATACTAATGCTTTTTCATCAGAATTGTTTTCTACTTGTTTTTCAAATAGTTTTATTATATTACTATTTTCAGGAAGAGACAAAGTTCTGTTATTAAATGCATTTAAAATTTTATCTTTTTCTTTTTTTGGTAAAATTTCAATATCTGAGAATTTAATATAAGGGTTATCCAAGACTTGTTGTATTAAGTTTATAATAGCATCATGAAGAAAAGAAATATCATCATCAGAGTATTTATTAGAGATATAGTCATATTGTAATATAATATTTCCTGTATCATTTAAGTCAGACATATGTATATTAATATCATTTAAAGAATGATTATTAAATCCCCAATGAGTATCATAGTCACCAACATCTTTTGATAATGCTTTTGTGATTTGATAAGAAACGGAGATGTTATATAAATTAGGGGTGTTATTATTTTTATCCCTTAAATCTTCAATTATATTTGTATATGAATATTTTTGATGTCTGAAAATAGATATTAAATCAGCTCCAACTTTGTTAGCCAAATCTATAAAACTATTAGAGCCTTCAAAGCTACATCTAAAAGGTACTGTAGTAACAAACATACCTAAAGAATGCTTTTCTTTAAAGTTAGTTCTATTTAAAATAGGAGTTCCTAAAATAAAGTCAAAAGTATTAGTAGAAAGACCTATAAAAGTAGAAATTACTGACATGAAAAATGTATATGTAGATATTTTGTTATTTTGGCAAAAAGAATTAATTTTTTGTATTAGATTAGAATCCATAAAATAAGATTTTCTTATACCATCAGAAGATGTTCCTTTTTGAGACTTATTAAGAGATGGCAAAGTAATAATTTCTGGCAAATTTGATAAATAATTAGACCAAAATTCCTTGTCACTTATAAATTTTTTGCTGTTTTTATATTCTTGTTCTGATAAAATATATTCTTTATAAGAATGTGTATCTGGTATATATTCAGAGTTTTTTTGTAAGGCACGGTAGTTCTTAAGTATTTCTTGAATTGTTAGACCAGAAGTCCATGAATCAGAAATCATATGGTGAACATTTAAGATAATAGCACCATATCCATTAGGTAATTTAGCGAATTTTACATCATATAATTTACTATTGAACAAATTAAAAGTTTTTTTAACCATTTCTTGCTCTATTGCATAAACACCTTCAATAGAGTCAACATTAATAACCTCTATTGGAAAAGGCTCAAAATCAGCAAAATATTGTACCGGTACGTTTTCATCATTTAAGCAAATTCTAATTTGAAAATTATCGTTTTGTTTAATAAATAAATTGAAAGCTTTTTCTAATAAATCAAAATTAATTTTTTCTTTGATAAAACTTGATCCACATATATTATTAATATTTGTGTTGCGAAAAAACATTTCTGTATTCCATATATTTTTTTGTGGATTTGTTAAACCATAAACATCCTTTTTTAACATTTGTTTCACCTTTCATTTAAATATTTTTATCTAGAAAAATTATATTTTTTTTGTCGTAAATTGTCAAGAATTTATGTACTTATTTTTGAAGGTTTTTGCAACTTTAATTAAATAAAAATTTCACTAAGAAAGTAAAAGAAAAATTGGTAAAAAATGATTAGAATTTCTAAAAAGGGAAACAATATTTGTGAGGTGGAATATTTGGGAAGAAGAAAGAAAAATAATTTTAGAAAAATAATACTTGTTTCAATTTTTTTAATTTTTATTTGGATATTTGGATTCTATTTATATGCTACATATCAAAATATAGAGATAGATGAAAGTAATTATACAGCAGAAAGACAACAATCCACAATTTCAGAACAAACTGTGGAAAGTAAAGAAGAAAACAGTACAAAAGTTGCGGATATACTAGAAGAAACAACTGAAAAAGTAGTTGGAATATCAAAATTAAAAAATACGGGTAGCAGTATATTTTCAAACAGTGGAGAAAATGACTTAGGTTTAGGAACAGGTTTTATAATAACATCAGATGGCTATATTGTAAGCAATAGCCATGTAACAGGTGAAAAATATAGTAAATGCTATATAACTTTAGAAAATGGAACAAATTATGAAGGGACTGTTGCTTGGAGTGATACAGATTTAGATCTTTCAATTGTTAAGATTGATGCTAAAAATCTTCCATATGTGAGTTTAGGAGATTCTAGTTCTGTTAGAGTAGGAGAAACTGTTTATGCTATTGGAAATCCTATTGGTTTTGAGTTTAGGAGAACAGTAACTTCTGGAATAATAAGTGCTAAAAATAGAACAATTAAAATAGACGAGGAGAATAAATCTTCATACATGACGGATTTAATACAAACAGATGCAACCATAAATCCTGGAAATAGTGGAGGACCTTTAATATATCCTAATGGAGATGTTATTGGAATAAATACTGTAAAAATTTCAACAGCTGAAGGAATAGGTTTTGCAATACCTGTTAATATAATAAAACCAATAATAGAAAGTTTTAAAGAAACAGGAACTTTTGAAGAGGCAAGTATTGGTATTTATGCTTATGATAAAGAGGTAATACCATATTTAGATTCTACTTACAATTTGATTAATTTTGATACAGGTATATATGTTGCACAAATTACTAAAAATGGACCAGCAGATAATACTGAACTTAAAGAAGGAGATATTATAACTAGTATAGATGGAAAAGAATTAAATACTATGAATGATTTACGCGAGTATATATATACGAAAAAGCCAAATGAAGAGGTAACACTTCAAATTACAAGAAAGAAGATAAAAAAGGAAATAAGAATAATATTAGGAAAAAAATAGAAATAAAGTCTCTAATTATTATAAAGAGAGACTTTATTATTTATTCTATATTTTCATCTAAATAATCAAATTTTCTAGAATAATCTTTAGTTTCTTTATTAGACATATAGACTTCAGAACGATTTTGCTTTAAAAATTCTACTATTTCATATACGTCAATCCAGATTTCATTTTGACTATCAACTTGAGATTCATCAAAAATAAGTTGCATACCAAAATGAAGGTGAGGAACGTTTATATTATTTGTATTTTCTTTTGTACTATATCCAGTCATACCAAGATAGCCTATAACATCTCCTGCTTTTACGGTACCTCCTTCTTGTAAATTTTCTACATAAGGATGGTCTTTTCTTAAGTGTGCATAATAGTAATATCTTTTAGAGTCAAAACTTCTAATTCCAATTCTCCAACCACCATATTGGTTCCAACCTAAATGTTCAATAATTCCAGATTCCACTGCAATAATTGGAGTACCAATACTTCCCATTAAGTCATTTCCTAAGTGTGTTCTTTGGAAACCATAAGACCTACTTTTACCAAAATCGTCATAATGTGAAAAAGAATAATTTTTCGCAATAGGAAGGAATACTTTTATACCATATTTATTTTCAAAAGTTTTATTACCATTTGTATCAACTGTTTCTATAGAATAATTACCAACAAAATTAGAAAGCACAGCAGAGTATGCTTCATAATAGTAATTATAGTATTTCATATCTTTTGTTAGGTCTTCTATAGTCTCACCATTTTGTAATTTTTCTACTAATTTATCTAAATCTGTTTTTTTAAAATTATCAAAATCACCGCCACATTTACATGCAAGGTAGCTTAAAAGTTCTATCCAATTATATTTTATTTCTGAATTTACATTATGAGAATCTATATCTAGTTTAGCAGTTAAATTCATAGCTTCAGACGTAACATTAAAATCAACCCATTTTATATAATCTTCTTCTTTATTTTCGTCATCATTTGCAAAAGATACAAAAATAAGTATAGATAGAGACAATATCAATAAAATAAAGAAACAAATTATAATTTTTTTATTTATTTTAAAAGATTTGATAAGCAAAAAATTCACCCCATATAAATATATGGTAAAAAAATTATTATTATGATAAAATATTAAACAGAATAGACGATTTGAAGCGGAATAAGAAAGGAGAATTTAAAGTGAATGAATTTATGAAAGTTGCCAATGATAATGCAAAAAATGGTATCGAAAACAAAGAGGGAGGTCCATTTGGTGCAGTAATTGTAGATAAAAAAGGAAATATTATTTCAAATGGAAATAATAAAGTATTAAAAAATAATGATCCAACAGCTCATGCAGAAATAGTTGCAATTAGAGAAGCTTGTAGGAAGTTAAATACATATGATTTATCAGAATATATTTTATATACTTCTTGTGAGCCTTGCCCTATGTGTTTATCAGCAGCTATTTGGGCAAATATTAAAACTATATATTATGGTTGTACTAAAGAAGATGCAAATAATATTGGTTTTAGAGATGATATTATTTATGATTATTTAAAAGGAAATAATAAAAATCTAATAAAATTAGAGAACATTGATAGAGATGAGTGTATAAAAACTTTTGAAAAATATAGTAAAGAAAATGGAACAATTTATTAAATATAAAATAAAACAAAGAAAGAAGCCTTTCTTTGTTTTATTTTTTTCTTATTTATTTTGAGGAATAGTTCTTATATGAACATCTCTTAATAAATCCATTTTGATATTGCTTGGAGCTCCCATCATTAAATCTTGTGATTTGCTATTTAATGGGAATGCAATTACATCTCTTATTGATTCAGTATCTGCAAGAAGCATTATCATTCTATCTATTCCATGAGCAATACCTGCATGTGGTGGAGCACCATATTGGAATGCTGTATATAAAGCACCAAATTTTGTTTTTACTTCTTCTTTAGTATATCCAGCCATAGAAAATGCTTTAAGCATTATTTCAATATCATGGTTTCTAACTGCACCAGATGCTATTTCAACTCCATTACATACCATATCATATTGGTATGCAAGTATTTCTAATGGATCTTGGTTTTGTAGAGCATCTAATCCACCTTGTGGCATAGAGAATGGATTATGGCTAAATGCAAGTTTTCCATCATTATCTTCAAACATTGGAAAATCTACAATCCAACAAAATTCAAAACGATTATTGTCTATTAAATCTAATCTTTTTCCTAATTCATCTCTTACTTGTCCGGCAAGTTTTTCAACTACACCTGGAACTTCTGCAATAAAGAAAATACAATCTCCTGGTTTTGAGTTTGTCCTTTTTTGCATTTCTATTCTTGCATCATCTGTAATAAATTTTGCAATAGGTCCTTGGAATGTTCCATCATCTAATATTCTTAGCCATGCTAATCCTTTTGCTTTTAATTCTTTAATTGCAAAGTTTGTCATATCTTCAAAGAAAGATCTAGGTTTATCTCCAACATCATGTGTGCTAATTACTCTAACTATCATGTTTTTAAATGCTCTTAAATCTAAATGTTCAAAGATATCAGTAACATCTACAATTTCTAGTGGGTTTCTTAAATCAGGTTTATCTGTTCCATATTTTAACATTACATCTTTATATTTTAATCTAGGGAATGGACAAGTGTTTATTTTCTTATCAGAAAACTCTTTAAATAGGTTATATATTACAGGTTCTATAGTAGATAGAACATCATCTTGCGAAGCAAAACTCATTTCCATATCTAATTGATAAAATTCACCGGGAGTTCTATCTGCCCTAGCATCTTCATCTCTAAAGCATGGTGCTATTTGGAAATATCTATCAATTCCAGATACCATTAATAATTGTTTGAATTGTTGTGGTGCTTGAGGTAATGCATAAAACTTTTCAGGATGAAGTCTACTTGGAACAAGGTAATCTCTTGCACCTTCTGGTGATGAACTTGTAAGTATTGGAGTTTGTACCTCTAAAAAGTTTCTTTCTATCATTTGGTTTCTTAAGAATTGCAATATTTTAGCACGTAATATTAAATTATTTTTTAATTTTTCGTTTCTTAAATCTAAGTATCTATATTGTAATCTCAAGTCTTCTCTTATATCTTGATTACTATTTATTTCAAAAGGTAAGTTTAGAGTTCTTTTTCCCAAGATATCTATTTTTTCTATTTTGATTTCTACTAAACCTGTTACTAATTTAGGGTTAATTGTTTCCTCATCACGTTTTTTAACAGTTCCATATACAGATACTGCTGATTCAATTGGAATATGTGATGCAAAGTCTACATCTTCATCTTTACCAGATGTAACAACTTGTGTTATTCCATACATATCTCTTATATCTAAGAAAACTAACCCTCCTAAATCTCTTATTGTTTCTACCCATCCTGATATTTTTACTTTTTCTCCTACGTTTTCTAAACGTAAAGCGTCACATTTAAGTGTTTTGTACTCTGACATTTAAAATCCTCCTTTTTTATGTATGCAAGGATACAAAAAGTCCCTGCTTATATTGCAGGGACGAAATATCTTTTCCGCGGTGCCACCCAGCTTGAAAATTATAAAAATTTTCCACTTTATTTTAAATGCTCCAATGTGTTTCACTTTTTAGGTTGACCTTCAAAGGTTTCCAGCCTAAGACCTTTGTTCTCTGCTAAGTTACTTCTAAAAGCTTTGTATTGTTCAAACGCATATATTTATTTTATGAAAATTTATTTGTAATATACATTAAAATCAAAAAGTTTTTAATGGTGCGCCTGGAGGGACTCGAACCCCCGGTCTCGAACTTCGTAGGCTCGCATTTTATCCAGCTAAACTACAGACGCGTATATTACAGATACTTTATTATTATATAGTAAAATAGTAAATTTTTCAATATTTTTGTTAAATTTTTTCAAAAAAATCTTGCAAACTAGAAAAAAATATGTTATTATATAAAAGCGATAGATAATTACCAAATAAATCGAGGTGTAGCGCAGTTGGTAGCGCGCGTGGTTTGGGACCATGAGGTCGCAGGTTCGATCCCTGTCACCTCGACCAAATTTAATTTAATAAGAAATACAATAAGTATTAATCAAGAAGATTGGTTGATACTTTTTTTAAAATAATAATGATTAAATATCGAAAAGGTGAGGAAAATATGGATATTTTTAAATTTATTATTAATAATAATGACTACTTAGAGGATTTTATAACAAGAAGTACATATCATTCAAATGCTATTGAAGGAAGTACACTTACTTATGCTGAAACTTATGCTATTCTTTACAACGACAATAGCTTTAAAATCGAAGGAAAAGAGCCAAGAGAAATATATGAGGCAATCAATCATAAAAAAGCATTAGAGTTAGTTTTTAAGAATTTACAAAATAATGAGGAATTTGATGAAAGATTTATTAAAAACTTAAATGAAACTATAAATAAAGATATTAAAGATACGGAAGGTTATAGAACTGTACAAGTATTTATACAAGGTAGTGAACATATTCCACCAGAGCCTGAAAAAGTGCCAAATTTGATGATGTATTATATATATAATTACAATCATGATGAACAAGATATATTTACTAAAATTGCTAAGTATCATATTGATTTTGAAAGAATACATCCTTTTGAAGATGGAAATGGAAGAACAGGTAGATTACTTATAAATTATGAATTATTAAAAAATGATTTACCACCAGCTGTTATAGCTAAAGAAGATAGAGTAAAGTATTTTGAATTGTTACGAAATAATGAAGTCAATGGATTAGCTGAATGGATAAAAGAATTATCTGCTAGAGAAGAAGAAAGAATGAAGAAGTTTGGGTATAAAAATAATTAACAAAAGATTTTCTTTTGCTAATTATTTTTTCTATTATATGAAAGAAGTTTTTATAATAATTAAGTTAGTTAATTATTAAACAGTTTTATTGGAATAATATTTTCCTTGCCATAAATCCTTTTCTTTTAATAATTTTTCAAAACCATTTAATATCCATTTTTTATGTGTGTTCCATTCAGGAGCAACTAGTAAATCTTTTGGTGCATCTCCAGAAATTCTGTGGATTATAATATCAGGTCTTAAGTGTGATATAACATAAGCAAGTGTATTTAGATAATATTCTAAAGTTATAGGTTCGTATTGATTATTATAATACATATCTGCTAAAACTGTATTTTTGGTAATATAAGTAGAGTGAATCTTTATTCCTTGAATGTCATGAGCGTTTATAAAACTTACAGTATTTTTTATATCATCGAAAGTTTCATTTGGAAGTCCAATCATTATGTGTGCAATTACTTCAATATTATTTTTCCTTAGAATATTTACGGCAGTAGTAAATTGACAACTAGAATAACATCTATTAATCAACTTTCCTATTTTATCATTTGAAGTTTGCAATCCAAGTTCAACAGAAACATTATATTTATTAGAATATGAAGCAAGTAAATTTGCTATTTCTTCTGTTATGCAATCAGGTCTTGTTGCAACAGATAATCCAACAATTCTATCATCAATTAAAGCGGAATCATATTTAGATTTTAAATTCTCAACGGAATCGTATGTATTAGTAAAGTTTTGAAAATATGCGATAAATTTGTTAGCACGTTTTCCTCTGTAGCTATTTAAGAAATTTCGTACTTGATTAGATATGTCTAAGTTAGAAAATTTTATTAATTCTCCTGAACCTTTTTCGCTACAAAAAATACATCCGTTAGAGCTTAAAGTTCCATCACGATTAGGACATGAAAAACCTGCATCAATACAAATTTTTAATGTCCTTTCACCAAATTTATTTTTATAATAAGTATTTAAATGATTATATCTTTCTTTATCTTCCATAATATAATAATTATAGCATATATTATTTAGATATACAATTATTTACATTCGTTATATTTTACAAGCTTAATTGCACCTTCTAATGTTTTTGTACAACATAACTTACCATGAGAATCTATATATATTAAGTCGTTTATATGTGTTAATTTCCTAGCAGCATTTATATCTTTTGCTTGAATCAATTCTTCTTTAAACTTACATGAATCACTTATTGTTCTAATATCATAGCATTCTCTTCTTGATTTAAATATTAAGTATTTTACTTTAGAATTATTAGAAATTTTTATTGCTTTTCTATATGGCAATTCCCTATCAAATATTAAATAGCAATCATTGCATTTATTTATTTTGTTCAAGATTATATCTATAGCTTCTACTTCTGCTATTGCATGTTTTAAATAAATTTGCCAAAATTCATCTGCTAATTCTAAAGCATGAATAAAAGCTTCATCTTCAGATATACTTTCATTCCATTCAGGATTGCATAATGTTATGAAATCTGGTAATATTTTATTTTCTAAATATTCTGTTTGCATATTATCTTCTGCATCAATATATTGTATTAATTCTGTATCTATATATTCAAAAGTTTTATTTATATTTTTTACTTTTAATTTATCTAAATATTTCTTGCCAAATTTTTGCCATAATAAGCCTATTGAAGAAAAATAAATTCCATTTTCTCTTTTACCATTTCTATTTCTTTGATGATGATCAAATTCTCCAAAACCTATATCATAAACTATTTTGTTTTCTAAATTTATATTTTCGACAGTAGGTATTCTTAATAAAATAATTTTATCAAAAATTTTGCTTAAAAATACTGTTGATATAACATCATCAACATGAAATTTGCCAGAATGAGTTATGCAATTAGCCTTGTCAATCTGATTGGTCAAGTGAATGTTTTTATAAATATTTAAAATCATATTTCCCCTCCATAATAATTATATAACCAGATTAAAAATTCATCAAGATAAGGAATGTTTTGTAAAATGAAAAAAATATTTATTAGATGTGAAGAATATTATTAAAAATATGACTTTCGATATACATTTGCTTTGTAATATGTATAAGTTGGTCAAGATAAAAATATATGAAGTTATATAAAAATAGAACTAGATTTACTTATATAGAAGAAATCTAGTTCAATAAACAAAAAATAAACATATAAATATATGATTTATTCTAAAAGCATTTTAGCAAAAAAAATGCTAGAAGTCAACAAATTTAGTAAATAATTTATAAATCATAAGTTTCTAAATTTTTAAAAGCAGGATCATATAAATTTTTACCATCAAAATTAAATCTAGAACCGTGACAAGGGCAATCCCAAGTCTTATCAATATCATTCCATGAAAGTAAGCAACCAAGATGAGTACAGATAGGTTTAACAGCATAAATTTTACCATTTCCATCTTTGTAAATTCCGACCTTTTCACCATTAACCTCAATGATACTACCAGAATTGTTTTTTATTTCATTAAAAGTCATTTGAGGTCTTTTTAGCTTATCAAGTAAAAGAGAATTAGTAGATTGAACAATCATATTTTTTAATTCATCATGATTTTTAATAGGTTTTAAACGTGTAGCTTTAAATAAATATTCATATTTATTTGAATTGCCACAAATTTTATCTACAATAATGTTAGCTGCAACATTAGATAAAGTCATACCCCATTTTTTAAAGCCTGTCCCAACAAAAATATTTGGCATAGCAGATGAAAAATAACCAATGTAAGGTAGTTTATCTAAAGAGATACAGTCTCTTGTATTCCATTTAAATAAAATATCTGAATTAGGATAGTATTTTTTTGCTATTTCCTCTAATTTTCCATAAGTGTCTTTGCATGAACTAGGATGCCCTGTTTTATGATCCATACCACCTATTAAAAGTATTTCTCTATTATTGTAAATAGCAGTTCTAAAAGAAACGGTAGGTTCTGAAGCGGTGATGTACATTCCTTTAAATAGACTTTTTTTAGTATCTACAGCAATTAAATAAAATGTTGATTGATACATTTTTGTAAAATAAAATCCAGGAAAATTAATAAAAGGATAATGTGTAGCAATAATTACATATTTTGAGTTTATCTTGTAACCATTTGCATATGTTATATAATCACTACCATCCATTTTTATATCAGTAGCAGTAGTATTGGTATATATTTTACCATTTCTTTTAATAATACATTTGCATAAACCTGATAAATACTTTAAAGGATGAAAATCTGCTTGGTTTTTAAAACATAGAGCTCCTACAATATCAAAAGGAAGCCCTGCTTTGGTTACAAGTTCACAATTATATCCTAAACTAGAAACAGCTTTATATTCCTTTTTTATAAAATTAAATTCATCTTTTTTAGTTGTATATACGTAAGAGTTTTGATATCTAAAATCACAATTAATATTTTCTTCATCTATTATATTTTTTATATTTTCAATTGCTTCTTCATTTACATCTAAATAATCTTTAGCAAATTTTTTGGAATAAGAATTAATTAAATAATCATAAAATAAACCATGTTGGCTTGTAATTTTTCCTGTAGTATGTCCGAGTCGCTTTAGAAGCTATATCAGACTTTTCTAAAACAGTTACATTATAACCTAATTTAGTTAAATAATAAGCACATGTAAGGCCAAAGATACCTGCACCAATTATACAGACGTCAGTTGTAAGATTTAAGTCAAGAGAACTGTTAAAATTATTATTGTTAAAAATTTCTTTATCAGAAAGCCATAAAGAATTCATAAAATTCACCTCTAAAATTAGTATAACCAGTTTTAAAGAATAAATAATAAAAATTCTGGAAAAATATTAATTATAGTGATATACTATTGAAGAAAAATAAATATAAGGAGGCTAAATTATGGAAGAATTAAAGAAAAAATTATTTAGAAACCAAACTACAGGATGGGAAGAAGTAAATGAAGAAGAGAAAAAAGAAATTAATGAAGTTTCTAAAAGTTATATGGATTTTTTAAATAAAGCAAAAACAGAAAGAGAGTTTATAAAAAGAGCAAAAGAATTAGCAGACTCTAACGGATATAAAGATATCATGACTTTTGAAACATTAAAACCAGGAGACAAGGTTTATTTTATAAACAGAAAGAAAAGTATGTATCTTGCAATAATAGGAGAAAATGGAGTTGAAAATGGACTACATATTATAGGTTCACATGTAGATTCTCCAAGATTAGATTTAAAACCAAATCCATTATATGAAGATGGAGGATTAGCATATTTTAAAACACATTATTATGGAGGAATAAAAAAATACCAATGGACAACTATTCCACTTAGTATGCATGGTGTAATTGTAAAAACAAATGGAGAAACTATTGATATAGATATTGGAGAAAATGAAGATGATCCTATATTTACAATTACAGATTTATTACCACATTTAGCACAAGAACAAATGGAGAAAAAACTAAAAAACGGAATAGATGGTGAAGATTTAAGTCTTTTAATAGGAAGTATACCTTTAAAAGATGGAGATAAAAAAGTTCCAGAAGGTGTTAAATTAAACATATTAAATATATTAAATCAAAAATATGGAATAACAGAACAAGATTTAACAAGTGCAGAATTAGAATTAGTTCCAGCATTTAAAGCAAGAACATTGGGATTAGACGGAAGTATGATTGCGGCATATGGTCAAGATGATAAAGTTTGTAGCTATACTTCACTTCATGCAATGATGGAATTAGAGCATGTAAAAAATACAGCTGTATGTATTTTATCAGACAAAGAGGAAATAGGAAGTATAGGTAATACTGGTATGGAATCACATATGTTTGATTTCTTCATATCAGAAATATTAAATAAATTAGGAGTAAATAGACCAAATCTATTAGATAAAGTATTTTGCTTCTCTAAAATGTTATCATCAGATGTTGATGCAGGATTTGACCCACTATATGCTTCAGTATCAGATAAAACAAATGCAGGATATATTGGAAGAGGAATTAGCTTAAACAAATATACAGGTTCTAGAGGAAAATCAGGAGCTTCTGATGCAAATGCTGAATATGTTGCTTGGGTAAGAAATGTATTAGAAAAACATAATATAAGATACCAAGTTGCAGAGCTTGGAAAAGTAGATATAGGAGGAGGTGGAACAATAGCTTACATCATTGCTAATAAAGGTGCAGATGTAATAGACTGTGGTGTTCCAGTCCTTTCAATGCATGCTCCATATGAAGTAACAAGTAAATTTGATGTTTATTCAGCATATAAAACATATAAAGCTTTTTGGCAAGAATAAATTAAATAATATTAAAATACCGCATGGGATTTCCCATGCGGTAAGAAAATGAAAGAAAATTTATTAAAAATACTTTAAAAACTATTTTAAATTTTTTACTAAATCAATAACTGAAGAAATAAAATCTTTTTCTTCATCTGTTAATTCAGTAATTTTTTCATATAAATCCATATCTTTTTTTACATCTGGATGAGTCATAAATTTTCCATACAAAGTATCTGGTGGAACTCCTAGAATGTTCATATATTGTATCAAGTTCTGAGTTTTAACACCATTATTTCCGTTTTCAATTCTAGAAATATATTTTAAAGAAATACCTAATTGCTCAGCTAATTCTTCTTGAGTAATTTTAGCTTTTTTACGGTAACTTTTTAAGACTTTACCAAAATGTTTATCTATATCAGATTTTGTAATTGAATCCATATTCAAGGCCTCCAAACATCAGAAATATTAACAAAAGTATAACAAGTACAATAAAAATATTGAACACATTTTTTATTGGATAAAATCATATGGAAAAATTTTCTAAAAACCAACAGAAACACTTGAAATTATGTATCATATATGATAGTATTCTTTTAAACAAGGTACACTATTAGTTATACCCAAAAACAAAAGAATTATGAGTTGATATAAAAAATAAAAAAGAAGGTATGTAAAAAATGGTAAGAGATGAAGATTATATTAACTTTTTAAAACTAATAGTTTCGTGCATTAGTCATGGTGATTATTTTTCAGCAAAAGAATTATCTAATTTAGAGTTAGAAAAAATGGAACAAAAAACAAAGAATGAGAATAAAAAATAAAGTAGCTTGAAAATAATTTCAAGCTATTTTTAAAACAGAAAATTATTGAAAAACAATAAAAAAATATTGACAAATAATAAAAAATAAGTTATACTTGTGGCAATTAAGGAGGAAGGAATATGAATATTATTATTGGGATAAGTGCTTTTTTAGCAATATTACAATCAATATTGTTTTGGGATAAAAAGCCAGGAATATCTGTATTTATTTTTACACTTGCTTGTGTTTTATACTTAATATATATTTTAATAAAAAACAAAAAAATAAAAGACAAAAAAGCCTTTATACTTGTAATACCAATTATTTTATTAAGTAGTACATATTTTATATTTAATAATTTACTATTTAAAATATTAAATGCATTTGCAATAGTATTTTTAGGATTTGCAATGTGTGTGTATTTGTGCAAACCAAAACTTAAATGTCCAGAATTTTTAAAGAAATTTGTTAGTGTATTTGGCGGAATGTTTGAATCTGTTAGTGACATAATAGATGCATTAAAAATACCTGAAGATAAGAGAGAAAATAAGTCATTAGAAAAAGCAAAAAAAGTCATAAAAGCACTATTAATTACAATACCTATAATTTTAGTTGTATTAGTACTTTTAATGTCAGCAGACCAAATATTTGAAGGACTTTTTGATAAAATATTCATAAACTTTAGTGAAATATTATCAATAAATGGAATAGTAAAGCTTATTTCAAGATTAAGTGTAATATTAATAACGTTTTTACTTTGTGGAGGATTTTTAGTAAACTTAGTAAAAGACCATACAATGTTTAATGAAGATAGTAGAGAAACAAAAATAGCATTTAAACTTGAAAACTTAACAATTAATATGATACTTACAATATTAAATATAATATATCTAATATTTAGTTTTATACAAATAACAAACTTGTTTATGAATACAAGTAATGATCCAAACTTTAATTATTCAAGCTATGCAAGACAAGGATTTTTCCAACTAATGTGTGTATCATTTATAAATTTTGTAATTTTAATAATTGCAAATATAAATAAAACAGAAAAAACCAAAGGGCAAAAAATATATAATAAAATAATGAGTTTATTAATTATAATATTTACAATAATAATTATAATATCAGCAATATTTAGAATGAACTTATACCAAGAAGCATTTGGATATACATATTTAAGAATATTTGTAGATTTTGTTTTAATAACTGAAATTTTAATTTCAATACCAATTGTTATATATTTATTAGGAAAGAAAATAGATGTATTAAAATATAGTATTGTAATTGCAAGTTTCATGTTTGTTGCACTAAACTTTATGAATATAGATAATTTTATAGCAGAAAAAAATATTGATAGATATTTTGAAAATCCAGAAAATAGTAATTTTGATATAAATTATTTAAGAAAATTAGGAACAGATGCAACAGCACAAATGACAAGACTATTAAAATCAGATGATGAATATGTAGTGAAAATGACAAAAAGTTATTTATTAAGCCAAGAAAATAATTTAAGTATAGAAAAAAATAGTTGGCAAGAATATAATGTTTCTAAAAATCAAGCAAAAGAAATATTAGAAAATCAGAATATAGATACTAATTATTACTTGTAATATGAGGAGAATTGAGATGAAAATATTAGGAAAAAAGAGTTTATCAACTGTAATAAAAATATTCTTATGGATATTATTAACAATATGCCTTATGGTAGTTATCTTAGGTGGAATAGTAGTGATACATGACTTTAGTTTTTTAAATTCATCAAATACATCAAGAAGTTTAATTATATTATATTTATCAAGCTGGCCAGCAGGGGTATTAATAGCACAATTTATAGGAATATTTAAAAGTTTAGAGAATAATTACGTATTTGATAAGAAAAATTTAAAAAGATTAAGAATAAGCTATATATCATCTATTATAATGGGATTAATGTATTTAATAAATAGTATAATGCTATTCTTTAGCCAAGAAGATGAAAATTGGGTAATTGTATATATGTTACTTACATATATAATAACTTTGGTATTTCTAATATTTGGTGTAGGATTAATTGTATTATCAGAGATTTATAAGAAAGCAATAAAATATAAAGAAGAAAATGATTTAACTATATAAAGGAGGAAAACGATGGCTATTATTGTTAATTTAGATGTAATGTTAGCAAAAAGAAAAATGAGTTCACAAGAGCTTTCAGAAAAAATAGGAATCACTCCTGCTAATCTATCTATTTTAAAGACTAATAAAGGTAAAGCTATTAGATTTTCCACTTTAGATGCAATTTGCAAAGAATTAGATTGTACGCCAGGGGATATATTAGAATATAGAAAAGATTAGAGGAAAAATAATGGAAGAAACTAATAATATTTATAAAGTTTATAAAGAAAGAGAAGATATTCAAAATTATATATTAAAAAATGTAAATGAAGAAAATTTAGAATTACCTAAAATAGATGTTAGTAAAAGTGAATTTTTAGGTTGTAAAATTATTAACTCAAATTTTGAAGGCTCAAACTTTACAGATGTTGAGTTTAATAATTGTGATTTTTCAAACAGCAAATTTGTAGGAACAAGTTTTGTAAGAGTAAAATTTAATAATTGTAAATTAATTGGATGTGATTTCACAGAAAGTAGCTTATATGATACAAAAATAGAAGATAGTAATTTAAAATATATAAACTTGAATTTATCTATTTTTAAAAATGTCATAATAAGAAAAAGTAACTTACAAAATAGTAGTATAAGTGAAAGTAAATTAAATAAAGTGGAGTTTAAAGAAAACAACTTTGAAAACGCTCAATTATTTAAAACAAAATTAAAAGGAATAGATTTTAGAACTTGCAATATAGAAGGAATAATAGTTGGCTTAGAAGATATAAAAGGTATGATAGTAAACGAAATGCAAGCCTTAGAATTATCTAGGTTATTAGGAATAGTTATAAAATAGAAGGTGAAAAACATATGATAAGAAAATTTAGAGAAGAAGATACAGTAAAAGTTATGACAATATGGACCAAAGGAAATTTTGAAGCACATAGTTTTATTGATAAAGATTATTGGTTACTTAATTTTAATAAAGTAAAAGATGAATATTTAAAAAAATCAGAAACATATGTGTATGTAGAAAATGAAGAAATAAAGGGATTTATTAGTTTATTAGATGGATACTTTATAGGAGCTCTATTTGTTAAGAAAGAATATAGAAGACAAGGAATAGGAAGGAAATTAATAAATTTTGTAAAAGATAAATATGATAGGTTAGAGCTAAATGTTTATGAGAAAAATATCAATGCTATACTTTTTTATACTGCTTTTGGTTTTGTAAATAAAAAAATACAAATAGATGAGGATACAAAGGAAAAAGAATATGTGATGGAATGGAGTAAGTAAAAAATAAAAAGATTCCTGTTTTTGGGGACGGAGGAAAAAAACAGTTGCTGTTTTTTTCCTCCGTCCCCAAAAACAGGAATAAATAAATTTAAATAAAATTAAATAGAATTTGCTTCTTCTTGTGTTATATAGCCATATTCTACCATTTTTTCTAATACATGTTCTTGTCTCTTTTTAGCTAAATCTGGATTTACTGTAGGAGCATATGCAGAAGGAGCGTTGGGAACGCCAGCAAGCATTGATGCTTCATCTAGATTTAAGTCTTTAGGTTCTTTGTCGTAATAGCCCATACTTGCTTCATATATACCGTAATAGCCTTCACCAAAATAACAGGTGTTAACATATAAAGCTAAAATTTCATCTTTAGAATAATTTTTTTCTATGTCAAATGCACAAATAATTTCAGCAAGTTTTCTAGATGCAGTCTCTTCTTGAGATAAAACAACATTTTTAGCAAGTTGCTGAGTTATGGTACTTCCACCTTCTCTTAATTCCCAATTACTTACATTAACCCAAATAGCTCGTCCTATTGCTATAAAATCAATCGGTCCATGGTCATAAAATCTATGGTCTTCTACTGCAACAACAGCATTTAAATAATTTTCTGGTAATTCGTTAAAAGGAACGAAATTTTCACTATTTTCAATTTCATCAATTCTAGTAATTAAAGGTTTTTCTTCTAAAGCCTTAGAATATGTACTAAAACCTATAATAAAACAAATCGTTCCTGCAACTACTATTAGAATAAGTAGAATTACAAGAATTTTTCTAAATAATTTCATTGATATCACCTTCTTTATGTGTATATTATATAATAAAAAAATAACTAATAAAATATTATTAATTAAAAATTAATAATAAATAAAATAATTATTAATAAAAGTCACAAGTCTGTATGTTTTTGAATAATATATTACAAAAAAGGAGGACATTATGAAAATATTATTTACAAAAATGCATGGGCTTGGAAATGATTACATTTTTATAGATAGGATAAAAAATAAATATCCTTTATTATTAGATGATAAATTACCAAAACTAGCTCGTTACCTTAGCAAAGAACATTTTGGGGTAGGAGGAGATGGGATTATATTAATAGATAGTAGTAATAAAGCTGATTTTAAAATGAGAATATTTAATAAAGATGGTTCTGAAGCGGAAATGTGTGGTAATGGAATACGTTGTTTTGCAAAATACATATATGATAATAAAATGACTGTTAAAGATAAAATAAGCATAGAAACATTATCAGGAATAAAACAGGTAGAATTTATAAAAAACAAAAATGGAATTGTGGAAGAATATAAAGTAAATATGGGAATTCCTAAGGTAGAAGGAGTAGCTAGATTAAATATTTTAAACCAACCTTTTATAATAAATAAAGTATCTATAGGAAATCCCCATGCTGTGATTTTTGTAAGAGATGTAGATAAAATAAATATTGAAAGATATGGGCCTTTAATTGAAAATCATCCTAGTTTTCCAAAGAAGACTAATGTAGAATTTGTTGAAGTGTTAGACAGAAATTTAATAAAAATGAGAGTATGGGAAAGAGGTTCTAATGAAACATATGCTTGTGGTACTGGAGCATGTGCTGCAGTTATAGCAGGATGTAATAGAAATGTTACCAATAGAAAAGTTAAAGTTTTGTTAAGGGGAGGAGAACTTTATATTAATTGGGATGAAAAGTCTAATTTTGTATATATGCAAGGTATTGCAACTAAAGTTTTTGATGGAATAATTGAAATATAAAATACTGTTTTTTACTGCTTTTTTACTGTTTTTTGGGACGGAGCAAAAAAACAGGAGAACAAGAAAACAAGCTAGATTATCCAGCTTGTTTTTCTTTTACCATTTCATCTATAATATCATTAATAACTACACGTTCGTTATATGGATATTTAACTCCCATATATTCTATATACAAGTCATTTCCAAGTCCTGGTAGAACTAAAATATCATCTTTATTCATCATGTGAATTGCATATCTTATTGCCTCTGTTCTGTTTATTATAATTTTATATTTTCCGCCAGTCTTTTTTAAACCAACTTCAATTTCTTCTGCTATTTTTCTAGGATCTTCTGTTCTTGCTTGGTCACAAGTAAGTATTGTAAAATCTGCAAGACGACCTGATATTTCTCCCATAATAGGACGTTTTTTACTATCACGGTCTCCACCAACACCCCAAGTACAAATAACTCTTCCTTTTGTATATGGTTTTACTGTTTTTAAAATGGATTCCAAACTTGCAGGTGTATGTGCATAATCTATCATGATTTTATATCCTAATTTGTTAGGAACCATTTCACTTCTACCAAATACACTAATATTACTTAAAGCTTCTTTTATGTTTTCGTAAGATACATTAAAATATTTACTAACTGCAATTGCTCCTAATGCATTATATCCCATATATTTACCTGGAATAGAGACTTCTATTTCTTTTTCATATTCATCTGTAATTAAAGTAAATGAAACAGATGAATTTGTATATTTAAAATTTTTTGCCATTATATCTGCTTTATTTTCTATTCCAAAGGTTATAATTTTTTTATCTGGTAGCAAATTAGGAACTCTTTTTGTATATTCATTATCTAAATTAACAACACATGTAGGTGACATTTTTAATAATGAAAGTTTGGCCTCAAAATAATCTTCCATTGTAGGGTGTTCTTTTGGGCTTATATGGTCTTCACTTAAATTTGTAAATAAAGTTATATCAAAATCACAACCATAAACTCTATCTAGTTTCATAGCTTGTGAAGAAACTTCTAAAACAACTATATCTACTTTTTCTTTTACCATTAAATCTAACATTTTTTGTATTTCGTAACTTTCACCAGTTGTTCTGTCATTTATTTTTATTTGTTTGTCTCCTATATATGTTGCAATACTTCCGATTAATCCTACTTTATAACCATGTTTTTCAAGTATAGCTTTTATCATATAAGTTGATGTTGTTTTTCCTTTTGTTCCAGTAACTCCAATTAATTTTAATTTTTTAGAAGGGTTATCATACAAATTACAACTACATATTGCTAAATTTTTTCTAAGTGAATCTAATTTTATGAAAGTTACATTGGCATAATTTAAAGAATTTAAATCTACATCTGGTTCTACCACAACAGCAGTTGCACCATTTTTTATTGCACTTTCTATAAAATCTGTTCCTTTTAATACATATCCTGTTATTGCAAAAAATAGTCCGTTTTTTTCTATTAATCTAGAATCTGATGATATGTTTGTTATATCTATATCTAGACTTCCTTCATGTTCAATTATATCTATATTTTTTAAAACTTCTTTAAGTATCATAATTTGCCTCCCCAAAATTATTTATTGATATTATACTTTAGTAAATAGATGTTGTCAAACCAAAAAGACTCTAGCAAACTTTATCTAGAGCCTTTATAGATTATTTTTAAGAACCTGAATAACTATATCCATGCCATTGATCTGAAAATGAATTATCATAATTTACAAAGAATGAGAAAGATGCTTCTCCATTATTAGGAGTAAATTCAATTACATCCTCATATTCATCTGGATATGTTTCTTGGTGTAGTTTGATTTTATAAGTTCCAGTGCAGTCTTGAGATTTTTTACCGATGAAATCAGATTCGCTTAAGTTTACAGCTTTTAAACTAAAGGTTCCATCTTGATTTAAAACAATAGTTGCACTCATTGGTCCATCTTCGTTTGGCATTTTTGAAACATCTGATACATATGTTCCATATTTTAAAGTGTGATTACCAACTTTTAAACCTTTTGAAGCTTCTTCAGCAGCTTTTCTTTCTTCTTCCTCTTTTTTAGCTTTTTCTTCTTGTGCGGATTTAATTTCTTCTTGTTTAGTTTCAATTTCTGTCACTTTTTGCTCAACACTTGTTTTAACTTCATCTGTAACTATTTGCTCTTCAGGCTTATAACCTTCTACAGTTGAGATAATAGTATCTTTAATGACTGTCTCATCCATAGTGTTAATATCAAAATCAATTTTTTGACTGACATCAGTTTCTGGCCTTACAAAAGTTTCGTCAAACTTTGAAAGGCTTAAAGTTTCTCCATCAATAGTTTCAACAGTGGTAGCTTCATCTTTTTCAAATGTATATTCAGGGGTAATTTCAACCTTTGTTATGTTATTTGATGTGATGTTGATATTATTAGTAACGTTAGAGTTATTAACTGTGTTAGTAGAATTTGTGTTATTTGTTACGTTGTCTGTAGAGATATCTTCACTATTTGAATCTTTAAATCCTGATGATATAGGTTTATATGAATCAGTATTACCTGTTTGAATATGAACATACCAAATGTATTGTTGTAATTCTATATTGTATAGAAACTCTACTGTTGATGGTTCTTTGTAAGATACATTTACTACTTTATTATTGTTAGATATTTTATAAGTATTTACATAGTTAGTGCCATTTTTTGTATATGTCATTATCATTGCAGGTGAATCAAAACCTTCTATGTCGCAAAATTGAATTTGTGTATTTTCCATATTTTGTTGAATTCCATATTTTTCTCGTTCACTTAAATCTTTTTCTGTACTAGCTTCTTTTAGGTATGCATAATATGTATCTCCCCAAGTTGTTCCCACAGATTTATTTTTTTCAATATTTTGCCATATAAAATAACATCCAACTGATGCTATAATAATTAGCATTATAACAATTGTTAGTACAACTATTAACATTTTACTTTTTTTTCTAGTTGTTTGTTTTGTAGTATTAGATTTTGGCTTAATATTTGTATTAGATTCATTAGTGCTTTTGTTTTGATTATCCATTTTTATACCCTCCCACTTTTATTTATGCTAATATTATATCAAAAAAATAATGTTTGCACAAGAAGAAAAAAATCGAGTTTATAAGTATGGCAAAAGCAATAAAGAAGTATTTAATAAAGAAGTTAGTATAAATAAAAAAAGAAATATATTTATGCAAATCACATAGATATATTTCTTGCTAATTGGTGAGCCAGGAGGGATTCGAACCCCCGACACCAGGCTTAGAAGGCCTGTGCTCTATCCACCTGAGCTACTGACCCATTTCCAAATGACAATTTATATAATAGCACAAAAAAACATTGGTGTCAATAATTTTTAGAGAAAAAATCCTTTTTAGACACCAAATTGTTAAAATTTTGTATTTTTATTGCTAATTAAGTATTAATGCAATTAATCCAATTGTTCCAAAAGCTAAAAATAATATATTTGATAAGATTTTCACAAATTTAGGATTAAATTTATTTCCTAAAAGCCTTCCGAATAAAAGAGCAAAAGAATTACTAAGGACCATGCCCATAATAGAGCCTAAAATTAAAGGAATTTTACAAGAAGGGTACTGAACTCCAAGGCCTAATGAAGCAAGAAAAGTTTTATCTCCAAGTTCACCAATAATAATACTAATTGCAATTATAAAAATATAATTTATTTTAATATTAGTTATTTTTTGTAAAAAAGAGGATTTTGTATTATTAGTTTTTTCTTTTTCAGGGATAAAACCTAATATTCCAAATAAAATAAAGGAAATATATGTGAAAAGTTCTAAATAATATCTAAAGCTTTCATTAGCTAAAGAACCAAGTTTACTACCAAAGATAATTGCTATTCCATGACTAAAAAAAGTTCCGATTGCAACACCCAAAAGAATATTTTTAGCTCTATCTTTTGTTGAAAAGGATAAGACTAAAAGCTGAGTTTTATCTCCAAGTTCAGATAGAAAAACAAGAAAAAAACTAATAAAAAATGTATAAATAAGCTCCATAAATAAAACCACCTCTTAATCAAACATATGCAATTTTACTTCACAATAGACGCTAAACTTTTACGGATACTTGGTTTCCGTAATGTGAAATTTTTGTGAATTACTTTACTTTAAAAAAATTAAATGATAATATTATAGTCGATTAATATGAGAAAGAAAAGGAGGAATTTTTTGTGATAGAGGTCAAAAACGTTACAAAAAAGTATGGAAAATTTGTAGCCGTAGATAATATTAGCTTTACAATCAATGAAGGCGAAATTGTAGGACTACTTCGGACCAAATGGTGCGGGTAAAAGTACAACAATGAATATGCTTACGGGGTATATAGAGCAAACAGATGGAGACATTATTATTGATGGATATAATATGTTAAAAAAACCTAAAAAAGCAAAAAAGGAAATTGGCTATATGCCAGAAGGGGTACCTCTTTATACCGAATTAACAGTAAAAGAGTTTGTAACTTATATGGCAGAATTAAAAAAAGTAGAAAGAAAAGAGAGAAAAGAAAAAGTTCAAAAAATAATTGAACAAACAGGACTAAAAGATGTTCAAAAAAAATTAATAAGGAACTTATCTAGAGGTTATAAACAAAGAGTGGCAATGGCAGGAGCATTAGTCGGAGAACCTAAAATATTAATATTAGATGAACCAACAGTAGGTTTAGATCCTAAACAGATAACAGAGATAAGAAATTTAATTAAGGAACTTGGAAAAACACATACAGTTATATTAAGCTCACATATATTATCAGAAGTAAGTCAAATATGTAATAAAGTTATTATTATAAATAAAGGAAAATTAGTTGCTATAGATACACCAGAGAACCTTGAAAATAAAGTTTCAAATAAAAATTGTATTTATGTAACAGTAGAAGATTTGGATAATAAGATGGACGGAATTAAAGAAAAAATAGAAGGAATTCAAAAACTAGAATTAGTAGAAAGTAACGAAGATGGAACAAAGAGGTATATGATAGAGTCAAAAGAAGGGGTAGACTTAAGAAAAATATTGTTTACAGAACTTGCAAAAGAAAATATAACAATATTTGAAATGAAAAAAGCGGATAGTACCCTAGAAGATGCTTTCATGAAAATAATAGAAGGAGGTAATAAATAATGATTGCGGTTATCAAAAAAGAGTTAAAGACATATTTTTGCTCACCAGTAGGATATGTGTTTATTGGATTATTCTTAATAATGTTTAGTATATTCTTTTATGTGGATGTATTTCAATATTCAAGTACTAATTTTGAATATATATTCTATTCAGGAGCAACCATATTAACGTTTATTACTCCAGTATTAACAATGAGAACAATTGCAGAAGAAAGAAAAAACGGAACAGAGCAATTACTTTTGACATCACCACTTAGTATAACTAGAATGGTTCTAGGAAAGTTTATTGCAGCTACAATAATAGTAGTTATTACAGAACTTTGTACATTTTTATATTTTGGAATTTTAAGCTTCTTTGGAACGCCACATATTACCACAGCTTTAGTTACATTATTTGGTTTTCTATTACTTGCAATTAGTTATATTTCGTTTGGAATTTTAGCATCTAGTATTACAGAAAATCAAATAATTGCAGGTGTTATAACAATAGGGTTCTTTATATTAACATGGTTTTTACCAAATTTTAGTGATATATTTACTAATTTTTCATTAATAAATATGTTTTCTAAATTTCCAACAGGACAAATTGATATTGCAGATACTGTAACTTTTGTAACATTTACAATTTTATGCTTACTTCTTACAGTTATATTTATGCAAAGAAGAAAAAGTGTAAGGTAGAGAAGGAGGGAAAAAGAAGTGGCAGAGAAAAATAAAGAGGAGAGAAAAGAAAATAATACTAATAAGCCAGTGAAAGTAGAGAAGAAAAACAAAAAAGAAAAAAAGCCAAATAGATTCATACAAGTAATTAAGAAAAAATGGTTAATTGATGGAACTAAAACATTGATTTTAGTGTTAGTTTTAATAATGATATTTATAGCTTTAAATACATTTTTACATAATTTAGATTTAGCACCAATTGACTTTAGTCAAGACAAACTTTATACATTAACAGATGAAAGCAAAGAGAAAGTAAAAGACATTGATAAAGATGTTAATATTTATTTTGTTGGTTATACAGATGAAGATTCTAACTTGGATTTAGCAAAACAATATCATAATGCTAATGAAAGAATCACGGCAGAAGCTGTAGATGCAAGTGATAGACCTGATTTAGTAGAAAAATATGGAATTGAAACAGGTTCACAAGGAATAATAGTAGAATGTGGAGATAAATCACAAGTATTAGCATCAACAGATTTATATACTTATGATACAACAACATATGAGCAGATAAGTATTGCAGAGGAGAAACTAACAAGTGCAATTATGTCAGTTACAACGGATGAAGTACCAAAAGTCTATTTTCTAGAAGGGTACAGTGATTTTTCATTAACACAAAATATGTATTTATTAAGTATGTATTTATCTAATGAAATAAATGAAATTGATACTTTAAATGTCTTAACTGTAGGTAATATACCAGATGACTGTGATACTTTAGTTATTACTACTCCATCAAAAGATTTTGATGATGTTGCAACAAAGGCAATTACAGATTATATAAATAAAGGTGGAAATATCTTATGGTTAAATGCAGCAATTGCTCAAGCACAGGATTTACCAAATGTTAATTCAATACTTGCTATGTATGGAATTGATCCATTTGAAGTAGGTGTTATTAGAGAAACTGATACTAGTAGGATGGCTATAGATTCACCTGATTTAATTATTCCAGAATTACAATATGCAGATGTAACTAAAGATTTATATAATACTACAGGTGTAATTTTTGCAAACGCAACTAGAATTAATGTAAACGAAGATAACTTAGATGCTCAAAACGTAAATAAAATAGATTTAGCTGTAACTAGTGAAGGCTCATATTTTAGAACAGATTTTAATAATCAACAAGATGCTGCAGCAGATGGAGAAGAAACAGGAAGCTTTTTAGTAGGTGCAGAGCTTGATAAAACTATTACAGAAGCTAATGAGGAAACAGGACAAGAGGCTGTTACTTCAAAATTAGTAATATATGGAGAAAATTATTTTGTTTCAGATTATCAGTTAATACAAAATTCACAATATGCAGGATTACAACTTGGATACAATAGAGATTTAGTATTAAATTCAATTGCATATTTAGTTGATAGACCAGAAGATATTACAGCAAGAAAGAGTACGGGAACTGTAACTTATACAGCTACAGAACAACAAGATTTAATAATTAGAACTGTAATATTTGCAGTACCAATTCTTATAATTATAGTAGGAATTATTGTATGGCAAGTAAGAAGAAGAAAGAAATAATTGTATATTTATAAAATAATATTAAAAAGTTAGAAGATTGAAATATTTTCTAACTTTTTTCTTTACAAAAAAATAAAAATATAAAAGAAGATATCTTTAAATATCATCTTTATACAAACTTTAAAGTAAAAAATTAATTTGAAGTAAAATAAAACGATTAATTGCCCTCTGGTGGAGTATATTTTATTATATCTCCTATTTCACAATTAATCGTTTTACATATTCTTGCAAGTATATTTAAATCAACTTTTTGCATATCATTTCTACAATATTTTAATAATTGACCATAATGTATTTGAGCATTTCTAGATAAACTAGAACGGCTAATGTGATGTTCTTTTAAAAACTCATCCAATTCTAAATTTACTTCTCCCCAGTCTTCCATACTGCTCACCTCTAAAAAATATTAACACGAAAAAAAGCCTGTAACAACTAAGTAAAGACATACTATGGGTAAACATATAAATATTCTATTGACTTTTATAATTTTAAAATATATACTAAACACATAGTATGCTTACACATAGTAGAAAAATAAATGCTATATAAATGTATAAAGAATGGCAAAGAGGAAAAAACTAATGAAAAGGAGAGAAAAAGAATGAAAAACAAAAGTATCAGTAAAAAGCAGAATTTATTAAAAATGAAAAGAAACAATACTTCAGGTATTACTTTAATTGCGTTAGTAATCACTATAATTGTTTTATTAATTTTAGCTGGAGTATCAATTGCAATGCTAACAGGAGAAAATGGAATCCTTACACAAGCACAAAAAGCAAAAACAGAGACAGAAAATGCAGCAACAAATGAAGCAGCAATTCTTGATGAATATAACAGCACTCTAGAGAATTGGGTAAATGGAGGAACAACAACAGAAGGAAATAAACCAGTAACAGATGAAAATGGATTATATAAAAAAAATAGTACAATAAATGGAGAAGAAACAGGAACAGCAATGAATCCAACAATACCAGCAGGATTTAAACCAGTAGGTACAGAAACATCAAGTTGGGGAGATGGAAGTACAGCACCAGCAGCTGAAGATGTAAATAATGGATTAGTAATAGAAGATAAAAGTGGAAGTCAATTTGTATGGATACCAGTAGAAACACCAGTATCAGATATAGAAGCAAATGGAACAACAAATAAAGCAATGGCAATAAAAGATGAAACAACTGGAAATTATAGAGGATTACTTTATAATTTTACCAGTAGTGGGTCAGAAGTAACAAGTGGATGTACTACAACAACTGATAGTTATCGTGAGCCTGATGTTGTAACTGGTAGTGATGGAAATAGTTATGATGCAATAAATTATGCAAGTGTAGGATATAGTTCTTTAGATTCAATGAAAAACGGTTTACAAAGTGAATATAATAAAATGATGCAAAGTGTTGAAACTTATCATGGCTTTTATGTAGGAAGATATGAACTAGGATTAGAAGGAACAACACCAGTAGCAAAAAATGCAAGTACGAATGAAGACGTAACAACAGCAGATAGTGCTAATTCAAATACTTATATGTGGTATGGATTATATAGTAAATGTAAAGAATTTGCACCAGAAAGTAGTAATAAATCAGTCGTAAGTAGTATGATATGGGGAAGTCAATATGATGCAATGATGAATTGGATGCAAAAGAACGGAGAAAAAGTAGCATCAGGAAACGATAGCAAGACAAATAGAACAGAAGTAACAGGAAGCAATGCAAATGATATATTAAAAAATGTATATGACCTTTATGGCTGTCATTATGAATGGACCTTAGAGGCTAATTCCGCTAATTTTCGTGTTAGTCGTGGAGGCGGTTACTACGCTAGCGATTCACCTAAGATTGGGTTCAGCAACGGTCCGACCAGTGCGGATGGCTACGGCGCAGCCCGTCTCACTTTATATATAAGTAGCACTGAGACGGTTTCAAGTTAAGTGTGTAAAATCAAATTTAATATTATAAATTAACTATATACAGTATATATCAAAACTATAT
>CALXFC010000005.1 GCA_944387485.1 uncultured Clostridia bacterium
ACATAAATTTAAACAAAAAATTGAAAGGAAGAAATTCTATGAAAAATTATAATAATAAAGAAGTAAATCAAGATATGACGGTTTCTGCTTAAATACTTTTAATTAATTTTACAATTTTATATTTTATAATTTAAGCAGAAACTTTTAAAATTTATTTCAAATAGAATTTAATCAAATATACTTTTAAATATCGGAAATTCAAGGTTTACCAATAACCTTTGTACATAGATCTGTGCCCAAATGGTGCCCAATTCATTTTATGTAACTTCAAATGGGCAAAAATAAAGAGTCCACAATCTCTTGCGACTCTAATAAAATCTTTGGTTGCGGGGGTAAGACTCGAACTTACGACCTTCGGGTTATGAGATAAATCTAAATAGACTAAGCTTTCTACATCTCTTCTTCAACATTCTTTACCCAAGCTGTCATCATATTATTTCTTTTTTCTCCATAAATATCATCAATAAAATCATCTCCAATAACAAGAATCTTGTATGGACTCAAATTCATTTTTTCACAAGCTTAATAAAGTTTTTCTTTAATGGTTTAAGAGCAAAACCTATATAATCTATACCTCTTTTTCTAAAATACTCCTCAAATTTTTTATCTACCAAATTACTTAGAACTATGACCTTTATTTTTCATAATTCCATAGCCCTAATTTTCCCTTTGCATCTATTGGTTTTTCAAACTTTTCCTCTACTTTAACTTGCCAAGCATATTCTTCCTTAAAACTACTTTTAGTATAAACATCTTTATTTTCTTTTAATCTATGTTCAAAGAATTCAGGAGTTGTTTTTATACAATCAGTGAGTTCTACTTTTCCAATAATCTTTCCTAAAGGCATATCTTTTAAATAACCTTTTAATCTTTCATAAGCTTCTTTATCAATAGATTTCCCTGCATGAATCAACAATTCTCCTCTATAATTTGTTCTCCAACTTCTAAACTCAAATCTTTTATATCCTTCTATTATCAAACTTGCCCAAGGTTGTTTTATTGTTAATACTTTCATTATTTACTCCTTTACTTTTTTAAAAAAGACAAGTATTAAAACTCGTCTTCATTAGTTTCTCTTTTTTTATCTTCTTGCTCTAACTTTTCTAGTTCTTCTAACTCTTTTTGATGTTCTATTTCTTCATCATCAACTTTTTCCGCCTTATTATCTTTTATTATAGTTATTTCACTTGCTGGATATTTTTTAGAAACAAAATTATCTCCATCTTTTACTTTTACTCTAATAATCTCTCTTAAAGTTTCTATATTGTCAACTTCGCCTTCACCATCCGGAGTTTTTACAATTGCTCCAATACTTGGAAGCCTCTTCAATTTTTCTTCATAAACATCACTTTCATATTTTAAGCAACACATAAGCCTGCCACAATTTCCTGAAATTTTACTTGGATTAAGAGATAAGTTTTGTTCTTTAGCCATTTTTATTGATACAGCTTCAAAATCTCTTAAAAATGTACAACAACAAAGTTCTCTACCACAAACGCCATTTCCACCTATTCTTTTTACTTCGTCTCTTACACCTATCTGCCTTAATTCAATTCTCGTCTTATAAATTGCAGCTAAATCTTTTACCAATTCTCTAAAGTCAATTCTTCCATCTGCTGTAAAATAAAATAATATTTTACTACCATCAAACTTGTATTCGACATCAGTTAAAGTCATATCAAGTTTATGTTCTTTTATTTTCTTTTGACAAATTTTAAAAGCCTCTTTTTCTTTTCTTTTACATTCTTCAAAATGCTTATGGTCTCTTACATTTGCTATTCTAATTACCTTTTTTAAAGGTGCAATTATCTTTTCGTCTTCTACATAACGATTAGGAATAACAACCTCACCATACTCTTCACCTTGAGCTGTTTCAACTATTACTTTTACTCCTTTTCTTACTTTTAAATTTTTAGGATTAAAAAAATATATCTTTCCTAATTTTTTAAATCTGACTCCTATTATATTTTTCAAACTACTTCCTCCCAAATATTAAATAACATATTGTCTATACTCATATCATAATTAGCATTCTGAGCAATTCTTCTTTTAGTATTTTCTACAATTTCTATACAATTTGTATATTTTACATTTTCTTTTGATTTTCTCAATAAAATTATATTTATATAATCTAACATATCTAATATTTCATCTTTTGAGGTATATAATATTTCCAATTTTTTCACTAAATCTATTAAGTCTTCTTTTTCTATATTTTCTATTGCTTGTTCAATTATTAAATACTCTTCTTGTTTATCTTTAAGTTCTATTGCTTTTCCAATACTTCCTTGAAATACATCTAACATATTAGAGGTAACATTAATATCATAATTTTCTTGTAAATATTTTTTCATATCTGAATTAGAAATAGAATTAAAATGTAATATCATACATCTTGATCTTATTGTAGGAAGAAATGCATTTTCATTCTCGCCAATCAAAATAATTGTTACAAAATCTGGTGGTTCTTCCAAAGTTTTTAATAAAGCATTTTGAGCTTCTTTTTTCATCTTATCTGCATCATTTATTATATATACTTTTTTGCTTGATATAATTGGTTTTTCTTGTATTCCCTTTTGCATATTTCTAATCTGTTCTATCTTTATTACATTGCCATCAGGCTCTATTATAAAGAAATCCGGATTATTTTTTCCTTCAAATTCTAAGCAAGATTTACAATTGTTACAATATTTATTATTATCATTTAGGCAAAGAATTGCCTTTGCAAATTCCTCTGCTATTAATTTCTTACCTATTCCTGATTGTCCTATAAATAAATAACTATGTGATACTTTATCATTTTTGATTGTTTCTTGTAAAGCTTCTTTTATTTTTCTATTTCCTAGAATATTTTGAAACATTTAGCTTTCTCCTTTTATTCTACTTTACCCCATTTATTTAACGGCCAAATTCTAATTGCAACTGTACTTTCTATTTTTTCTAATGGAATACATCCAAATGACCTACAATCTGTACTATGATTTCTATTATCTCCCATAGCAAACACACAATTCTCTGGAACTATAAAATCATCAAAAGGTGCTCCCATAACACCACTTACATCCGTTACAATTCCATCTTGTAGATATGGTTCATCTAATTCTTCATCATTTATATAAACTTTTCCATCCTTTATTTGTACATGTTCACCTGGTAAAGCTATTACTCTTTTAATATAACTCCTTTTTCCTATTTCTAAGAAATTCTTTACAAACCATTCCCAAGCATTTCTATCTTCATAATAAGCTACAGGATTGGATAAATCTATTTCTGACTCTGAATACTCTAATTTTGCAGGTTCTTCAAAAGTTATTATTTCTCCTCTCTCAGGTAAAGTTTTAGTTGTTCTTCCCCATCTATTTAGCCATAGTCTTTGGTCTTCTACTAATGTTGGATACATTGAACTCATTTGAACAACTGTTGGTGTTCCTATAAAATAACGAAATAACATTGCAAGCACCAATGCAATAATAATACAATATACCCATTCTAATACTTCTTTAACTGTTGAATTCAACTTTATCTCTCCTTTTTTACTTTAGTGTTTCTCACTTTTTTATTATACATTAATTTTACAAATTTATCAACTAAAATTCTTGCTTTGTTGGAATTCTAATTACAACTTCAGTACCTTGTCCTACTACACTTTTAATATCTATACTTCCTCCATTTTTATCTAATATTTCTTTAGCAATAGAAAGTCCGAAGTCCAGTCCCTCCCATTTCTCTTGTACGTGCCTTATCTACACGATAAAATCTTTCAAAAATTCTTCCTAAATCCTCTTCTGGTATTCCTATTCCATTATCAAACACTTTAATATATGCATCATTATAAACAAATCCTACATATATCTTTATTTCACCGCCATCTGGTGTGTATTTTATACTATTTGATAATACATTTAAAACAACTCTTTCTATGTCGTCTTTATTCGCATAAACTGGTGGCACATCTGCTGTTACAAAACAATTTACATTATGATTTTTCTTCTTTATTTCTATACCTAGCTTGTCCTGACATTTTTTAACTAAATCACCTAAATCAAACGATTCTTTAGTTGCAGAATTTTTATTATTATCATATCTTGAAAGTGTTAATAAATCTGTAACTAATCTTGCCATTCTTCTAGCTTCTGTAGCTATTACATTTAAAAACTTCTCTTGTGTTTCTTTATCATATTCCCCTTCTAGCAAAGTATCAGCATACCCCATAATTGAAGTTATAGGCGTCTTTAGTTCATGAGACACATCAGCAACTAATTCTTTTTGCATATTATCTAATTTTACATGTTCTGTAATATCTTGTATTACAGCAATTACACCATCTGGCCTTTCTGTATCATTTTTAAAAGGTGCAAAAAACACATTTACATATTTATCGTCAACTTGTATTCTTTGTTCAGTTGATGTCCAATTCTCTAAATAAATAATTTTTTCCATATTAATATTTACATCATATTTTTTAAATATTTCATCAAAAGTCTCATCCTCTGGCCCTATACTTAAAAACTTTTTAGCAGCTGGATTTATTAAAATTACTTCTCCTTGTCTATTAAATGCAATAATCCCATCAGTCATATGTAAAAGTATTGTTTCAATTTGATTTTTTTGTGTTGATACTTCACTTAATTTTTCTTTAAGTTCAGTAGTCATAAGTCCAAGTACATCTTCTAGGTTGTCCATATCTGTTTTCTTTTTTGACTTTATTTTCTTTGTTCCTTCTTTTCCATCTTCTTCAGCTATTTTTTCTGCACTTTTTATTAATTTATTAATTGGATAAATTACAAATCTTGATAAAAATAAGAATATAAGAATTCCTATAACTAGAAAAACTATTGTACAAGCAATTAATGCAATAAACGTATTTTGTCTTACATCAGTAATAATATTTGATATTTGCTGTAAATCATTTAAAGCTCCATTCTCAATCGCTCCATTTAACACATTTAAAGAATACATATAGAAATATCCGTAATGCTCCTATCAAAATAATTCCTACTAAGAAAAAAACCAATATTATTTTAAATTGTATACTCTTAATCATTTTTTACTTACCTCTATTAACTAATTTTTCTATCTCTTTATATATTTTTTCTTCTGCATTTGCCGTTGACATTTTAAGTGCATTTTCTCCCATTTCTTTTTCTTTTTCTTTATTTAAAACAATTTCTTCAACTGCATTATTTAACTTTTCACCATTTATTTCATCATTTAGTATTATTTTGGCTGCTCCTACATTTTCTAGCACTTTTGCATTATACAACTGGTGATTATGGCTTACATTTGGAAGAGGAATAAGTATTGATGGCTTTCCTAAATTTGATATTTCTGTAATTGTCATTGCACCACTTCTTGCAACAATACAATCAACCACATTCATAAGTTCTTCCATATTATATATGTATGGCATAATTTTCATATTTGGTATATTATTAATATCTAATCTTAAATCTTCTAACTCTTCTTTAATAGCATCAAATTGTTTTGGTCCTGTTGCCCATATCATTTGGTAATCTTTATTTTTTCTATTTTTTATTATTTCTATTATTGTATCATTAATTTTTTTAGCACCTTGACTTCCACCAAATACTAATACTATTGGTTTATTTATATCTAAATCTACACCGTATATTATTCTATTTTTTGCTTCTTCTGAATAATTTTGTTTTTTAATCTTTACTGGTGTTCCTGTAAAAACCACATTTTTACAATTTTTTATTCTTGGAGTTGCATCTTTAAAAGAAACTAGTATTGTATCTGTTTTTTTTGCAAGCATCTTAACTGCTTTTCCTGGAAAAGCATTAGATTCATGTAATAATGTTGGAATATTTAAACTATGTGCCGCAGTAATTGTTGCTCCACAAATATATCCTCCTGTTCCTATTACTATATCTGGCTTAAATTCTTTTATTATTTTCTTTGCCTCTCCAAATCCTTTCAAAGTTTTATACATTTTTTTTATATTTTCTATCGAAATTTCTTTACTTAATCCATAAGCATCTATTGTTTTTAATTTATATCCTGCTCTTGGAACAAGGTCATTTTCTAATCCTCTTGTTGTTCCTATAAATATAATTTCAGAATCTTTTTGTTCTTTTTTTATTTTATTTGCTATTGCAAGTCCTGGATTAATATGTCCAGCCGTACCTGCCGCTGCTATAATAGCTTTCATTTTTCTCACCTACTAACTTCGATATTTTTATAAATAAGAGACACTTTTTTAACAATTTATTTTTAAAGTGTCTCTATTCTTTTTATTCTTTTGCTGAAGCTCTTGATATATTTAATAAAATTCCCATCTCACACAGTAATATAAATAGCGCTGTACCACCGGTAACTAAAGAACGGTAGTGGCATTCCTGTTGCAGGCATAGATGATGTTACAACTGCTACATTTATAACTACTTGAATTGCAACCAATGCTGTTATACCAATGGCAAGCAAACTTCCAAACATATCTGGAGCCTTCATTGCAATTAATATACCTCTCCAAATTAATATTGCAAACAATATCAAAACTACTGCGCAACCAATAAATCCTAATTCTTCTCCTAAAATTGAGAATATAAAATCATTATGTGGTTCTGGTATGTATAAATATTTTTGCTTACTTTCACCTAATCCTACACCAAACAAACCTCCTGAGCCAATTGCATATAAACTTTGAATTACTTGCCACCCATCTCCTGTTGCATCTTTCCAAGGGTCTAAAAAAGTTGTTACCCTTTGTAAACGATATGGAGATGTAATTACTAGTGCTATTATTGCTGGAATTCCAATTACTCCTCCTGTAACCAAAAAGTGCCAAAACTTGCAACCTGCCATAATCATCATAATTGCACAAATACCTATTATTACGATAGATGCGCTAAAATGTGGTTCTAACAAAAGTAAAAGTATAATTGGTGCTAAAAATATCAGATGTTTTATAAAACCTTTCCCATACTTTTGAAGTTCATCTCTATTTTTAACTAAAATTCCTGCATAAAATATAATCATTAAAAGTTTTACTGCTTCTGAAGGCTGGAATGACAATGTATCTGTAATTGAAATCCATCTTGTAGCACCATTTACTTCATCACCAGCTACAAGGACTAAAGCTAATAAAATAAATGCTATTATCCATGCATGCTTATAAAACTTTTGATAAAACCTATAATCTATTTTAGATATAAATAACATAGCAATTATTCCAAGTATTGCAAAAATAAGTTGTTTAGTAAAATATGAATAACTATTTCCATCTTCTGCTAAAGCTGATGGTGAACTTGCAGAAAGCACCATAATTAACCCTATTGATAATAACAATAAAATAGTTATTACCAAGGTAAAATCTATTGGATTATTTACAAAACTTGAAAAAGTTTTGTTTTTCTTTTTTGCCATATAAATTTCTTCCTTCCTTAACTTTTGTTTCTACTATAATTCTATATAATCATTAGTCCAATTATGCACATTACTAAAGTAAATAAAGAAAATACCACTACTACTTTATTTTCTTTCCAACCTGATAATTCAAAGTGGTGATGTATTGGTGTCATTTTAAATACTCTTTTTCCTGTCTTTTTAAAATATGCCACTTGAATAATTACTGATAATGTCTCAATCACTGGTACTAGAGCTATTACTATTAACAATAACGGCATTTTCAAATAAAGTGCCATAGCTGAAACCACTCCCCCTAAAAGAAGTGAACCAGTATCACCCATAAATACTTTTGCTGGATGTAAATTAAACATTAAAAATCCTAAAATGCTACCTACAACGCAACTACCAAATATAGATATTTCTGGATGGCCAAATAATATTCCAATTATTGTAAGACATGTAATTATAATTGCACTTACACTAGAAGCTAATCCATCTATTCCATCAGTTAGATTAACCGCATTTGTGGTTCCAAGTATTACAAGTATTGCAAATGGAATATATAAATATATTGGCATTGTTACATATTCTTTCATAATAGGTATATAAGTATCAGTTCCTATATGTAATCCATATACTAAATAAATAACATATGCTACTGATATTATAAGTAAACCTAACATTTTATAACTTGGTTTTAAACCTTTTGTGTTTTTTAATACTAATTTTTTAAAATCATCTATAAATCCAATTAATCCAAATCCTATTGTAAGTAATAATATTGGAAGCAAATTATGTGCTAAATCTCCTTGATTATTTACTACTAAATATATGTATGCTCCTGTTACTACAATTATCATTGAAATAATCATCATTATTCCACCCATTGTAGGTGTTCCTTGTTTTTTTAGATGTGATTTTGGTCCATCTTCTCTTTCTATTTGTCCAACTTTAAATTTTCTAAGTATTGGAATAATAATCATTCCTAATATTACTGTTATAAAAAACGATATAATTAATAGTGATGTCTCTATTTTCATTATTCTAAACCTTTCCAAAGACAGAAAATTATTCTATCCTCTATTTTATTTCATTTGTTATTTCCTTTATAATTTTCCTTTCATCAAATGGTATTTTTTCACCATTTATCTCTTGATATAATTCATGTCCTTTTCCTGCAATAACAACTATATCCATTTTATTTGCCATTTTTATTGCTTCTTTTATAGCCTCTTTTCTATCCAAAATAACAGAGTATTTACCTTTTGTTTTCTTAATCCCTGCCTCTATTTGAGATGCAATATCTTCTGGTTTTTCATTTCTTGCATTATCTGTTGTAATAAACGTGTAATCAGCTGTTCTTCCAGCTATTTCTCCCATAATAGGTCTTTTAGTGGAATCTCTATTTCCCCCACAGCCAAACACGCAAATAACTCTTCCCCTTGTATATATTTTAACTGCTTTTAATATATTTTCTAAGCTCTCTGGAGTATGTGCATAGTCTATCATAATTGGTATTTCCAATTTATTGTCAACCATTTCTGATCTACCAGGCACTCTCACTTCTAACAAAGCATCTTTTATAACATCTGGAGATACATTAAACTTTTTAGCAACACAAATAGCTGCTAGTGCATTATATACACTAAATCTACCTGGTATTCCGACTTTTACTCTTTCATTTCTATCTGTTAATTTTACTTTAAAATCTGCATAGGTATTTGTTACTGTAACATCTCTTGCCATTACATTTGCAAAATTATCTATTCCAAATGTCGTTATATCATTATTCACAAATGTTCTTGCTATTTTTGCGCCTTGCACATCATCACTATTTACTATTCCTACTCTACACATCTCAAATAATTTCAATTTTGATTGTAAATAATCTTCCATTGTAGGATGTTCTATTTTGCTTATATGATCTTCTGAAAAATTTGTAAACACTGCAATATCAAAATCACATCCAGTTACTCTATGAAGTTTTAAACTTTGTGAAGATACTTCCATAACAACAACTTCTACTTTTTCTTTTACCATTCTGCTAAACAATTCCTGTAATTCTAAACTCTCTGGCGTTGTTCTTTCATTTGATTTTATTTTTTTTCCATTTATGCATGTTTCTAAAGTTCCAATTAATCCTACCTTTTTTCCTGCTCTTTCCAATATTTCTTTTATCATATATGAAGTCGTAGTTTTTCCTTTTGTTCCGGTTATTCCTATTAATTTAAATTTTCTAGAAGGATTTTTATAAAAATTACATGAAATAATCGCCAAAGCTTCTCTTGTATCTTTTGCCATTACAACAACTGTATCTGATTTTACTTTAAAAGATTTTAAATTGCATCCTTCTTCTATAATAACTGCTGTTGCACCTTTTTCTATTGCATCATTAATAAATTCATGTCCGTCATATTCAAATCCTTTTATTGCTACAAATAAGTCTCCATCTTTTACCTCATTAGAATTACATGAAATATTCTTAATATCAATATCTAAGCTGCCTCTTGCTTTTAAACCATCTAATCCCATTAATAAGTCTTTTAATTTCATATTCTTAATCCTTTCGATGTAAATATTAATAAATAAAAATTTTAATTATGAATTCTGCTATATTATACAACTTTTATGATTTTTTGTATAGTCCTTTTTTAGCTTTAATTGCTGCTATTATTCCAGCTACCAAAACAGCTGCTATTGTAGCTGTAACTAATTGATTCATTCCCATTGATAATTGTAAAGCTTGAAAAACTTTACCTTGACTTGGTATAACACTAACCCATGTTAATAAATTAAATCCAAAAAATATAATCGCTGCTTTAACTAATATTGCTGGAATTGATGCTAATATATAATTTTTCTTTTTCTCTACATATATTTTTCTATATAAATATACAAAAGCAAAATTTCCAATCCAAATTGCTGGTATCAAATAAACTGTATATATAGATGCCGTCTTAAAAATAAATCCACTACATATTGCAGATATGCTAGGAAGTGTTATTATTCCTATAATTTTTTTATAACCTTTTACATTAACTCCCGCAAAAATTAATGCAATATTTACAATAGTTCCTACTACATATTGGGAATTACTCGCAATAAAACTTGTTTTTCCAAAAACTAATTGTAAAAATTGTGGAATTATAAACGGAGTTAATAATGCTCCTATTGCTATTAAAATGGTTTCTACTATTTCAGTTTTTTTACTAAAATCCACCAAATTTAAATCAAAGCAATTTTCTTTTTCCATAAACTTCTACCTTCTTTCTCACATACTATATCACATTTTGTCTAAAAAATCTATCTATTTTAAATATATTTTACTTCCTTTATTTACTTTAATTCCCGCTTTAGGTGTTTGTTCTTTTATATATGTATTTTCTTTATCTATCTCTTCACTTTCAATTTCATATACAGCCTCTAATCCATTATCCTTTAATATACTTTCTGCTTCTTTTAAACTTTTTCCTAAGACGTCTGGTGTTTGAACTTCTACTAATTCCTCTTCTCCTTCCTCAGTTTTATTAACTTCTAAATATGGTAATATTTCACTAAATATTTGACCTCCAACAGGTGCTGCAACTCCACCTCCTTGATGACCTCCTTCTCCAGTAGGATTATAAAGTGTAACTAATACAACTGCTTGTGGATTATCTATTGGAGCTACTCCTAGAAATGATGTAACATATTTATTAGTATTTACCCCATCCTCTGATGTTCCAGTCTTTCCTCCTATTCTATATCCTGCAACTTTTGCATTTTTTCCAGTTCCTTCTGATACAACAGACTCCATCATGCTAAGTACTTTTTCTGAGGTTTCCTTTGATATAACTGTTTCTCCTTTTTCCACAGGTACATAAGTTATTTCATTTGTTTGGCTATCAATAATTTCTTTTACAACTCTTGGCTTTATACTTGTTCCTCCGTTTGCTATTGCTGATACTGCCGTTACTAATTGAATTGGTGTTATTTCAAATCTTTGACCAAAACTAATCGTTGCAAGCTCTACAGGCCCAACTTTGTCTTTTTTAAGAAATATACTTCCCGCTTCACCTGGTAAATCTATTCCTGTTATTTCTAGTAACTTGAATTTTTCTAAATAGCTATAATATGTATCTACACCTAATTTTTGACCAAGCCCTATAAAAACAGGATTACAAGAATTCATTAAAGCTTGCCTTAAACTTTCACTTCCATGTGGTCTATAATATCTCCAACATTTTATTCTAACACCTGCTACTTCAATCCCTCCTGTGCAAGTAAATTCTCCTTCATTATCTGTATCAGTAATACCTTCTTCCAATGCAGCTGATGCCGTAATTAATTTAAAAACTGAACCTGGCTCATATGTATCTGCAATTGCTTTATTTCTCCATACAGCTTGAAGTGCAGTAGTTTTTTCTTGCTGGGACATTGTTTCCCAATTTTGCTTTAATTCATCCGTATAAGGTTCAAAAGGTTCATTTAGATTATATGAAGGATATGTTGCCATAGCTAATATATCTCCATTTTGTGGATTCATTACTATTACATTTCCACCATCTGTGCATTTATTATCTATACATGCTTCTTCTAAGTATTTTTCTACAATTGACTGTATATTTAAATCTATTGTAAGAACTAAATCATTTCCATCAACTGCCGGAACATAATTTTCTCCTTCTTCTCCTATTTCTCCTCCTTTTGCATCTGTATGTCTTTGAATACTTCCTTTTTCACCTTTTAGCTCATCATCATATTTTGCTTCTATTCCATCTAGTCCTTGATTATCGCTTCCACAAAATCCTATTATTTGAGAAGCCAAAGTAGCATTTGGGTAATATCTTTTAGTATCTTCATCAATGTTTATTCCTGTAAGTATATTATTTTCTTCCATCCATGTCCTTAATTCATCTGTTTTTTCCTTTTCGACCTGTCTTACTATTGTTTCTATTGAGCTTCTTTTAGTAACCTTTTTTAATACAGTTTCATAATCTAACTCAAATAACTCTGACAATTTTTTTGCAACTTTTTCTTTATCTTCTTTTGCAATATTCCCTGGATTTACTGTTACAGTTTCAACAGTGCTACTAATTGCTAAAATATTTTTACCTGTTGCATCATAAATAGTTCCTCTTTTAGGATTTATACTTCTATCTAGTGTTTGTTGCATATATGCTAATTCTTTTAGTTCGTTTCCTTGTATAAATTGAATAAATGCAATCCTTCCGTCCCAGTAATATCAAAATTAAGAAACAAATGAATAACATATTGCGCATCTTCTTCTTGTTTGATAATTTTGTTTCAATCATAAAAAAACCTCCTAATTAATTTTATTAGGAAGTTCTTCTTTTATTCTTTATAAATTTTATCTATTAAATATTTTATCAACAAACTTTTGGAACCAATTTTCATTATCTTCTAATACAACTTCTTCAGAAGCTGATTCTACATAGTCTTTTTTTGGTAAACTTACATATACTGTCTGCTTGCTTGTTAATTTTTGCATACCTAATTTTTCTTTTGCTAATTTTTCTATATTTTTTAAATTTAAACCATTTTGTATGCTAACTTTTGTTTGTTCATTTTCTTTTTGCAAAGAAGCTAATTCTTGTTTTAAATTTTGTACCTCTGTAAATTTTTCATTTATCTGTGAGTTTCGGTAACTTATAGTAAGCAATATTGTAAAAATAGCAATAACAAATAAAGTTACTTTCATTTGCTTTTTTCTTTGCTCTTTTGATATTTGTACTTTTTGTCTTGGTACATCTTCTACTACTTTTAATTTCCTTCTTTGTTTAGTTTGTCTATAATCTGGTTCTAACTTTCTTGGATTTGTAGTATATTGATATCCACTCCTTGCCATAAGTTACCTCACCTCCTTTTCTTTTGATATTATTTCCTTTCAAAAATTCTAAGTTTAGCACTTTTACTTCTTGAATTTCTACTTTTTTCTTCTTCTGTTGCTGTAATTGGTTTTTTTGTAATTATTTTTCCTAAAGATTTTGCTCCACATACACAATATGGTAAATCTTTTGGACATGTACATTTCCCTTTTGCATCAACATATGCATTTTTAACAGCTCTATCTTCCAATGAATGAAATGTTATTATACATAGCCTTCCTTCTGGCTTTAAACATTCTATACAATTTTTTACTGTTTCATATAATGGTTTTATTTCATTGTTCACTTCTATTCTAATTGCTTGAAATGTTCTTTTTGCAGGATGTCCATCTTTTTGAAATTTCATTGGTATTGATTTTTCTATTATTTCTACTAATTCTTTAGTAGTAGTAATTTCTTTTTGCTTTCTATATTCACAAATATTTTTTGCAATTTTTCTAGAAAATCTTTCTTCTCCATATTGATAAATAAGATTTGCTAGCTCTTCTTCTTTATATTTATTAACAACATCTTTTGCCGTTAGTTTTTGGGATTTATCCATTCTCATATCTAATTCATTTTCACCTAAGTAACTAAATCCTCTATTTCTTTCATCTAATTGATATGAGGAAACTCCTAAATCTAATAAAATCCCATCTACTTTATCTATTTTTAAATCTTCTAATATACTTTTTATATTATCATGATTATCATGAACATATATTACATTTTGAAACTCTTTTAAATTTTCTTTAGCAGCCTTTAATGCTTCTTCATCTCTATCTATTCCGATTAACTTTCCATCTTTAGATAATCTTTTTAAAATTTCCTTACTATGGCCTGCACCACCAAGAGTTCCATCTACATATATGCCATTTTCTTTAATGTTTAACCCTGTAATACATTCTTCCAGCATTACTGGTTCATGTTTAAATTCCAATTTTACACCTCTAAATTCTATAATGCAATTTCAGCTGGCAATTATAAAACTACCAGCTGTTTTTCTTTATATGTACTTTCTTTTGGTTTTTTCTCGTGTATAAAATGTTTAATTAAATATCTTTTGTACATTTATCTTTTGTACAACTTTTTCTTTTGTATAATTTTTCTTCTGTAAAATTTTCTTTTGCATTTTATCTTTTGTGTTTTTTAATTTCTTCTGCGACTTTTTCTTTTGTACTTTGTTTTTTATCTTTTGTCCGCTTATCTTTTGTTTATATATAAACTTTTTTAAAGTTATATACCAAGCATTGTCATGTTCTCTGCAATTTCATCTGCAGAAATGTTTTCATCACATTTATCCCATGTAGCTTTATCCCAAATTTCAAGTCTTGTTCCTACTCCTATAATTACTGTTTCTTTTTCTAAGTTTGCTGCTACCCTTAAATTATTAGGAATTAAGAATCTTCCCTGTTTATCTAATTCACATTCTGTTGCTCCTGATAAGAAAAATCTTACAAAGTTTCTGGCATTTCTATCTGATAGAGGTAATGATTTTAATTTTGTTTCGAAATTTAACCACTCATTTTGTGAAAACGCAAATAAACATCCATCTAGTCCTTTTGTTACGATGAACTTATCTCCCATGTCTTGTCTTAATTTCGCAGGCATTATTAATCTGCCTTTTGTATCTAGAGAATGCTCGTATTCACCAATTAGCAATTACATTTCACCTCTTTCCACTTTGTTACCACTTTGTACCACTTCTCTCCACTTCACCTAAATTTTAATATAACTTTTTATAATTTGCAATAGTTTTTTTAAAATTTTTTTATTTTTTAGAAAAAAAGAAGGTCTTTTGACCTTCTTTCTTATTATTTATTGTGCTCCACCTACTATTGTTTGCTTTAATGTGACTTTTATAATTGTTCCTTCTTGTACTTGTTCATTTGCCATATAATCTTGTGTAATTACAGTTCCTTTTCCTTCTATACTAATATTTAAATTTTTCTCCCTTAAAGCTGTTGTTGCCTGTGATGCATTCATACCTTTTAAATCAGGTACTGCAACCGAAGTTGAAACTTCGCTGCCTTCTCCATAAAGAACTATAATTGAATTTTTAGATAAACTTGCTCCTGGCTTTGGTGTTTGATCTGAAACTAATAGAGTATTTGCATCTCCATTAATATGTGTTATAACTTTAAATCCTGCAGTTTCTAAGGTTTTTTGTGCTTCTGCTACAGTCTTGTTTCTAACATCTGGAACCATTATTAAATTACTCGTATCTTCCGTTTCTGTATCTGTTGATGGTATTCCTAAATATGGTAATATTTCTGTTAACATTTGTGATACAACTGGTGCTACTAATGTTCCTCCTTGGTGATTACTTGCTGGTGGATCATATAATGTAACCAATATTACAACTTGCGTATCCTCTATTGGTGATATTGCTGCAAATGATGCAACATATCCTGCATCTGTATTAGTATAAATTGGCTCTGATGTTCCTGATTTTCCTCCTACTGAATATCCTGTAACTGCTGCATGCTTACCTGTTCCTTCTGTTACAACTGATTCCATCATAGATTTTACCTGATCTGCTGTCTGTTTTGATATTACTTGTCTTACTTCTGTAACAGGCATTTCTGTTACAGCTCCTGTTTCAGTATTTGTTATTTGTTTTATAATTCTTGGTTGTAACAATACTCCATCATTTGCTATACAAGAAATAGCTGTTACCATTTGAAGTGGGGTAATATTAAATCTCTGACCAAATGACATTGTTGCAAGCTCAACTGGGCCCACATCTTCCAATTTATAAAATATGCTACTTTGCTCTCCATATAATCCTGAATTTGTTTTATCAAACAAACCAAAAGCATCATAATATTTATATAAAGTTGAAGCTCCTATTCTCTTTCCCAATTGCATAAATGATGGATTACAAGATTTTTCTAGTGCTTGTCTTAAACTTAATTCGCCATGTGCACTAGTCCAACATGATATTTTTAGTGGCTCACTTCTTGATGCATCTTCAAATTCTTCATATCCTTTACATACAAAGTCTCCCGGTTTGTCTGTTGTTGTTATGTTTTCTTCTAATGCTACTGATGATGTAATAAGTTTAAATACTGAACCTGGCTCATAAGTCTCTGATACTGACTTATTTGACCACATTTTATATAATGCTTCACTTTTTTCTTCAGATGATAATGAATCATAAGTCTCTGCAAGTACTGCATTTGGAGTATATGGTTCATTTAAATTATAATCTGGATAACATGCCATAGCTAAAATATCTCCGTTTTGTGGATTCATTACTATTGCATTTCCACCTTTTTTACAATCATTTTCTTCTACTGCTTGTTTTAAATATTTTTCTACTATTGTTTGAATATTAAAATCTATTGTAAGCGTTATGTCACTACCATTTTCTGCTGATATATATGTTTCTTCTGAATCTGGAATTTCTTGTTGATCACTACCTTTTGAGCTTACTATTTTTCCTGGAGTCCCTGTTAATATAGAATCCCATTGATATTCTATTCCACTTAAACCTTGATTATCATTTCCACAAAATCCTATTACACTAGACGCTACATTATCATATGGATAATACCTCTTTGTATCTTCATCTATGTTTATTCCAACTGATATCTCATTTTCTTCCATCCAACTTTTTAATTCATCTACTTTATCCTGTTCAACTTTTTTAGCAATAGTTTCTACTTGTGAAGTACTATTTACTTTTTCTAATGTTTCGTTATAATCCAATGCAAAAATATCTGATAAGCCCTTGGCAACTTTTTCTTTTAATTCTTTTGTTGCTTCTTCATCACCTTCTTCTGTTATCTTTGCAGGGTTGATTGTGATAGTATCAACCTGTGCACTTATTGCTAAAGCTTTCCCTGTTGAATCATATATATTTCCACGCTTTGGACTTATAATCTGATTTATAGCCTGTTGATTATATGCTGCTTCCTTTAATGTACTTCCTTCAACAAATTGTAAAAATCCAATTCTTCCTAATAATATTACAAATATCAACATAATGACTATTATTGAAATTCTAAATTTTTTAGTCTGAATCATATTTCCTGATTCATATGGCGTTTTCATCTTTATTATATTATTATTTGAATTGTGATTATTTTTCTTTTTATTTTTCTTATTTTTATTACTATCTTTTTCTTTTTTCATAAACATGCCTCTTTTGTTAAAATTTTATACACTTATTTTAAGGAAAAATATATAAAAAGTCAAGGAAATTCACACAAATATCACCTTTATTCACCATAATTTTATCGCTGTTTTGTCTCATTTTTGTTTTTTATGTAAATTACTTCTTTTTCTATTGAAAATATCCCCTTTTTATTATAAAATAATAATAAATTTATATAAATAGAGGTTTAAGATGAGTGATATTTTAGAAGATACAAAATTTATTATGAAAAAATATAATATAAGAGCCAATAAATCTTTAGGTCAAAACTTTTTAATTAATGATAAAGTTGTAGAAGAAATAATCAGCGGTAGTAGTATAGATGAAAATGATTTAATCATAGAAATTGGTCCAGGACTTGGTACTCTTACTAAATATTTATTAGAAAAAGCAAAAAAAGTTATTTGCATTGAATTAGATAAAAAAATGATAAAAATATTAGAAGACAGATTTAAATTATATAATAATTTTGAACTCATACATGGAGATATTCTAAAAGTTGATTTAAATGCTATTATAAAAAAAGAAAAAGAAAACTCTAATATTAAAGAAGTAAAAATAGTTGCAAACCTTCCATATTATATTACAACACCTATTATTATGAAGTTATTAGAAGATAATTTAGATTTAAATTCTATGACTGTAATGGTTCAAAAAGAAGTTGCAGATAGATTAACTGCAACACCTGGAGATAAAAATACAGGAGCTATTACTTATTCTGTTTATTATTACGCAACATCTGAAACCATTTTAGAGGTTTCTAAAGATTCTTTCATACCAGAACCCGAGGTTACTTCTGAAGTAATAAAACTAAATATAAGAAAAACACCTCCTGTAGAAGTAAAAAGTAAAAAGATAATGTTTAGAATTATTAAGTGTAGCTTTATGCAAAGAAGAAAAACTTTGGTAAATGCTCTTGCAAACACAAAAGTTTTTTTAAATAAAGAAGAAGGCTTATCTATATTAAAAAAATTAAATCTTCCAGAAGATATAAGAGCAGAAAAATTAACACTTCAAGATTTTGCAAATATAACAAACGAATTTATGAAATAATACAAATTATTCATATAAAGTATTTTAAAAAACTTTATTTCATGTTATAATAAAAATGAAGTATATAATAGGAGAGTTTTATGAATCAGATATTAGTAACCAAAAAACTTTATATCACACCTGAATTGAAGAGAAAAAAGAAAGTATATAAGTTCTACTTCTTTTTGTCTGTTTTTTTGGTATTCTCATTAATTTCTTTTTACATTTATGCAGAAGTAGATAGAAATAAAAGTGAAGAAACTTCTCAGGCAATACTTGATGAATTCAATCAAGATGTCAATGATAATACTTTAGCTGATGAAGATATATTAGTTGCTATCTTGAATGACTCTTCAGAAGAAGCCAACTCAAATTATAATGATACTCAAAAAACCGTAAATAGGACAAATGTACAAACAACCAGTGATGGTTTTAACTATACAACAATAGCAACCATAAATATACCCAAAATAAATGTTAATTATCCAATATTGGACGGGCAAACAGATTCTGTAGAAGAAACAGAATCATTACTAAAAATATCCCCTACAAAATTCTGGGGACCTGATCCAAATGAAGTTGGTAATTTCTGTATAGTAGGTCATAATTATAGAAATACAAAATTTTTTAGTAAAGTTCCTACATTACAAAATGGCGATTATATAGAAATAACAGATGATTCTGGAAAAACAGTTAGATATTCTGTATACAATAAATATGAAGTATCTCCAGATGACGTAAGTTGTACTTCTCAACTTACAAATGGGAAAACAGAAATCACTTTAATCACTTGTACAAATGATAGTAAACTAAGAGTTATAGTAAAAGCAAGAGCGGTATAAAGAACTAGAAATAGTTCTTTTTACATATCTGTTAAAGGAGGACATTTATGAATAATGATATTTTTGATGATGTAGCTACTATTTATTCTAAATACAGACCATCATATCCAGAAAAATATATTAACTATCTTATTTCTAAATGTAATTTAAACGAGAATTCATTGATTGCAGATATAGGCTCAGGAACAGGAATACTTACAAAACAATTTTTAGATAAAAATTTGAGAATTATTGGTGTTGAGCCAAATGAAAACATGAGAAAAATCTCAAGAAAATTTTTATCTAATTATAAAAATTTTATCTCAATAGATGGTAATGATAAAAATACTAACTTAGAAGAAAACAGTGTGGATTTAATAACAGTTGCTCAGGCATTTCATTGGTTTGATGTTGACGCTTTTAGAAAAGAATGTAAAAGAATTTTAAAACCAAATGGAAAAGTTTGTATAATTTGGAATAAATTAGATACTACTAATAATATTGTTAAAGAAGAAAAAGATATAGATTACAAATACACTAATCAATACAAAGAAATAAACAATATTTTAGAAGATGAAAAAAGAGAATTATTAATAAAAGACTTTTTTAAAAATGACAATTATGAATGTAAAATAACAGAAAACAACCAAATATATAATAAAGAAACATTTATTGGAGTAAATTTATCAAAATCTTATTCTTTGAGAAAAGAAGATAAAAATTATGATAATTACATAAATGCTTTTGAATATTTATTTAATAAATACAACAAAAATGGAACTCTTCTTATAAAGAATAACACATATGGTTATTTAGGTAGTATTTAATAACATGTTGGAATAAACTATTTTCATGAATAGTTTATTTTTTTATGCACAAACTTGAATTTTCTTCATAATATATTAAAAAGTATATATGGGAGGATTATTTTTATGGCAAAAATATTAGTATTTAATAATGATACAGATAGAATGGAAACATATTACAGAGGTGAATCAGAACCTATGCCATACAATACAAATGGTACTTTAAGAGTACGTGAATTTAGAGGCTCTAGTAAGAGTAATATATTATGGACAACAAAAAGAACAATGCAAAGTTGGAATAGTCAAAGATATATTTTCGGTGGTCCTATTCCTGTAGGATTTGCATTTAAACGACCTTATGAAGGAGGTCATGGAAACCAAAGTCAACACTATGCAGGTGTAGCTTTTGATGTAGGTCAAACCCTTTCAACTTCTAAAAGAACACAATTGTGGAATTCTGCAAATAATTCTGGTATATGGTATTACGTTGAACCTATCTCTTTAACTCCTACATGGGTTCATTTTGATAAGCGTTTTGGAAAACCAGCTTGTTCTTCAGGAGGTTATCCTACTCTCAGAAGAGGCAGTTTAAGCAATTACGTTCTAATCGCTCAAGACGATTTAAACACTTTAGGTTATAGAACAAATGGATTAGATGGTATTTTTGGTTCTGCTACCCAAAATGCAGTTGTAAGTTATCAACGTTCCAAAGGACTTACAGCAGATGGAATAGTTGGTTGTAATACTTGGAGAGCTCTTCAAGAAGATGTTGTTGGTACTGGTGCAACAAGTACAACTATTAATTAATAATGTCGTAGAATGAGCCCCTCTACGACATTATTTTAATTTTGAATATTATCTTATTTCTCATAGAATATAGATATGTCCCAAATTGTCCAAAAATGGGCAATTTGGAAACGTCCCTATTTTAACATATTTATAACCTCTTCAATCAATTCTTGTGGAGTTGATGCACCTGCCATAACTCCTATTTTTTCAAATTTATTTATAGCATTTAAATCTAATTCTTTAGCTGTTTCTATACATACACAATTATCACAATTTGCTTTTCCTATCTCATATAATTTCTTAGTATTAGAACTATTTGCTCCACCTATTATTATCATGTAATCAACTTTTTTTGCAATTTCTTCTGTTTCTTTTTGTCTCAACTCTGTTGCATGGCAAATTGTGTTTTTTATTACTAGTTTTATATTTTCTGGAATATTTTCTTTTATCATTTTTTCTATTTTTTTAAATCTTTCTACACTATAAGTTGTTTGTAAAATTACAAGTAGTTTTTTTATTCCACTTTTTTTAAGTGATTTTATTGCTTTTTCTACATCTTCTTCTGTTTCTATAACAGAAAAGTTATTTCCACAAAAACTTAATGTTCCTATATTTTCAGGATGGTTTGCACTTCCACATAGGAAAATATAATATCCTCTTTTTGCATGTTCTTCTGCGATTTTATGAATTCTTAATACATTAGGACATGTAAAATCTTTTATATTAATTTTAGCTTTTTTGGCTAATTCATATATTTCTTTTTTTATCCCATGAGCTCTAACTATAGTCTCAGCTTTTGCTTCGTTAATATTTTCTATAAATACTAATCCTTTTTCTTGTAATTCTTTTATTACTTGTTTATTATGAACAATTTCACCTAGACAATATATTGTTCTTCCTTTTGCTTTTTTTAATTCATGTTTTGCCCCTTCAACTGCTCTTTTTACTCCATAGCAAAATCCTGCGCTTTTCCCTAATATTACTTCCATATCAATACCTCTAGTCATTTTCATTTTTAACCATTTTTAAAATCTCTTCTTTTAGTACATCTACAATTTTATCTTGTGGTATCTTTTTTATAATTTCGCCTTTTTTAAAAAGCAAACCTTCTTTAACTCCTCCTGCAATCCCAATATCTGCTTCTCTTGCTTCCCCTGGTCCATTTACACTACATCCCATAACAGCAACTGTAATATCTGCTTCTATTGTCTGTAAAAATTCTTCAACCTTTTTTGCTATAGGTATCAAATCAATTTGTGTTCTTCCACAAGTAGGACATGCAATTAAAGTTGGTGATTTTTTATACAAATTACAATCTTTTAAAATCTCTTTTGCAACTTTAATTTCTTTAACAGGATCATCTGATAAAGATACTCTCATTGTATCTCCTATTCCATTTCTTAACATATAACCAAGTCCAATACTTGATTTTACTGTACCACTAAATTCTGTTCCACTTTCTGTTATTCCTAAATGAAGAGGACAATCAAATTCTTTTGAAGCTTCTTCATATGCTTCAATACATAAATCCAAATTACTAGCTTTTAATGATAATATATAATCGTGAAAATCTAGTTCTTCTAAAATATCAATATGTTTTTTAGCACTTTCTACCATTGCCTTTGCTGTAGGTTTACCATATTTTTCTAGTAAATCTTTTTCTAAAGACCCTGCATTTACTCCTATTCTTATTGGAATATGTTTTTCTTTACATTTATCTACAACTGCTTTTACTCTATCTTTAGAACCAATATTTCCTGGATTTATTCTTACTTTATCCACTCCAGATTCTATTGCCTCTAATGCTATTCTATAATCATAATGTATATCTGCAACTATTGGAATATGTATCTTTTTCTTTATTTCTTTTATTGCTTTTGCATCTTCTATATCCAAGCATGCAACTCTTATAATCTCACATCCTACCGCTTCTAATTTTAATATTTGATCAACTGTTGCTTCTACATCTTTTGTTTTTGTATTACACATTGATTGTATTACTACTTTATTTTGTCCACCTATTTGAACATTTCCTACCATTACTTTTCTAGTTTTAATTCTTTCCATTTTTTACATTTCCCTTTATTCTTTTTTATTTATTTAATCATATTTTTTAGCTTTTATCAAGAAAAAAGAACTTATTTGTTAATTTATTTAACAATAAGTTCTAAACTTTCTATTTATCTGCTATGTAATAGCCTACTCCTCTTTTAGTTATTAATATTTTAGGTGCTGAAGTATCTTTTTCTATTTTTTCTCTTATTCTTCTTACAGTAACATCAACTGTTCTTATATCACCATAATACTCATATCCCCAAACTTTTTCAAGCAAAGTTTCTCTTGTTACTACTTGCTCAGGTTGAGAAGCTAAGAATTTTAATACTTCAAATTCTCTTAATGTTAAATCAATAACTTCTCCTCTTACTTTTACTTCAAATTTATCCAAGTCTAATTCCAACTCACCAACAACTATTTTGCTTTCTTTTCTTTTATCTTCTTTTTTGTCTCCAGTTTGATTGTTTGAAACGACTTCTACTTTTCTTAGGTTAGCCTTTACTCTTGCAACTAGCTCTCTTACACTAAATGGCTTTGTAATATAATCATCTGCTCCAAGTTCCAATCCTAAAATTTTATCTATTTCACTATCCTTTGCTGTTAACATTATTATAGGAACATTTAATGAATTTTTCACTCTCTTACATACTGATAGTCCATCTAATTTAGGAAGCATAATATCTAACAAAATCAAATCTGGCTTTTTTTCTAATGCTATATCAACAGCTGTAGCCCCATCACTTGCTTCTATTGTATTATATCCTTCCTTTTTCAAATTATAAACCAATATATCTCTAATTGGTTGTTCGTCATCAACAATTAAGATGGTTTTTGCATCTTTAAACAATTCTTCTTCCACAAAAATTCCGCCTTTCTAACCTTAGCTTTATTTTTATAGTTATATTTATATCACAAATCTTTAGTTTATACAAGTTTTTTTATAAAATTTATAACTATGAAATTACTCCCCCACCTAGAACAATACCTTCTTCATCATAAAAAACTACCGATTGTCCTTTTGTAATTGCTCTTTGTGGTTCGATAAACTCAACTATTACTCCATCATTTTCTTTTCTTGCCACTGCTTTTGCTTCTTTTGCTCTATAACGAATTTTAGCAAAACATTGAAATTCATTTTCTACCTCTACTTGGAAATTCAAATCTTTTGCAAATAGTTTTTTACTATACAAATCTTCTTCTTTTCCCACTATTACTTCATTATTTTTATAATCTAAATCTATTACATAAAGCGGATATGAATATGAAATCCCAATTCCTTTTCTTTGACCTATTGTATAATTTATAAGACCTTTATGTTTTCCTAGTATTTCTCCTGTTCTTAGTCTAATATTTCCTTCTATTGGCTTTTCTTTCATGTTTTCTAGCAAAAATCTTTGATAATCATTATCTTTTATAAAGCATATTTCCTGACTATCTTTCTTTTTTGCAACTTCAAGACCTCTTTCTTTTGCTAAACTTCTTATTTCTTCTTTATTAGCATAATCTTGAAGTGGAAATATAATATGAGCAAGTTCTTCTTTTGGAATATTATATAAGAAATACGTTTGGTCTTTTCTTTCTTCTTCTGATTTTTTCAATACATATTGGTTATATGTTTTAGAATATTCTATCCTAGCATAATGTCCAGTTGCAATATAATCACAACCTAATTCTTTTGCTTTGTCATAAAATATCCCAAATTTCATTTTTTTATTACATTCTACACATGGATTAGGAGTTCTTGCTATTTTATATTCTTCTATGAATTTTTGAATAACATAGCAATTAAATTCTTTTTTAAAATCAAAAGTATAATAAGGTATTTTTAAAGTTTCACATACTTTTTTTGCATCTTCTACTGCTTTTTTATCTTCCTCATAAAGTATCATTGTACAACCTATTACCTCATAACCTTTTTCCTGTAAAAGCATAGCTGATACTGAACTATCTACTCCACCACTCATTCCTAATAATACTTTCATTAATTACTCCTTTTTAATCACCTATTGGTGCATAGTGGTCTGTAACTATTTCTCTATCACTTGAGAAATTTATTATTTCCATATCTAATAAATTTTTATATTCTTCATATTTTTCTTCATTAGTATTTTCTTTATTTTTAAAACCTATTAATATTAAATTTTGTTTTTCTGAGTTTTCTAAATCTCTTACTTTAAATAACTTTACTTCTGGAAACACTGCTTTATATGTTGCATATTCATATTTAATAAAATCGTCATCTTCACCTTCTAAACTAGAAATTATATTTGTAATTACCATACCATTATCATTTAAAGTATTTTTTGCCCTTTGTAACGCTTCATATGTTGTAAGTTCAAAAGGTGCATTTAATCCTTTAAATGCATCTATTAATACAGTATCATATTTATTTTCTGTACTATTTAAAAAACTTCTACCATCTTGATGATAATTTTTAAGTCTAGGATTATTTATATCTAATCCAAATTGACTTTGTGCAAGTTCTGTCATTTTTTCATCTATTTCTACTACATCTATTGTTTTATCTTGATATTTATTCAAGTAATATGTTGGATATGTATATGCTGCTCCACCTATCATAAGTGTACTTGTAGCATCTTTGTTATAGTAATCAAACAAATCATAATAATAAAGATAAGTTGCTCCCATTTCATTTGTTTCTTGATTTATATATGATTCTAAACCTGTATCTACTTGCATTGTTTTATAATTTATATCTCCTGCAGATACATTTTTTATCCATATTCTGCTATATTCTGAATCCACATCTTCTATAATGTCTGGATTATTTTTCTCAAATATAAGTTTTCCATAATAATTAAGTCCTATTAAAACAAGTAAACATACTATCATACAAGCGCAATATTTTATATTTTTATTATCAAACATCATAAATGATAATATAAATAGTACTATTGTTAATATTAGTATAAGCATCCTAACACCCAAATTTGGTATTAATAAAAATCCTGCCACAAAAGTACCTACTATACTTCCTATTGTTGATAATGATGATATTTTTCCTGATGTTTTACCTATTTCTTCATGTGTTTTATCTTCCAATTTTACTGCAAATGGTGATACCATTGCTAATATAAAGCTTGGAATTCCAAATACTAATGCTGAGCAAACTATCGCAACAAATACTAATTGGTTTGATAATTCTGATAATGGCTTTACCAAAACTGTTTCCCATATTGGTATTAAACTCGTAAAAAATGCTCCCACTAATATAAATAAGGATAATAAATTTATATCAGGTCTTTTGTCTGCAATTTTTCCTCCTAACCAATATCCTATACTCATACTAGTTAGCATTATTCCAATAATTGTTGTCCATATTAGATTAGAACTTCCAACATAAGGTGATAAGATTCTTGCTGCTACTAATTCTAAAACCATTCCAAGTGCTCCACATAAGAACACTGTTATTTTCATTTTATATTTTTTCATAGGGTCTCCTTTTATTCTTTATCTAAATCTAATTTTATATGTACATCTTTTAATTGTTGTTCTGATACTTTTGATGGTGCTTGCATAAGTAAATCTTTTGCTCTTTTATTTTTTGGAAATGCTATTACTTCTCTTATATTTTGAGAATCTGCAATAAGCATTACCATTCTATCTAAACCTGGTGCTGCTCCTGCATGTGGTGGAGCACCGTATTGAAATGCTTTATATAATGCTCCAAATCTATTTTTTACATCTTCTTCTGTGTATCCTGCTATCTCAAATGCTTTTACCATTATTTCTGGATTATGGTTTCTAACTGCTCCTGATGCCATTTCATATCCATTACATACCAAGTCATATTGATATGCTAAAATATCTAGTGGGTCTTTATTTTCTAAAGCTTCTAGTCCTCCTTGTGGCATTGAGAATGGATTATGGTTAAAGTCTATTGTTCCTTCATCTGATAATTCATACATTGGAAAATCTACTATAAAACAGAATCTATATGTATCCTTCTCTAATAAGTCTAATCTGTTTCCAAGTTCAATTCTAACTAGCCCTGCTATTTTTTGTGCTTGTTTTAATTCATCTCCTATAAAGAATATACTATCACCATTTTTTAATCCATATTCTTTTTCTAGCATTTCTTTCATTTCATCTGTTATAAATTTTGCAATTCCACCTTGAAGCATTCCTTCTTCATCTAATTTTACCCAAGCTAATCCTTTTGCTCCTACTTCTTCTGTTTTTGCAAAATCTGTCATTTTATCAAAGAATTTTCTTCCTTGTTTTGCTCCATCAGGTACTATAATTGCTTTTACTGTTTTTCCTTCAAATGCTTTAAAGTCAGATTTTTCAAACACTTTTGTTACATCTTGAATAATTAATGGATTTCTTAAATCTGGTTTATCTATTCCGTATTTTTCCATAGCTTCTTTATATGGAATTCGTACAAATGGTCCTTCATCTACTTTCCAATTCGTAAACTTTTTAAATGTATATGGTACTACTTCTTCTATTACTTTAAATACATCTTCTTGAGTTGCAAAACTCATTTCAAAGTCTAATTGATAAAATTCTCCTGGTGCTCTATCTGCTCTTGGGTCTTCATCTCTAAAGCATGGTGCTATTTGATAATATTTATTAAATCCTGCAAGCATTAACAATTGTTTAAATTGTTGTGGTGCTTGTGGAAGTGCATAAAATTCTCCTGGATTTAATCTACTAGGTACTAGATAATCTCTTGCACCTTCTGGTGATGAATTTCCAAGTATTGGTGTTTGTATTTCTGTAAATCCTAATTCATCCATTTTATTTCTCAATGCCTTCATTATTTTTGAACGAAGTAAAATATTATTGTGTAATTTTTCATTTCTTAAATCTAAAAATCTATATTCTAATCTTAAATCTTCTCTTACTTCTTGATTTGTATTTATTTCAAAAGGAAGTACATTTTTACATTTTCCAAGCATTTCTATTTTCTTCGCTACTACTTCTATTTCTCCTGTTGGAATTTTTAAATTTTTACTACTTCTTTCCACAACTTGTCCCACTATGTGGATACAACTTTCTGTAGAATAATTTTTTATTTGTTCTTCTAACTTCTCATCATTTATTACTATTTGTGTTATTCCTTCTTCATCTCTTAAATCTATAAATACCATTCCACCTAAGTTTCTTATTTTTTGTATCCATCCTGCTAGTTCTACTTCTTCATTTACATTATTTATATTTAATTCTCCACATGTTTTTGTTCTATACATTTTCTTCTCCCTCTTTTTCCTTTTTTAACTATTATATAATACCACACAATATTGTAAATATCAACACTTTCGACGTTTAAAAGGAAAAAAATAAAACTGAAATTCAGTTCTATTTTTTAATTTTCTGTTCTTTCTCATATTCTATAACTTTTATCTTCTCATAATCTTCCTTATTCCAAATCTATCATATTAGATTTCTCATCTTGTTTATTATACATACTCTTTTTATTTATGTCAAAATATAAGGATTATATCTCAAGATGTGTCCCAAATTGTCCAAAAATGGGCAATTGAGAAACGTCCCCAATTTACTTGAAATTTTATTAATTTAATGTTATTATAAATTTAATTTTAGTACAGGAGATAAAAATATGTATAAAGAAACTTTTGATTTTTATGATAGATCAAGCTTAAAATCTTATAACTTAGACCAAACAATGAAATATCAACTTAACATGTTAGATAGGTTAGATGTTTTTACAAGAAAACATTGCGAAAATGTGGGGGATTTAACTTGTAGATTATGCCAACATTTACATTGTAATAAAGGCTTCACAGAATATTGTACTATTTGTGGGTATCTTCATGATATTGGTAAACAATTTATTCCACCTTCAATTTTACAAAAACCTGGAAAACTTACAGATGAAGAATTTGAAGTTATGAAAACTCATACTACTATTGGTTATAAAATGTGCATGGATGACTTAAAACTAAGACCTTATGCAGTAGGACCATATTGTCATCATGAAGCTTTAGATGGTTCTGGATACCCAAGAGGTTTGACCAAAAAAGATATTCCTTATGAAGCTCAAATTATTCGTGTTGCTGATGAATATGATGCTATTGTAAGTAAACGTCAATATAAATCACATATTGGTATTTCTGATACTTTGAAAATTTTAATTGAAAATACTAAGCCACATGAACAAATAAATAAATCAGATGCATTATCTGTTGTTGCAGAAAACACAAAACTTGGAAAAAATAATGCTGCGATTGTTCGCGTACTTTTTAAAGTTGTTATTGAAGATATTGAATATGAAATTTTTCTTACTCAAAGCTATGTTGATGATTTAAAAGAAGAATTAAAAAGATTAAAACAAGTTGAAAAATACAAAATTGCAATGGATAAAGCAAAAAAAGAAACAGATAAAAATTATTATTTAGAAGGCATGAAAATGCTTCTTAAGAATAACGAAACTCCAGAAAATTTCCAATCTGCTTACGAAGAATATCAAAAAGCATATGAAAAAAGAAAAGCCATTATAGAAAATTTATATCATGAAATTAAAATAATTAAAAAATTAAGAGTTTAATAGGGCAACTAAACTTGCCCTATTTTTTCTATTCATCTAGCCCGAAACTTACACCTAAAGCATTATTTACTTTATCTATTATTTTTTCATCATCAATATGACCTATTCTTTCTTTTAATCTACTTTTATCGATTGTTCTTATCTGTTCTGCTAAAACTACGGAATTACTTTTCAATCCACAAGATTTTGAATCAATTTCTATATGTGTGGGTAATTTTGTTTTACCTGTTTGAGACGTTATTGCTGCTGCAATGACTGTTGGACTATATTTATTCCCTAGGTCATTTTGTATGATTAACACTGGTCTAATTCCTCCTTGTTCTGAACCAACTACCGGACTTAAATCAGCATAAAACATATCGCCTCTTTTTATTTGCATATTCTTCACTCCTAATATTACTATATTGTCAAGTATGGTTGTTTTTTGAAGTAAAAAATAGTTTATTTACTATTTACATTCACCTCTCTATATAATATGTAAACAGCATTTTTTTTGTTAGTATCATTTATTTCTAATCTTGTTGGCATTCCTGTTTTTTTATTTATGTACAAATTTTTTTCTATTTTTGAATCATTCTTACTTGTAGTTTCCATTCTTATTTCATCTGCACTTTCTTTATATTTTGAATAATTGCTTTCTTTATAGTCACTTATAAAGCTATTTAAATCTAAATGATTCTCAGATAAATATTCATAGTTTTCAAAGATAGATACAAGATTTAAATTTGTATTTTCTAATTTCAACTCTCCTTCTTTTTTGATTATTTTTACACCTTTTATATTGCTTGGTTCTAATACTTCTTGATAACTATCTTCTTCATTATTATATATTTGTTTTATTACATACTTATTTTCATTTTTATTACTTTTTACATCTACTTCTATTACAGCTTCATATGTTTTCATATTTAATATATTTTCTACCACTTCTTGACTACTTTTATTATTTCCAGTTTTTAAATTTTTAGTCATTAAAAAACAACAAATTAAAAAAACTATTAATATTAGAATACCAATACAACAAGCAAATATAATCTTTTTATTTTTCAAAAAAATCCCCCCAAAATAAAAAAGTAATGGATAGTTTAATCCACTACATTTTTATTCTAAAGAGTTTTAAAATATTCTTCTAAACTTTTTACTAGTTCTTCTTTACTTTCTATTTTATTCATTCTGTTTCTAAATTCACTAGAATTTTTTAAGTTTTTTGTATACCATGAAATATGTTTTCTTAGTTCTTTTACTGCGACCTCTTCTCCTTTTTCTTTTACTGCTAATTCTATATGTTTTTCAATGACTCTTAATTTTTCTTCATTTGAAGGAGGTGGCAATTTTTTTCCTGTTTCTAAATAATATTTTATATTTCTAAAAATCCAAGGATTTCCAAAACTTCCTCTTCCTATCATTATTCCATCTACACCTGTATACTCAAACATTCTATATGCTGACTCTTCATCTACTACATCACCATTCCCTATAACTGGTATGTTTACACTTTCTTTTACTTTTTTTATAATATCTAAATCTGCTTTTCCTGTATAATATTCACTTCTTGTTCTTCCATGTACTGTTATCGCAGATATCCCAACTTCTTCTGCTATTTTTGCTACTTCTACTGCTACTACATGGTCTTTGTCCCAGCCTTTTCTAATCTTAACTGTTACAGGAACTTTGGCTACTTTTACTACTGCCTCCATTATACTTTTTGCTTTTTCTAAATCTAATAATAATCTACTTCCATCTCCATTTTTTACAACTTTAGGAGCAGGGCATCCCATATTTATATCTATTATATTTGCAAATTTATTCATATATTCACAAGCATATTCCATACTTTCTTCATCACTTCCAAATATTTGGAAGCTTATTGGCCTTTTTTCTCCTTCTGTATTAAATAGTCTTTTTGTTTTTTCATCGTTATGAAACATTGCTCTTGAGCTTGCCATTTCTGTACATACCATTCCTGGTCCAAATTCTTTACATATAACACGAAAAGGCAGGTTCGTAACACCTGCCATAGGAGCTAGTATTAAATTATTTTCTAATTCTACATTTCCTATTTTTAATTTATGTAAGTACATTTTTATCTCCTAATTATTTTACAAATATAGTCTTCTGTCTTTTACTACTAATATTTAATAATATTCCTACTAATATAAAGTTTGTTATTAATGAACTTCCTCCATAACTTATAAATGGAAGTGGCACTCCTGTTATTGGTAATAGCCCCATTACCATTCCTATATTTTCTACAACATGAAATAGAAATATTCCAGTTATTCCTGTTGCTATTAACGAACCCGCTTCGTCTTTTGCTGTTTTTGCTACGTATAAACTTTTGGTTATTAACAGTACATATAATATTACAACTGTTCCTGCTACTATAAATCCCATTTCTTCTCCTACAACAGCAAAGATGAAGTCTGTTGATTTTGGATACAAATAACCTAATTGTGTTTGATTACCTTTTAACAATCCCATTCCAGTAAGCCCTCCTGCTCCAATTGCTATTTTAGATTGTATGATATTGTATCCTGCTCCTCTTGGATCTGATTCTGGATTTAAGAATATATCTATTCTTTGTTTTGCATGTTCTGGTAATATAAAATTATATATTAATGGCACTGATATAATTATTAATATTATTGTTGCTATTATATATTTTTTGTCTATTCCTGCTGCAATTACCATTAATGCTGCTGCTACAATAAACGCTGCTGCTGTTCCGAAGTCTGGCTGTTTTATAATTAATAATATTGGCACTCCCAAAATTGCAAGTAATATTAATAATCTTGTTGGTCTATTTATCTCTTCTTTTCCTCTTTCTTGTATTCTATTTATTGCTAATGTTAAAAATAAAATTACAAATATTTTTGCGAACTCTCCTGGTTGAAAAGAGAAAAAACCTATATCAAACCAGCTAGTCGCTCCATTTATTTCTGGTGTAAATAATACTCCTATTAACAATAATATAAACAGTCCATATAAAACAGGTGATATTTTTACTAAAGTTTCATAATCTATTATCATTACACCTATCATTATTATTATACTTACAACAAACCATATACATTGCTTATTAAATTCATCATGTTCTGTTTCATTAGTTGCAGAAAATAGTGCAATTAATCCAATGATACAAAGGATAACTGCAACTATTAATATAGTCCATTCTACATTTTTTAATTCTCTCTTCCTCATTAAACCACTCTTTTTCCTAATTATTTTCTGATTTAATTTCTTCTTTTGCTTCTACCTTTTCTTGCACTTCTTCATTTTGATCTTTTATTTCTTTTTGTTTTTCTCCTTCTTTTTCAGCATTTACTTCTTCGATTATTATTTCTGCTTGTTCTACTTTTTCTTCTGCCTCTTCTTCTTTCTTTTCTTCACTTTCTTGTTCTTCTGGCTTCTTCTTTGTGCTTTCTTCATCTTTTTGTTCTTTTGTATTTACTTTCCTTGCTTCATTTTTGATGTTTAGAATAGGAATATTTGCATACAATGCCGGAGCTCCATTAGTTCCGTCACTATTCTCTTTATTTGTTAGTCTTACATCTATTGCACTTTCATCTACATCTATATATTTTTTTATTACTTCTATAATTTCTTGTTTCATTAATTCTAAGAAATCTGCTGAAACATTTGCTCTATCTTGCATTAATACTAAGTGTAATCTTTCTTTTGCAGTTTCTCTTGAATTATTATCGCTTTTATTTTCTTTCTTTTTCCAGTTTTTAAAAAATTTTGTTATGTTTTCAAACATACTTCCTACTTACCCCCACGTTTATTGTTTTTTGAATATTCTTTTTAATTTCGCAAAAAATCCTGTTTCTCTTCCTGGAATAGTTACTTCTATTTTTTCACCTAATACTCTTTTTGCTATTTCAATATATGCCTTTCCTGATGGTGCTTTTTTATTTTGTATTACTGGTTCACCTTTATTTGTTTGTGTAATAATATATTCATCATCTGGTACAACACCTATCAAGTCTATTGATAAAAGGTCAACTATATCATCTACATCCATCATTTCACCTTTTCTTACCATATTAGGTCTTATTCTGTTTATTACTAATTGTGGATTTTTTATTTCTGATGATTCTAAAAGTCC
>CALXFC010000006.1 GCA_944387485.1 uncultured Clostridia bacterium
ATGAAAAATGGGGACGTTTCCTAATTGTCCAAAAATGAACAATTTGGGACACATCTATATAAAGATGTGTCCCTAAACTACCAAAAATGGGCAATAGGGAAACGTCCCTAATCTCCCAAATTTATTCCTATGTCTCTTGCTGTTTTTACTAAATCATCATCCATTGTTACTTTTCTCAAATTACTTTCTTCTGTATTTCCTGATACTGCTCCTATTTTTGTATTATTTCCTACTACCTCTTCTAATGATACTGAATCTAGCTTGCCATTTTTTATTACAGCAAGTCTACCAAATTTTCCTTCTAATGCTAATTCCATTGCTTTTGTTCCATATTTTGTTGATAATACTCTATCAAATGCTGTTGGTGTTCCTCCTCTTTGCATATATCCTAAAGTTGTATTCCTTGCTTCTAAGCCTGTCATTTCTTGTAATTGTTTTGCAACTACTTGCCCTATTCCTCCAAGTTTCGTATTATCTACGCCTTCGCCATTATCTCTTGTTCCCATTATTGTAAGTTCTCCACCTATTGGTTTTGCACCTTCTGCTACTACTACAACACTAAAGTTTTTTCCTCTTTTCTTTCTGTTTTCTATTTTGCTTGCAACTTTGTTTATATCATATGGTATTTCTGGTATTAGTGCTACATCTGCTCCACCTGCTATTGCTGATTCTAATGCTATCCAACCTGCATATCTTCCCATTACTTCTAATACCATTATTCTATGATGTGTTGCTCCTGTTGTATGAAGTCTATCTAAAGCTTCCATTGCAACTGATACTGCTGTATTATATCCAAATGTTATTTCTGTACAAGCAACATCATTATCTATTGTTTTAGGAACTCCTATTACATTTACTCCTTTTGTTGAAAAGTCTCTTGCTGATTTTTGTGTTCCGTCTCCACCTAAAGTAAATATACAATCAAATCCAAAATCCTTTATATTTTGAATTGCTTCATCTGACAAGTCTTTATATTCTACACTTCCATCTTCATTTACAACTTTATAATTAAATAGATTAGCATTTGTTGATGAACCAATTATTGATCCACCTTTTGGTAAAATTCCTAATGCTTCTCCACCTTCTGCTGTACTTAACAATTCATAATCTTTCTTTATTAAACCATTATAACCATCTATTATTCCGTAACATTCTACTCCATGATTTTCTGCTGTTTTTACTATTGCTCTTATTACTGCATTAAATCCTGATACATCTCCTCCATTTGCAAGTATTCCAACTTTCTTTAACATAAAAATTCCTCCTCATATTAGTTTCTATTTTTATTCTTCAACTTATCATCAGCATTATTATATCAATAATTCATTTTTTTACAACAGTTTTTTTAGATTTTATTTTACATATTCATTTAAAGGTTTTACTCTATATTTTAATTCATCCATTTCATTTGTAGGAACATAACCTGACCTTGCATTAATTACATCTGGTATTCTATTTACCACTGTTGCACATGTTAATTCTACTGTTGATGGTTTATTTACTACTATTGTAGTTGTTGGCTCTCCTTCTATAGTCCATTCATTTTTATCAAATTCATCTTCGTCATATACTTTTCCTATACATTGTGTTTCTAATGTAATACCTTCTTTAGTTTTTGTTGTAACAACTGCACTCATTCCTGTTGCGTCTCCTTTTTTTACAGTCATATTTAATGTGCTTGAGAATATATCTCTTTTTGCTATTTGTGGTACGCATTCTTGAGTTTGTGATTCTACTGTTAGTCCTAGTTTTTCACATAACCAACCATTTACGTTCCACATATATGATGGTTGATATTCTCCTGATTCTATTACTTTTCTTCTTTCTTCGTCACTTATTCTGTCTAAACTTGCAACTTCTTTATCAAATTCTTCTAATGTTAATCCTGCACCATGTGCTTTTGCTAAGGCTATTCCATAGTCTTCTACATTATAACTTGAACTTCCTTTTATTTTTGTTATTTTATGTGTTGAACCTCCTATTGCTGATATTAATTCTCCCCAATATATATCTTGATATCCTGTTCCTGTAATTGTACATCCATTTTCTTTTGCTAATTTATCTATTGCATTTGTAACTCCTGGATTTGAATTTTGTGGATAAAATGCTTCTTCACATGTTGTGATTGCATTTAATCCTAATTTTGCACATAGCATTAATGCATCTTTTACATCTTCTATTAAACTCATTGTTGTAACTATTACAACATCAGGTTTTGTTTCACTTAGCATTTTTTCAGCATCTTTTACATCTACAACAGTTATTCCTTTATTTTCACATCCTATTACTTCACCAATGTCTTTTCCTATAACATCTGGATTTACATCTATTGCTCCTACAATTTCTCCACCTTTTTCATAAACATACCTCATTGTGTAAACACTCATTTTTCCAGTTCCATATTGAACTACTCTTACTTTTCTATCCATAATAATAGACCTCCTTTAAATTTCTTTTCCTTATTATACCATTAATTTTTATTTTTAATACAAAAAAAGAAAAAAAGGCTTATGCCTTTAAAAAGAAATCTCTTTTATTAAATCCACTTGTCATAAATCTATATGCTGCTTTTCTATTTGTTAACCAATTTATTCTTGCTCCATTTTTCTTATTTTCTATCATTTTTTCTACTAAGAATTTTGCAATTACATCTGGGTAATCTCCTAATATATTATATACTTTCTTAGTCTTCTCTGGTAACTCAAATTCTTCATCACCAACAGAATGTGTTATAAAGTCTGTTATCATTATACCTGGTGACAATAAACCTATTTGAATATTTAACTTCTTTTCTTCTACTTCTTTTGCTAAAGCTTTCAAGAAATATGTAAGTCCTCTTTTACTTGTTCCATACACTGAAAGGCCTAGCATCATTGCATCATTACTTCCATATCCTTCTATTCCATAAATCTGTCCATATCCTTGTTTTATCATTTGCTTCATTGCAATTTTAGAACCTATCATTGCTCCTTTTAAGTCTATATCTAATAATCTATTTATTTTATCACTTTCAACTTCCCATATTGGTACCATTGGTTGATTTACTCCTGCATTATTTATCCAAATATCTACAGATGAAAACTTTCCAATTGCTGTATCCATTAATCTTTGTAAATCTTCTTCTTTTGTTACATCACAAACTACTTCTAATATTTCTCCTTTTCCTTCAATACTTTCTAATTTTTTCTTACTTTCAACTAGCTTTTCTTCTAAAACATCACTTATTACTACATTATAATCATGTTTTTTAAACTCTTTTGCCATCTCAAAACCTAGTCCTCTTGCTGAACCTGTTATTGCTACTGTTTTCATTATATCTCCTCCTTCGTATATATCTACAATAACACTTTTTACTTTCCTTTGCAAGAAAAAAACAAAAAATAATAGAGGATAGATATGCTCCATCCTCAAATTACTCATTAGACATATTTATACCTGTTAAACACTCATCGTAAATAAATTGTTTTAGTTCCTCCATATCGTTATTTTCATAATATTTTGTAATTAACTCGCCAAATTGAACATCTTTATCAACAGGAACACTAATTATTCCCTTTCCGTTTGATATTAATATTTTATTAGCAAATAACATAGATGTCCTTTTATTTCCATCGTTAAAAAATTGTGTTCTCATTAAATAGCACATTGTTGTAATTGCCATATCAGTTATAGAAGAAGATTTTTGATTAATTTCTTCCAATTTATTTGAAACTTTTTCTTCATTAGGAATCTCTGGTTTCCAATTAGTACCACCTATTTGAACGTCATAGATTCTCATTTCACCAGCCCTATCAACCAAATTACTACCAACTAAAGAATTAATTGATTTTAACAATTTTATATCATTTTCATTATCTAACGAATTTAAAATAAAAATCCAAGCATGTTTTAAATTATTAATTGTTTGAATTTCATCTACTCTTAATCTCGCAACATTTCCCCCATCGTATATTCTTTGCGTTTCTGGGAAGGTAACATTTATACCTTCAATGTGTGAACTTTTCCATATTGAGTCCACAATATTTCTTTTAGCCAAAAAAACATTTTGTTCTCTTGTCATATTATATTTATCTTTTAGCATCATATTTCCCTCCTAAATATATGTCTAAATACTCATTTATACATGTTAATATTAAAATCCAGCCAAAATACTATTATATTTACAATATCATTTTTACATTCTTTGTGCAATAAATTATAGAAAAATAATGAAAAAAAACACTTTTTTTCAAAAGAGCATAAGTAAGTTTTTAGATTAAGCATTTTTACGTAGGGAAATTAAGGGTAGTAAAAATGCTGGTAAGCGAAGCTTAAATCTAAAAACTTACTACAATTCCCTTTTTAGATATGTCCCAAATTGTCCACTTTTGGTCAATTGGGAAACGTCCCTAAAATAAAGTTCTTATTTTCTTAATTAAATAATGACTTCCTCCATCACTATTGTCCTGTACATTTTCTACCATGCTAATAATTAGCATATCTGTTCCATTTTGTCTATCTATAGTATAACAATCAAACCAACCTAAAGTACCACTTTCTGTATCTTCGCTTGAAGTTTTAAGTTCTGCTGTACCTGTCTTTCCTGCAATAGTTGTACCTTCTATTTTCATATCATTTGCAGTGCCTTCTGGATTTTCTACGACTTGTATTAAATCATTTTCAATAGTATCTGCCGCTTCTTTTGTAAAAGCATTTTCTATTAAAATTTCTCCATTTTTACTTTCATCATATTCAATTCTTGGTTTAATCATATTACCATCATTTGCAAACGCTGAATATATTGCTGCCATATGTATTGGATTTACCAAAATATCTCCTTGACCATATCCACTATCTGCAAGTTTTGTTTCTCCTTCTATTGAAGTACCATTATTATCTGCATATTGAGATTTAACAAGTGTAAGTGGAAAATCTAAATTTTGGTTAAATCCTATTTTATCTAAACTACTTGTAAAAGTATCTGCACCTATTTTTAAAGCTGTTTGTGCAAAATAAATATTATCTGAATGTATTATTCCATTTAATAAGTTCTTTGCTCCTGAATATCCTGTTAATGTTGTTATTCTATAATTTCCCCATGAGCTATCCTTTTGCCAGCTTGTTCCTGTATATCCATAATCTTCATTTGGATCAATTTTACCTGTAGTTAGTCCAATTGCTCCTGTTACTGGCTTAAATGTTGAACCTGGACAATATTTTTGTATAAATCTATTATAAAGAGGTCTTGCCTCATCATTATTTAATTCATTCCATTTATCAGTTGTTAATCCTACAACAAAATCATTTGAATCATATGATGGAGTACTAACTAATGCTAAAAGTTCTCCTGTTTGTGGCTCCATTACAACAAAGAAACCTTTATCATCTTTCATTTGGTCATATACTTGTTTTTGTAAGTTACTGTCTATAGTTAATTTAACATCAGTACCATCTTTTTTATCTTGTTTTGCTAAGCTTGCTATTCTATTTTCATTTTGGTCTACTATGTAAATATCAGTTCCATCTATTCCTCTTAGAGTATCTTCATAAGCAAGTTCTAAGCCTGTTTTTCCTATCAAACTAGTTGAGGTATAACCTTCCCCTTCATGTTCTTCTAATTCTTCTGCATTAATTGGTTGTACATATCCAATTAGATGTGCTGCTTCTTCTCCTAATGAATATACTCTTCCATCTTCTTTATTTATCATAACACCTGGAATTTGAAGTAATTGATTTTTTAATTCTGTATTACTATCTACTATTTTCTTGACAGGTACAAATGTATCATCTTGAACATATGAAGCATTTAAACTTTCATTTATATAGTCTACTGATACTCCTGTTAATTCTGATATTTTAGATATTGATTCATCCCTGTTTTCACCTAGTTTTCCTGGTACTATTCCAACAGATGAAATATCCCCATCTTCTGCTAAAGGTATATCATTTCTATCTAATATACTTCCTCTTTTTGCTTTTATTGTTGATACTCTTACTTTATCTGTATCTCCAAGTTGTGGGAATATCATATGAGAATCCCATTTTAATTTAAATTTTCCATCTTCTTTTACTACATTTGCAGTATTTGTAAATTCTACTTCTCCTGCTGATGTATACATTTTTTCATGATAACTTATATTATAACCATTATCTGCTTTTTCAACAGTTTGTATTTCTATTTGTATATTACTTGCGTCTATTCCTTCATAAATATTTTGATTTCTTGAAACAAAATCTTCTTCACTTGTATTCATACTTGCAACTTTTGAATACATGTCATCATAACTTTTGTTATTAATTAAGCTAAAATAATCATTAAGCAATTGCTTTGCTTCTTCTTGTTCTTTGTTTCCGATAATTATAACAGCTGCAACTATTCCAATTACTATAACTACTATTGCTATAATTACTCCGATTAATACTTTTTTATTTTTCATATTAGGATTCCCCCTTATTAAAATATATAACTATAATATCATATTTAAGAAGCATTTTCACATTTTTCTATGTTTTTAAAGAATTTTTATACATTTTTGTCAAATTAACACCCCATCATTTCAATATTAGTAGCTACTAAATTTCCTTTTTTTAATTCATCTTTATCAAATGTTATATAAAGTGTATTAGTTAAACGATAAAATTGAGATTCTGGATTTCCTGTTATTCCTAATATTTGTGTATTACTATTTACTGTAATCTCTAATTCAAATTTATCTGTTTCATCATAATTAGTAGTATAATCCCAATCTATCATTTCTCCTTTAAAAATATAATTACTTCCACTTTTTTGTATATCTTCTAAATCAAAATTTATTTCACCTTTTAATAGTTCATTTTTTAATTCTTCTCCATGAATATTTCTTATAACATATATTTCTGACTCTTCTGTAAATACAATTTCTCCTTGTCTTATATACACATTTTGGAAATCTAATTTATCATTTACTTTAATATTTTTAATATCAAAACTTTCTTCTGTTCTTTTGTTTGAAACTTCCAAATCGTCAGTTAAAGTAACTTTCAATGTTACTTCATTTTCTGTTTCTACTATATATACATTTCCTTCAATATTTGTTACAAATACTCCATATTCTGATTTCAAAGTATTTTCTTCTTTTTCTATTCTTTCTTGCTCTTCTTTTTCAAAATTACTTTTCTTTTCATCTTTTTTACTTTGAACAAATTCATCAAATTCTTCTTTTGTTCCATTAAATACATTCAAGTCTATGAACTTTTCTTCTCCATTATATCCATCTAGCCTTCCTTTTCCTGTATACTGCCAGAATTTCCAATCTGTATTTTCTAAATTAGGTTTTGTTATAATATTTCTAATCCATATATCATAATCAGAAAAATTTCCATCTATATAATAATCGTAAAATTCCATAGTTGTATAAATTATTGGTTTTACTCTATATGTACTTTCTAATTTATCTGCCATTTCTTGTAATTCTTCTGTTACCCATTCTTTACTTGGTTTTGCTTTTTTATAATAACTATAATACTCGATATCTATTATAGGAATAAATATGCTATCATCATCTTCTACATTTCCAACCACATTTATATAATTTTGTGCTTGACTATTTCCATCACTTTCAAAACTAAAGAAATGATAACAACCTAGAAACATATCCATATTTTTTAATTTTTCAAAATTTTCATCAAAAAACTCATCTTTACTTTCACTACCTTCTGTTGCTTTTATAAATGCAAAACTAATTCCTTGTTCTTTTATTTTATCCCAATCTACTTCTCCTTGATATTCTGATACATCTACTCCTCTTACTTCATATTTTTCCGCTTCTAATTTTGTAGGAATAATATATCCATTAAACATCATAAGAAAAATTACTACTAATATTAATATAGTAATAAATACAAAGATTATAATATTTTTCTTCTTTCTACTTATTTTCATAAAACTCACCTAACCTATTAATAATAAGAAAAATGTACCTAAAGAAATTCCTAGACTTTCTACAATAAAAATAATAGTAAAAGGTAAGTTTAATTTTTTAATTTTATATAAATATAAAAATACTAATACACATATTGGTACACATATAAAACCATATATTGTTGATACCTCGAGATTAAGGCTTGCCATAAGAAAATCATGAGTTATATAACTTATACTATTACCTATTAGACTTCCTATAATTGCTCCTATAATATAAAGTGCAAAATAAATTATTAACCAAAGCCATCTTTTATTTTTTGTTTTCCTAATTATTAATACTTCTAATATTATCGTAAGAATAAACAATACTATATATAAAATTCCAACCATAAAATTTCACCTATTTCTTATTTTTTTTAATCACTAGATTTTCCTGCTCCTATAACATTTCCATTAGTTGCATCTACATAAATATATAAAGAAGTTAATGGATCATTTTTATCTCCTAATCTTATACACCATATAGGTTGTCCTTTAAATAAATTATTTATATTAGAGTCTTTTGCCCATTCAGCTTCCCAGTAATAAAGTCTATGTATTTCGTCTAAAGAATAAATAAGTTCTGCTGCTATTTCATAATTACCATTTGCATCACTAAAAAATTCAGTTGCTGAAAAATCAGATGTCCAAGGTTGATATTGATATTTATCTTTTTTAGCCTCTTCTTCGGAAATAATTGCAGCTTCTTCTTTTGTTATTCTTACTGTTTTATCAACATTGGAATTGTTTACTATATTAGAACTTGAACTATTGCTATTTGAACTTGTACTTACAACATTAGTATTCGTATTAGTTACACTACCATAAGAAACATTTCCTGTTATACCATCCATATTTCTATAAACACAATTTGTATTAATTGCCTTACTTGCTGCAAATATATTTGCTATATAACTATCTTGTCTTTTATCTCCTGTAAAATAATATGTAAGTCCACCTACTCTTGTTTCAATATTTCCAATATTATATTTAGATATCATTAGTATAATATCTGCTTTATCAAATATATCACTTGGTATTTCTTCTCCTAGTTCTATATTATATCTTTCAAGCATTTCATTTAATTTTTCTTCAGACTGTATTTTTATACCATACACTCCATCTTCATATTGTCTAAATTCTGAATTATTACTTTCAAACACTTCTTTTGGTATTTCATTTGTAACTTCATATTCTTTAGAATCTCCCATATGATAACAATTAATATCATTACCACTTATTTTTTCTTCAATTAACTTACTTAACTCTTCTTTATTTTTCAAATTCTGTTTTACAACTTGACCGCCATTATCATTTCTAAAGATGATATTATTGTTTTCTTTCTCATAAGCAATAACATAATTCTTACTTATAGTATCATAATCAAGTTCAATATAATTTTCATTTTGTTCAATTTCTTGTATTTTCTCTTTACTTAACATTATTCCATTTTCTTTGCTATCAAAACCAGAAATTATTTTATTTAATATATCTGTATAACTACTTTCTCCTTGTTCAAATACATAGAAATTATCTTGTCCTTTTTGTTTATAAACAATTCTATTTGGTGTTTCAAAATACTGTACTAAATTTGTCTGTACGTCTTCTTGTTCTTCTTGAGGTTTTATTCTTGTAAATATAAATGTTCCAACACATAATACAATTAAAAGTGTTGTTATTCCAATTAAGGCTTTATATTCTTTAAATTTATCAGATAATTTAATCATTTTTATTCTTCTCTCCATATTCTTTTTTCCATCTGTAACACATAAAAGTTTAACAGGTTCTTTTTCTTCCTGTGAAATAGGAAGTAATTTTACTAAAGTTTTTGCATAATCTTTTTCTTCATTTTTATTTATTTTGTTTAAAACCATCTCATCTGCTTTTAGTTCCATATCTTGTCTTACTTGTTTAAAACAAAACCATAATATTGGATTAAACCAATGAATTGTTGTTATGGCTATTAATAATTTATTTAATATCAAATCATGTCTTTTAAAATGTGCTAGTTCATGCATAAATATATAATTTAAACTTTGTTCATCTTTTTGTAGAACTTCATCTGTTATTAATATCTTTGTATTAAATAAGCCATATATACAAGGAACTTTTTTATAATTTTGTTTTATCAGTTTTATATCTTTTTCTACTCCCATTTGTTTTTTACAATTGTTTAAAATATTTAATATTTTCTTATCTTTTACTTCTTCTTTTCCTATCTTTTTCCTAAACACAATACTTGTTACAACATAATAAAGGAAAATAATACACATAACTAGAAGCCATATATAGATAAAAACTTTACCACTTTCATTTGCAATTAGATTTTCTTTTGCAATCTCTATTTTATCTATACTAGAACTTACAATAAATTCATGTGAATTTTGAGACTCTATTGTAAATCTAAATGGTACAAATAAGCTTACTAAAACAAGAAGCCACATAGCAAATTTCCAAGTTGGTGATATTTTTTTATCAAATGTTTTTCTTAATATTAATACAATTATTCCTAATATACTTCCTATAATTGATAAATATAGAATATTATAAAATACTTGATACATAGGCTAGTCCTCACTTTCTATTAAATCAAGTAAGTCCTGTAAATCTTTTTTAGATATTTTCTTTTCTTCTACAAAATTTAATAATAATTTATTTGTACTTCCATTATAAAGCTTCTCCAAAAATGATTCATTTGCTCTTTTTAAATATTCTTCTTCACTTACAATTGCTCTATATGTATGTTCTTTTCCATTATTTGTAATAGACATTACACTTTCTTTTTCTATTAATCTATAAAGAAGAGTTTTTATTGTACTTTTATTTTTCTTTTCATCTTTACTTAAAATATCAACTATCTTCTTTAATGTAAGCTCTCCGTTTTTCCAAAGTACCTTCATTATCTCAAGCTCTGCATCTGTTATCTCATATTTTTTAGTCTTCATTTTTACCTCCTCAAAAGTTACATTTGTAAACTTTTCTTATAGTTTACACCTGTAAACAGAATTTGTCAAGAAAATGGGGACGTTTCCCAATTGCCCACTTTTGGTCATTCTGGGACACATCTATAATAAGAAGTGTCCCAAATTGACCACTTTTGGGCAAAAGGGAAACGTCCCTAAATTAACGCTTTTAATGTTTTAGTCATCATTTTTCTTGTTTCTGGACTCAAGTTACTATAAGTTTTTATCATTGTAGCTACATTTTTAAACCAACTACTACTAAATTCATTTACTGTTTTTACTTTTGTAGAATTTAGAATCTCAAACCATGTATCTATAAATTCTTCTCTTTGTTTTGGTGATATTTCTTTTAGCCAATTTGTTATTGCACTATCTATAATGTTACTTGAATTTGTTTGTTTTGCTCTTATAAACTTATCTCCTAAAACTTCCCATGTATATAAATCATGTTGCATAATTCCTCTTTGCGTGCTTTTTACAATTGTTGTTTTTTCTTTATGTTCTAATAATCTTCCTATAATTGAAGTCTGTGGTATATATGTATGTACTTTACTTAAAATACTTTTATACTCCATGCTTTCTACTACCTTATCTGAAAATCCTGGTCCGTCATTATTATACACTTCTATAATTTTTTTCTTTGTTTCAGGTTTGCAAAAAGCTGATGCATATACTGCTAAATTTCCACCTTTTGAATGTCCACCTACTCGTAATTTATTATCATATTTCTTAGATACATTATCTAAATATTCCACACTATCTACTTGAGATGGAACTAAATCACTAAAACTCATGTTGAAATCTTCTTTCCAGCCTATTATTGTATTATCTGTTCCTCTAAATGATACATATATTGTGTCATCTGGAAGTATTACCGTTATTGCTGAAAATTGTTTTTCTAGTTCTGGTTCTATTATATTAACAAAATTTGTTACCATACATTTTCCAAATCTCACACTTTTTGCAAGCATAGGATAAAGTTCAATATCTTCTGCTTGAAGTGTTCTTCCTGTTGTTCCAAGCGTTTTTGTTCTTTCATATGCTTCTTTTAATGTTATTTCTTCATTTTCACCAATTACACCATCAAAAGGGAAATATGATAATCTTGATAATATCAAATTATCAACTTCATTAAATTCTACTTTTTTTAAACTTATATCTCTCCATTTCATATAATCAAATATATTTGCCATTATATTCCTACCTTTTAATTAATTATAATTTAATTTTTATTTTTAATTATCTTTTATAAATTTAATTATATCTTTAGCAATAATTTCTTCTTTTTCGTGATATCCATGATTTGCACCATCCACGTAATCTATATTTTTATTAGGATTATCTATAATATTACTTACAATTGTTACTAGCTCTTCTGCTTTTTGTAATATCATTTCATTATCATTTCCCCATCTCATAAATAGTGGAACTTTTATATTATTTAATTTTTCTAATTTATCATCTCTTCCATATCCTGCAAAGTCTATATCTTTATTATATTTTGCATAACGTAGAAATGTTTTTACACTTATTAAATGTATAAATGCATCTTTTGGCATTAATTCGTTTTTTAATCCTGCTTCTTCTTTTTCTTCTGCTAATTTTAAATAATCTTCAAATTTATCTCCAAGATATACTTTTAAGGCCATTGGAATATCTACTAATGATAATAATATTACTCCTTTTATAGAATCTAATATATCTTTTTCATCTTCTTCTAATAATTCATTATATGTATAAACAATTTTTGTACATCCTAAACTATGTCCTTGTAAATAAATTTCTGTATATCCTAATTCTTTTAGTTTTAATATTGCTCCCACTATATCTTCATAACCTTCTAATACATCTTCATAAGCTTCTCCTCCAAGCATTTTTTCTGTTTTTTCATTTATATCTCTACTTATATATTTTACAATTTCACTTCCCCTATTATTAAAACAAAAATAATCTATATTATTTTCATTTGCTTTTTTTGCTATTATATCATCCCTTTTTTTAAAACAGTTACTTGTCATCCCATGTACTGCTAATATTACTTTATTTGTTTTTTCTTTTCCTTCATATAATATACCACTTAAGTTTATGCCGTCTGTTGCAATAAAGTCTATTTTTTTCATAAATACCACTCTCCTCACTATCTCTGCCTTGATTATACACTAAGTATTTTATTTTATCAAGAAAAAGAACTTATTAAAAGAGAAGTACCTATTTGGCACTCCTCTTAAGGTGTTTTATAAAATCAAAAAGCCATTTGTACTTTGTCACATTCTCTATAAGTGATTTACTTAACTGGCTTGAATGGTTATAATACTGATTATACTTATCAATAATAGAATGAGAAAATATATTTTCGTTCTCATTATTAATCTTTAAAATACATTCAAATGAATCTAACTTAAAAGATGCATTTTTTACTCCTCCATATACCGTAAAAGTTTCAAATACATCACTATAAGCACTAACCCATGCTTCTGTAAAAGGATCTCCAAAAATATAAATTTCTGGCTTATATCCTCCAGGAGCACTTGTTTTTATAAATATCATCTGAGATGTATCTTTGTTGTAAATACCTTTTATTGCATTTACAGTTATCTTATTCATTCTTTTTTCTTCAATATAACCTTTTATTTCCTCTTTATCTTCTTGAACAAAATATCCTTTAGAATCCATTTCATAACCAAAATTGTACTTTTGCTTTCCAGAAAAGAAGAACACCTTCATTTTATCTCCTTACATTTGTTATACGAGATTTCCTAATATGTCTTATAATAATATAATATCATATTTTTAAAACTTTTTCCAGTCTTATGTAAATAAAGAGTAGCATTTAGCTACTCTCCGAAAAAAAATTATTAAAAAGGATCTAAGTAAATCTGTAAGCCGGGTTCTGTCTTTTAAAATAGTCATTTATCTAGGATAAACATTACTGCTTACCTCAAGCCACGCTTTAAGAAGTCACCGAGCAGGCTTAATCTTCTTATTTCGGTGTTGCTCCAGATGGGGTTTACACTGACCCATTATGTCACCATAATGGCGGTGAGCTCTTACCTCGCCTTTTCACCCTTACCTAATTTTAGGCGGTTATTTTCTGTTGCACTTTCCTTAAGGTCACCCTCACTAGACGTTATCTAGCATCTTTGCTCTATGGAGCCCGGACTTTCCTCTCGTAATTTTTACAAATTACCAGCGACTATTCAACTTACTTATGAATTTAATTATATCATGTATTTTTTTATAAGTAAAGTTGTTTTCCTTAATTAAATTTGATTTTTTTAAGAAATTATTGTATAATAATATTTATAAACATTAGCTTACCTTTGAAATTAAGGCCTTCGAAGGTAACAACCTTTAAATTAATATTAGGAGGTTAATATGTTTTCAACAGCAGTATTTGGTCTTATTTCGATTGGGTATTTGTTTCTAACAATTCTTTATCGTAAACAAGCAGATTTCACAATTACAATTATATGCTTAGTTATAACAATTATCTTTGCTTTCTTTGCTTTGTGTTATTTGCCTTTGTAATTTACTGCTACAGCTACAAACAATCATTTTGTTTGTAGCTCTTTTTTATTTGGAAAGTAACACCAACCATTTAGAAATAAATAAAAAGTAAAATTTTATGCAAAGATACTTGTAAAAAATGTTTTATATGACATAAATAAAGAGATTTTTAGTCCAAACCTAGAAATAGCAATATACCTACCGCGAACAATGACCGTTACAAGGATGGGAAGCTTGCTTTCCAGTTTGTTCTGAAATTATTCTTTTTGTTTTAATACCTACTTTTGCTTAATTTTTTAAAATAATATCATATGTTTATAAATTATTCATTTCTTCTAATATATTTTTATATTTTATTAAAAACACAGACTCATCTTGTAGATTTGTTGCTTTTTGTAATTCATTTAGCATGATATAAATTTTGTTTATTGTATATTGTTTATCCGAATCCGTATTTGTACTAACTAATTGATCAGAATATGTTTCTATAGCTTGTTTTACATCATTATATATTTCTGTCCAATTTTTATAATCTAATTTACTATATGCTTTGAATAACTTACTTTTAGTTATAATTACTGCTTTATACGTTTCATTGTTTGTTACCTTATCTGCAAATTTTGGTATATATTCATATAAGTTTGATAAGCTTGACAAAGTACTTTGCTTATTTTCATCTTTTACTGAAAGTACTAAATTATCTAATTCTTCATTAAATCCTAGAATTTCATCTTTTGTTGCATCCTGACTATATAAATCTAAAATTATAGTAGGTACAGTTGAATATAAATTTTCAACTTCTGTTTTTATTCTTTCCCAATCTATTTCATTTGTATTTGTTAAAACTCCTATTTCTTTTAAATTATATTCTTCGCTTTTTTCTTCTCCTGCTTGTTCTCCTTTTTGATCTTGATTATTACTATTAGTGTTTTCTTGTTCCTCTACTTGTTTATTATTTGTTTGTTCTGTCCCTGTTGAATTTTGGCTACTTTGGGACTTTTCGGTTTCTTCTGATATTTCACTTACAGATAAATTATAATTTCTACTTTCTATATTATTTAGAGCATTTAATAATGTAACAATTTTCTTTTCTAAATATTCTACCTCTGATAGAGCTTTTTGATTTTCGTTTTCATTTCCTTTGCTTATTGTCGTATATAAAAAAACTCCTAAGATACTAATTATAATAATAAAAAAAAGAAATAAAATTTTCTTATATCTTCTCAATTTTTAGCCCTCCATTTTCTTTTTTCTAGTATTTACATTTTTAAATTACTTTATTCTTAGTATAAAATTTTGTTTATTTTAAATACTAATATTAAGAATAATCTTAGGAGTTAAAAATGCAAGTAACAGTTAATTTGTATAGCAATAAAAAAGGTGAAATAAATAATTTTTTAAGTAGTTTTTATAATACAAATTTAGAAATTTACGAATCTTTAAAATGGGAAAAAAAATATGCTAACCCGTTAGAGTTAGCTGAAATAATTGGCACCTTTATTGATAATTTAGATAATTATAATATTTCTATGTGGATTTCTTTGGATAAAAATGTTTTTATTTCTATTTCAGAACATAATGCAAATGATATCATAAAATATTTGTATGAAAGATATCCTTATTAACCATGTTTAAAACTATTATTTTTCAATTATTATAGTTACAGGTCCATCATTTAACAAGCTCACTTTCATATCTGCTCCAAAAATTCCTTTTTCCACTTCTATATCATATTTTTCTTTGCACTCATTACAAAAATATTCATATAATTCTTCAGCCTGTTCTGGTTTTGCTGCATCTATAAATGATGGCCTATTTCCATCACTGCAATTTGCATAAAGTGTAAACTGTGATACTATTAAAAGTTTTCCATTTACATCTTTTAAGCTTAGATTCATTTTTCCTTTTTCGTCTTTAAACACTCTTAATTTGCAAAGTTTTTTCACAAGATAATCTGCTTGCTCTTTGGTATCACTATGAGTAACTCCTAGCAATACCAAAAAGCCTTGCCCTATTTTACCTACTATTTTTCCTTCTACTTCTACATTAGCATTTTTTACTCTTTGAACTACTATTTTCATATTAATACTTTTGCTCCTTTTATTTATTTTCTAATATGTTTCTATATCTTCATTATTGTTACTATCTTGTTCTTCATCATTACTATTATCTTCTACATTTGACTCAACTTTTACTGTTTTCTCTAAGTTCTCCATATTGTCACTTTCTTCTTTTACTTCTTCTTTTTCATTTTGTTCAATTTCAAAATTTTCTTCTTTATCATTTATATCTTCTTGTTTTGCTCCACAGTTTGGACAATATTTGTATTCCTTATCCATTTCTACATAACAATTTTTACATTGTTTTTTATCCTTTAATTCTAAGCATTGTCTTAAAAGGTCTTCTATTTCATCACTTAGAACATCTATTTTTATGCATAGTTTTTCTAATTCTTCTTTTATATCTTCCTTGTCATTTTCATCTTCTCTTATATGCTCTTCATAAACTTTTTTTCCAATATCCTCATATAATTCACTTATTTCTGTTCTTAATTTTGTCATTTTTAATTTTAATTTTGTTTCTTTAGCTATTTTACCTGTTTTATCTGCTGTTATTTTATATGCTTCTGAAGCTTTTTTCCCTAACTTATCAAAAAATTCCATTGCTATACTTCCTTTCTTTTTTATAGTAGTATGCTCAAAAATTCTATTATTTACTCCCATTCACATTTTTTTTCTTTTGTCATTAATTCTTTAACAGCATCTTCTGGCTTTAATCCATTATATATAACATTATATACTGTTTCTGTTATAGGCATATAAATATCATTCATTTTTCCCAACTCATATGCTACATCTATATTATCTATACTTTCAATTACCATTCCAACTTCTTTTTTAGCCTCTTCTAAAGTCTTTCCTTGCCCTATTAACTTACCAGCTTTTCTATTCCTACTATGTTCACTAAGACAAGTAACTATTAAATCTCCTAATCCGCTTAACCCGTAGAATGTTTTTCTTTCTCCTCCAAGTTTTGTACCTAATCTAGAAATTTCTCCTAATCCTCTAGTTACTAATGCTGCAAAACTATTATCACCAAGTCCTATTCCTGCTGCTACTCCTGCACAAAATGCTATTATATTTTTTAAAGCTCCACCTAATTCTACGCCTTTTACATCATTTGATGTATATACTCTCATTTTTTCAGACATAAAAGTATCTTGTATAAGTTCTAATATTTCTTTATCATGTGAAGCTATTACCAATACTGTTGGTACTGCTATTGCAACTTCTTCCGCATGACTTGGTCCTGTTAGTACTCCTATTCTTGCTTCAGGTAATTCATCTAATATTACTTCATCTAATGTTTTTAATGACTGTTTTTCAAAACCTTTAGAACATATTATAACCGGTTTGTTTCCTACATATTCTTTATATTTTACAAAAGTTTCTCTTGTAAATTTTGATGGTGTAACATGTAAAATAAAATCTACCCCATCTACTACTTTCTTTATATCTGTATAGCATTTTATGTTTTCATGAACAACTAACCCTGGTAAAAATTTACATTTTCTTTCATTATTTATTAAATCTTTTTCTTTTTCATTAAATGACCATACTTTTACATTATGTCCATTGCTGGCTAAATGAGTAGCAAGAGCTACTCCCCAACTTCCACTTCCTATAATTGCTACATTTTTCATTTTTCATTATCTCCTTTGTTCAATATACGCTATTAATTCTATATCTACTTGTTTTATTGTATCATTGTTATAACTATATGTATCATATCACTATCATATACAACTCACACATATAAAGTTTTATTTTTTTAAGCTTACTTTGTTTTCTGTACCATTTAATATTCTTTTGATATTACTTCTATGATTAAATAGTACTATTATTGCTAAAATTATACTATATATAAAATATACTTTCCCTGATTTTCCGTCTGTTAAAACAGTATAATGATCATCTATAAACAAAGTAAGTACAGGAAACAATATTGCTGCTGCACAAGACCCTACAGATACCATTCTTGTTAATATCATTAATACTAATGCAAATACTAAACATATTAATCCTATTTGCCAATTACTTACTAATAATACTCCAAGAGATGTTGCAACTCCTTTTCCACCTTTGAATCCAAAAAATATTGGAAAAGTATGCCCTAAAATTACTGCTACACCTGATATTTGCACTAATAATTCTCTATTCATATCAGGGATATAACCAAGTAGTATTGCTATTCCTATTGCAACTACTCCTTTTAAGATATCACATACAAGTGTTATTGCTGCTGCTTTCTTTCCTACTGAGCGAAGCATATTAGTTGTTCCCGCGTTTCCACTTCCTTTTTCTCTTACATCAAATCCTGCAAATTTTTTACTAAATATTACTGAAAAATTTATACTTCCAATTAAATATGCAATTATTGCCATAATTATATATACTACCATTTTTTAAAACCCCTCCTTTTTAGCGTCTTTATCTGTTTTTTCTCTTGGTATTATTCTTATTGGTGTACCTACTAATCCAAATTCTTTTCTTATTTGGTTTACTAAATATCTTTCATAAGAAAAGTGAAATAACTTTTTATCATTTACAAATATAACAAATGTTGGCGGTTTTGTTGATACTTGTGTTCCATAATATATTCTTAATCTCTTCCCTTTATCTGAAGGTGGTTGCACTATTGCAATAGCTTCATTTATAACTTGATTTAATATTGAAGTTTTTATTCTTAAACTATTTTGTTCTGCCACTTGGTTTATTAAATCAAATAGCTTATTGACTCTCTGTCCTGTCAATGCTGATATAAATATAATAGGTGCATATGATAAATATTTTAATTTTTGATATATATCTCTTTTATATCTTTCTAATGTTCCTGTTTCCTTTTCTATAGCATCCCATTTATTAACTACTATTATTACACCTTTCCCTGCTTCATGTGCCTCCCCTGCAATTTTTGCATCCTGGTCTGTTACTCCATCTTTTGCATCTATCATCATTAAACAAACATCCGCTCTTTCTATTGCTAAGAGCGTTCTCATTATACTATATTTTTCGATATTCTCTTTTATTTTACTTTTTTTTCTTACTCCTGCTGTATCTATTAAAATATATTTTCCTTTATCATTTTCAAATTCAGAATCTATTGCATCTCTTGTGGTTCCTGCTATATCACTTACAATAGCCCTGTTTTCTCCTAATATTTTGTTTATTAATGATGATTTTCCTACATTTGGCTTTCCTATTACTGCAACTTTTATTTTATCATCATCATTATCTTCTTCATCAGCCTTAGGGAATTTTTCATAAATCGCATCTAGTACATCTCCTATTCCTATTGCATTTGCTGCTGAAATTGGAAATGGTTCTCCTATTCCCAAATTATAAAATTCATAAATTTCATCTTTATCTTTTTCTATATTATCTGCTTTATTACAAACTAATACTATTGGTTTACCAGATTTTTTTAACATTATTGCTATTTCTTTATCCGCCGCTGTTACACCTTGCCTTATATCAGTTAAAAATATTATTACATCTGCCATGGATATTGCTAAATTTGCTTGTTCTCTCATTTGAGATAATATTATATTATCTGAATTCGGTTCTATTCCTCCTGTATCTATTAAAGTAAAATCTCTTCCTCTCCAATTGGTTTCTGCATATATTCTGTCTCTAGTTACTCCAGGTGTGTCTTCTACTATTGATATTCTAGAACCAACCAAATAATTAAAAAATGTTGATTTTCCTACGTTTGGCTTTCCAATTATTGCTACTATTGGTTTTGACATTATTCTTTTCCTTTCTATGCTGTTTTTTATGTATATAGTATATCATAACTTTGTTTTAAATAACAAGAAAAAAGTAAAATTTTGAAATATAAAGTCTCAAAATTTTACTTTTAAAGCTTATTGTTTGTTTAACTATATTTTAACGCATCCACCAATAACTTTACCTTTATTTTGTTTTGGTAATGCTGATGCTCCACCTGATAATACTATCATATCTCCAGTTTCTATTAACCCTCTTTGTTTTAAATCTTCAATTCCTGCATTTATTGTATCATCAACTGTTTTTTTGCCTTCGATTAATACTGGTAATGTTCCAAATACTAATGATAATTGATTATATGTCTTTTTATCATCTGTTATAGCAAATATTGGGCATGCTGGTGCTAATGCCGCTAGTTTTACTATTGAATCTCCTTTATGAGTATAAGCAACTATTGCATCTGCTTGTATTTGCTCTGCTGTTACACATGTTGTATAGGCTAATGCATGCTCTACACTTTTCTTTGAATGGTCAAAACTTCTTTTATAAAATCTTTTCCAATATTTAATTGAAGCCTCAACTGATTTTGATATTTTAGACATGGCTTTTATACATTCTATAGGATATTTACCCATGGCACATTCACCTGATAACATGATATCACTTGTAACATCATATACAGCATTTGCTACGTCACTTACTTCAGCTCTTGTTGGTCTTGGGTTTTGTGTCATTGACTCTAACATTTGAGTTGCTGTAACTACTGGTTTACCAGCTTTGTTACATTTTTTAATCATTCTCTTTTGATATACAGGTACCATTTCCATAGGAACTTCTACTCCTAAATCTCCACGAGCTACCATTATTCCATCAGATACTTCTAATATTTCGTCAAAGTTTTCTACTCCTTCTTGACTTTCTATCTTAGAAATAATTTTTATTCTTTCTCCACCATTATCGTCTAATAATTTTCTCATCTCTAATACATCTGCTGCTCTTCTTACAAATGAAGCTGCAATGTAATCAAAATCTGCTTTTACTCCTGCGATTAAATCATTTCTATCTTTTTCTGATATAAATGGTAATTCAAGTTTTACACCTGGAATATTTACAGTTTTTCTACTTCCTAATCTACCTGTATTTAGAGCTTTACATATAAGATCTTTTCCTTTTATTTCTGTTACTTCAAATTCTATAGCTCCATCATCTACTAATATTCTTGAACCTACTTTTACATCTTTATATATATCTTTATAAGTAAGTGTTGTTTTTTCATTATTTCCTATAATATCATCATGTACAAATGTAAATGTTTGACCTTCATTAATTGTTACTTTTTCATCTCCTGATTCCAATACACCTGTTCTTATTTCAGGACCTTTTGTATCTAACATTAAAGCTACTGGTCTATTAAATTTTTCTCTAACTTTTTTTATTGTTTCTATTTTCTCTTTATTTTCTTCATAACCTCCATGAGAAAAATTGATTCTTGTTACATTTAGTCCTGTATTCATTAAGTTTTCTAATGTAACTCCACTTTCACTAGCTGGTCCTATTGTACCAATAATTTTTGTTTTTCTAAAAACTACTTTCATTCTACTTCCTCCCTATATTTTCTTATTGTGTAATCCTTTTCTCCTTTTCACACCATCTTGTATTATATCATAGTTTCGACAAATTTCAAGGTTTTTTTACATTTTTTAGAAATATTTTATAACATATAATATTTATTAAAATTTATTTTGTTTACTCTTTGAATTGTTACCATTTTTTTATTACTTATGCAAAATACGTACATATTAAATTATTATCTTTACTTTTGCACACTTCCTATAATGTATATTTACTCTTACTAATTTAATTTATAACTTAATTTATGAAGAAAAAACAACCTATAGTTAATAGATATATCTAATAACTATAGGTATATTTTTAATATAATTCTATTATTGCATGTAAATGTTTCTCATCTTCAGATTGTATTACTACAATATTTTTATCACTTCTTTTGGTATATTTACAAATAACAGTATCTCCTAATTTTATTTCAGTCTTATACATAATTCTAACATTGTCAAAAGGTCTTTTTTCATATTCTTCTTCAGGTAATGCTTCATATGCTAAATCTAAATAATATAAATTATGCATATGTTTGTTGATATCTATATCTTTTCTAATTACTGTATATTTTATACTAGATATAAAATTCTTTGGCATCTGTATCTTATCTAGTTTTTCTCCTGGAAATACTTCTTTTTCCTCTACATTATAACTTCTAATTACCTCTTCTGTTATTCTTGTCATCTTTCCCTCTTCAATATTTATCAAAGTCCACTTTGAAGTTGCTATTGCACATAGATTTTTATTCTCATCATATATTTCATAATCACGATATGTAAAAAATCTATTTCCTTCTCTTGCCCAAGTACGCACTTCTAAAGTTTGTCCATACTTTGGCCTATTTAAAACTTTAAGCTTCCAATCTAGTAAAATCCACGTTAATTTTTTAGTAAGTGTATCATTCGCACCATAACCTGCAATATCTGAATGATAAGACCCAATATTTTCTAGCATTTTTAATATTGCAATATTTTTTATTTTATTTTCTTTTCCTAAATCTGTTAATCCCATTTTAAAGTTCTCTTTAAAAATCATTTTGCTACCTCTTTCTTTTAAGATGTGTCCCAGATTGTCCAAAAATGGGCAATTGGGAAACGTCCCTAATATCCTGGTTTCTTTAATAGTTTAAACATATTCTTTTTATATTCTTCTACTCCTGGTTGATTAAAAGGATTTACTCCTAATATACTTCCAGACATAGCACATGCTTTTTCAAAGAAATATATTAATTCTCCTAAATTCTCTTCATCTAATTTATTCATTTTTATTAAAATATTTGGGACGTCACCAGACACATGTGCTTTTATTGTCCCTTCCATTGCTTTTTTATTTACAAAATCCAATGTTTTTCCTGCTAAGTAATTTAATCCATCTAAATTGTCATCATCTGGATTTATAGTAATATCTGATTTTGGTTCTTCTACATATACTACTGTTTCAAATAAATTTCTTCTTCCTTGTTGTATATATTGTCCCATTGAATGTAAATCTGTTGTATTATCAACTCCTGCTGGGAATATGCCTTTATTATCTTTTCCTTCACTTTCACCAAATAGTTGTTTCCACCACTCTGTAAAATAATGCATTTTTGGTTCATAGTTTACTAATATTTCTGTATTTTTTTCTTTGTTATATAATATATTTCTTGCTACTGCATATTGATAACATTCATTATATTTTAAGTTTGGATCATTATATCTTTCTTGTGCTATTCTTGCACCTTCCATTAATTTTGTTATATCTATTCCTGCTACTGCTATTGGAAGTAATCCTACTGCTGTTAATACTGAATATCTACCACCTACATTATCTGGAACTACAAATTCTTCATAGCCTTCTTTATCTGCAAGTGTTTTTAATGCTCCTCTTTCTTTATCTGTTGTTGCATATATTCTACTTCTTGCTTCATCTATTCCATATTTATTTTCTAATATTTCTCTAAATATTCTAAATGCAACTGCTGGCTCTGTTGTTGTTCCTGATTTTGATATTACATTTATTGAAAAATCTTTATTTGCAACATATTCTATTAATTCATTCATATAATTTGGGCTTAAATTATTTCCTACATACAATATTTGAGGATATTTTCTTTGCCTTGCTGGAAGCAAATTATTAAATGAACTTGTTAATGCCTCTATTACAGCTCTTGCTCCTAAATATGACCCACCTATTCCTATTACTAATAAAACATCAGATTCTTTCTTTATTTTTTTTGCTGCTTTTTTTATTCTTTTAAATTCCTCTTTATCGTAATTTGTTGGAAGTTCAAGCCATCCTACAAAGTCTTTTTCGTCATTTGCTCTTCTATGCAAATCTTTATGAATGTTTTCTACTTGTTCCTTATATTCCATTATACTTTTCATTGTTATTCCACTATTTTTTAAGTTTAAACTTGTCTCTGCCATATACTACACCTCTACTTTCTCTAAAATTTTTCAGTTACATTATATACAAGTAATTTTTATAATTCAAGCTTTTACTAAAAGTTCTTAAACTTTTTTGAAACAATTGGGGACAGGTCTTTTTTGTTCCATTTTGTAAAATACTGGAACAAAAAAGACCTGTCCCCTACTGTATCACTTCATGCATTACTGCTGCTAAATATTTCATACTTGTTAAACATTGATCTAATGTATTTCCTGTTGCTCCTACTTCTATTATACTTGCATATTTCCCTGTATGTTGATTATACCTTGATTTTGTTAACATCATTGTTTTAAATAACCCTGGATACATTTCTTCTGCTTTTTGTTGTACTTTTATTGCAAATTTCAAATTTTCTCTCCAATTAGGATGCCATAATCCTCCTGCGTCTGTTCCTATTACAAACATTAATTGTGCTGCTTCTTCATCACCTATTCTTACTGTTGGTGCATAATCACTTCTTGATCCTATTGCATCTCTATGAACATCTATTATTATATCACTAGGTGTTGTTTGTAATATATTTTCTACTGTTTTTAGTGAACGTGTATAAGAACCATTATATGCTGGATAATCATGATAATCTGTATTATGTACTACATTATAATTATATTGTTTTAAATATGTTTCTAATTCTGTTCCAACTCTTGTTACTGTGAAATTTAAATCTGTTGTTCTATAATTTCCTGTTGGTGTGTATGGATATTTTTCACTAGAAGTATAACTTTCACAACTATGTGTATGAAATAATATTATATTTTTATTATCTATTACAAGGTCACTTGTATTAAACATATCTTCTGTTATTTGATAATCTGTTTCATTTTTTATTTTCACACTTCCTACACTTGTATTACTTCCATCACTTATAGGATTAGGTGTTATTACTTCTGTTTCAACTCCGGGCTTGTGCTAGAGTTTGATTTTCTGTTTTTTCAGTAGTTTCTTTATCTTTATTTTCTACATTTTCTTGTGTTGCTTCCTCATTTTTACTTTCTTCAATTTTTTCCATTGTTTTTATAGATGATATTTGTGTTTCAAGCATTATTTGTAATATATTTTCTTTCTCAATCTCTTTATCCTCTTTTGAGATTTCTCTATATTCCTCATTTAAACTAGAAACGGCCGGAATTGTTTGATCTAATGCAAACAACATATTGCTTTTAGAAAGAAAACTTATTCCATTTTCTAGTTTTTCTACTACCATATTATTATTGTTTTGATTATCTTTATTAAAGCTTTTGCTTATTAAAAAGATTATTAATATTGTTAATATAATACCTATAGAGTATTTTAATATATCTCTCATTTTCAATACTGCAACATTAAACATATTTTTCTCCTTATCTTACGTTATTATATTTATATATATTCAATCTTTTTCTAAATATGTCTAATTAGAAATGAGAAATGAGAAATAAAAGTCAAAACTTACTATTTGCCTTTTATCATTTTACATCACGATTAATAATAATTTATTTTCTTTTCTAAAAAAAGAAAAAATTCGGTAAAACTACCGAATTTATATTTAGAGTTGTTTATACTTTTTTCCAGAACCAGTCTAAGCTATTGTCAACACTTTTCTTTCCTAATGCTTTTGTTTCTATATCATCTACCCATAGATATGAGAAGAATGAAATAAATACAAATATGAAGTCAATTACTATACATCTTGACAATGTCGTTATCATATATCTATACTCCTCAGATAAAGTGGCTACTTGTGCAACATGCATAATTAATATTACAAGATAAGCAAATAATAATACTGCTGCTATCATACTCTTTTTTATCTCTTGAGCTAAAAATATTAATAATATAGTTGCTGCAAGCATCAATAAAAGTGTTAATGGGTTTGATATATCAAATAAGAACATTTTCTTCCCCTCCGTTTTCTTTAGTTTTATTTCTTTAAATATAACATTAAAATTTATATTTATCAATATTTTTATGCATTTTTTATATTACATTTTGATTACAAAAATATTTCATCTTTTATTTTAATTTTTTCTCTATTAAATCTGCAATTTCTTGTGCCTTTTTCGTTATGTAATTTTGGTCTTCACCTTCTATCATAACCCTTACCAAAGGCTCTGTCCCTGAAGCTCTAATTAGCACTCTTCCGTTTCCGGCAAATTCTTTTTCAAGCTTTTCGATTGCTTCTTTTATTTCTTTATCTTTATCATAATCATATTTCTTGTCAGAATTCACTTTTGCATTTATTAATATTTGCGGATATAATTTTACAATGCTTGCAAGTTCAGATGCTTTTTTTCCTTCCTCTAATATTGATTTTATTAACATTAGAGAAGTAAGTATTCCATCTCCTGTTGGATTATAATCAAGTAAAATTACGTGTCCTGATTGCTCTCCTCCTAAGTTAAATCCATTTTTTAACATTTCTTCTAATACATATCTATCTCCAACTTTTGTTTGTAATAATTCTAATCCATTGTCTCTTGCATACTTATTTAATCCTAAGTTACTCATTACTGTTGCTACTATTGTATCTTTATTTAATTTTCCTTTTTTTCTTAAGTTCCCTGATATTATTGCTAAAAGTTTATCTCCATCTATTTCATTTCCTTTTTCATCAACTGCTAAGCATCTATCTCCATCACCGTCATATGCAACTCCTAAAGATAGTCCATTTTCTACTACATATTTTTTTAGACCTTCTAAATGTGTAGAGCCACAATTATCATTAATATTTACACCGTTTGGATGATTGTTTATTATTTTATATTTTATTCCTAATACTTTAAATACTTTTTCTGCTACAACTGATGTTGCTCCATTTGCAGTATCTAGTGCTACAACAAAATCATCTCTATTACATTTTGCAATATCATCATCAAAATTTTTTCTGAAAAAATATACATATTCATCTATTAAATCCAAAGCATATTCAGATATTCCTATTTTATCATTAACTGCTTTTAATTTATCTAATTTTCCAGATTCCATTACTTCTTCTATTTCTTCTTCTAAATTATCTGGTATTTTCATTCCTTTATTACTAAAGAATTTTATTCCATTAAATTCATATGTATTGTGTGAAGCTGAAATTACAACACTTGCATCTGCATTTAATTTTCTTGTTAAGTATGCTACTGCTGGTGTTGGTATTACTCCTAATAATTTTACATTTGCTCCATAACTTAAAAATCCTGCTACCATTGCACTTTCTATTAATGTTCCAGAAATACGTGTATCTCTTCCAATTAAGATTACAGGTGTATGATCTGAATGTTTTGATAATACATATGCTCCTGCTTTTGCAACACTATAAACCAATTCTGGTGTTAATTCTGTATTTGCTATTCTTCTAATACCGTCTGTTCCAAAATATTTTCTCATAAAACTACTTCCTTCCTAAAACTATTTTCTTTTATTATTTAAAATTCCTTTGACTTTTCTTAAAGCGTCATCTTTAGCAAACATCATTTTTTCTTTAAAAGTTAATTTCATAATATGTGGCGTTTCTATATCTATTCTTTTGTTATGTATTACTAAATTCGGATTTATTGTTGTTAATTCTTCTAATTTCTTTTCTCCAATTAACTCATTTAATTCTGATAATATTTGTGGTATTTTTGGATATATTGTATTTTGTCTATGAACGTCCGATCCTAGTAAATGTATCATATTTCCCTCAAAAAATTTTGTTACTGTTATTTGTGCTTTTTTTCCATATTGCCCTATTATACTTCCATAGTTTGCTTGCATTAGTACACCTTTTTCTACTAAGTCATATACAAGTTCAGGCTCTCTTTGTACAAAGCTATATCTTTCTGGATGTGCTAAAATCGGTACTAATTTATATTGTTGCATTTCATAAATTATATCATATAAATTTAGTGGTTCTGCATTTAATGGTAATTCAAATAATACATAACTTGTATCATTTATTGTTGATGCTTTTCTTTCTTCTAATAATTTTATTATATTTTCTGACATATATATTTCGTTTCCTAAAAATAAATTTATATCTATATTTTTTGCTTGTAAATTTTCATATATTGCTTTTACCCAAACTTCTCTTTCTGGTACATTTGTTTCATAATATCCTTCCATATAATGTGAAGTTGAAACAATTGCATCAAATCCTACATTTTTTGCTTCTCTTATTAGATTAAATGTTTCTTCTATACTTCTTGAACCATCATCTATATTAGGTAATATATGTGAATGTATATCTATCATGCTTATCTCCTTTTTGGCTTGTATCTTATTATTTTAATTTTTTCTTTTCTTTATTCAAATATTGATTTATCTGATTCAATATTTCTGTTGTTTTTTCCATTGGCACATCTTCCGCATTCTCTATTTTTATGTTATTTTGTAATGCTTTTGGTATTTCTAAATCTTCTTTGCTTTCTAATTTCTCTATTTCTTTTAATTCTTCAGATTTTTCTTCTTCTTTAATTTCTTTTTCTTCTTTTTGTACTTTATTTACTCTTTCTCTATTATCTATCATACTTGATGCTCTATCATACATTTCTTTGCTTGCACGCTTTGCTGACTTTGATTTTGGTTTTGTTTCAGCTAATGCTGTTGATCCATAATAATATGATTGCTCATATTTTTTAGCATCTATAGCAACTTTGTTTAAAACCACTCCTGCTATAGTTCCACCTACATTTTTTATATTTTTTATTACTCTTTTTAAATCTTCTTTTTTAGTTTCTTTACTTGCTGTTACTATTACTGTTGAATCTACCATTCTTGTTAATATTAAAGAATCTGTTACTAACTGGCTTGGTGTTCCATCAAATATTACTATATCAAATAACTCTTTTACTGTTTCCATTAATTTTGTCATTTGATCTGAGATTAATAATTCAGATGGGTTTGGTGGAACATTACCTGCTGATATCACATATAAATTATTTATACTTGTTTTTTGTATATAATCTTTTAAATTCTCTGATGCTTCTCCATTATCCCAATCTACGCCTGACAAATAATTTGAAAGTCCTGGTCTTGGTGATACTCCAAATATTGAATATACTCTTCCTTTTCTCATATCTGCATCTATTATTAGTGCTTTTTTTCCTGCTTGTGCAAATGTTACTGCTAAATTTGATGCAGTCCATGATTTTCCTTCTCCTGGTAATGTTGATGTTACTAATATTGTTTTTAATTTTCCTTTTGTTGTCATAAATTGTATATTTGTTCTTAATGTTCTAAAAATTTCTGAAATAGGAGATTTAGGATCTTGGTTTGTTACTAACTCTTTTTTCATTATCTTTTTCCTCCTTTTCTCTTTTGTAATGCGTTTTCATATACTGGTATTGATGCTAATACTGGTATTTTGAATTCTTTTTCTAAATCTTCTGCTGTTTTTATTGTTGTATCTAACATATTAGCTATTAATACATATATTACTGCTACAACTAAACCAATGAAAGCAAATATTATTACATCTCTTTGATGATTAATATTTGATGGAGCATTTTCTACTTCTGCTTCATCTACTACATAAACATTGTTTATGTTATATATTTCTGAAACTTTTTCAGTAAATACTTTTGCTGTTTCATTTGCAATTTTAGCAGAATCTACTGCATTTTCTGTAGTTACTGATATTTCTATTACTTCTGTATCATCTACTGCACTTACAGATACATTTTTAGATAATTTCTCCCATGACATATCCATACCAAGATTAGTTATAACTTGATTTAATACATCTTTACTTTTTACTAATACACTATATGTTGATACTAATTTTGAGTTTAATGTTACATCTGTTGTTGTTATTGAATTTGTGGTCTCAGTATCTCCATTATCAGAACTAGAACCTGCTAATACTAATGTTGTTGAAGATGTATACATTGGCGTTGTAAAACCTACTGTATATATTACTCCTAATACTATAAATATTAATACAATTAGTATTATATGTACTTTCTTGTTCCAAAAAATATTAAATAATTCTTTTAAATCTAATTCTTCCATTTCTTCCTCTCCTATCTTTTGTATTTCCACTTCTATAGTATACATTTAACTCCATTTTTTTGCAATATTTTTTGACAAAAAAAATCAAGATATTATTTTAATATCTTGATAATTTTGTTCTCTTCAAATTTAATTCACTTAGTCTTACCATAAATATTTATATATAAAATCTTTCTCTTTGTTTATTTATTTGTTCAAATATTCTAGTAGGATTATATTCTATAATATTTAAAATGCTTGTATTTACAACATATACCATTTTTTCTTTTTTTAATATTTTTAATTGTATATTATATAGGATCGAAAAATTGAAATCGTAAAAAGTGTTCTTATCAGGTATTTCATATTTTCCATTTAGTATATAATTTATCTTCATTAAATGATGTAACATTATACTAATAAAAATTGGATAATTATATTTTCTTATGTCTTGATAAGCTGTTTGTTTAGCTACTAAACCTTTGTAGTTTTGAATTTCTTTTATAGAAACTTTTTTGTCCTTAAATTTCTTATCCGGCATAGTATTAATATGTTTATATGATTGCATCATAGGATAATTTATATATAATTTGCCTTTATCTGTTGAATCATTGAACACTTTTAATAGTTTTTTCACTTCCTTAAACTTAACATTATTATGTTGTGGTTCAAAGTCAAATATTAAAAATGTTTCAGTATATTTCTGGCTTAGTATCTTTCTCTTTTCCTCATCTTTTTCATTTTCTCTTAAAGCTAATTTTATATCTAAATCCTCATCAATATTTCCATTTTCAAATAATTTAGATATTAATGTATGTATTGTAGTATTATAAGAATATATTGTATATTTTTTATCACTATAACATACATTAAACATTTTCTCTAAAAATTCTTTTTCATCTACTGGTCCTTCTGTAATAAATAAAATATTACTCATCAAATTCTCCTTCTTTTAACATTTTACTTAAATTATGCCCCTCTCTTAATTCTCT
>CALXFC010000007.1 GCA_944387485.1 uncultured Clostridia bacterium
TATAGTTTTGATATATACTGTATATAGTTAATTTATAATATTAAATTTGATTTTACACACTTAACTTGAAACCGTCGTCAAAATCGTGTTTTTGATAGCAGAGGAATAATTCAGAATAACTAAATATAAGAGCTTGTCAAGATTAGTGTGTGAATTAGAAATTGTAACAAAAATGTAATATAAAAAATATTTACAAATAGGGATTTTTTGTATAAAATTATTTCATAAATAAAAGAAAAGCCAAAGAGAAAGGAAAAACAGATGAATAGAACACTTGAAAGCCTTGAGGCTGTACACACACACACACACACACACACAAGCTTATTAGTAAATAAAAAAATAATAAAAATAAACAGAAAAGATAGTAATAGAACCTATTATTAGGTTTTGTTGCTGTCTTTTTTGCGTTCTAAAAAAATTAAAGGAGGAAAAGAAAGTGAGAGGAAGGAATATTGGAAATAAAGGAATTACACTTATAGCACTTGTCATAACAATAGTTATTTTAATAATATTAGCAGGAATATCACTAGGAGCAATAACAGGGAATGATGGTTTAATAAATAAGAGTAAAGAAGCTAAAAATAGTGCGGGATATTCACAATGGGAAGAGAAAATAGAATCTGCAAGAATAGACGTAGAAAATAAAGAGATAAATCCAACATTGGAAGATGTTATTGAGGAGTTAAAAAACAAAGGAATAATAGATGATGAATCTCAAGTAAATAAGGAGACAGGAGCAATAACAACAAATGAACCAGTATACACCATAGAAGGAAAATTAGATGATTATTTAGGAAAAGATGAAGATGTAGAAATAGCAGAAGAAAATAAACCAGAAAAAGATGAAAATGGATTATATAAAAATAATAGTACAATAAATGGAGAAGAAACAGGAACAGCAATGAATCCAATAATACCAGCAGGATTTAAGCCAGTAGAAACAGATACATCAAGTTGGGGAGATGGAAAGACAGCGCCAACAGAAGAAAATGTAAATAAAGGCTTAGTAATAGAAGATGGAGAAGAAAATCAATTTGTATGGATACCGGTAAAAAGTGCTGAACAGTATATAAGAAATGACGATTATGATGATTTAGATGCATATACAGATGTAGGATATTTACCTGAAGGAATACAACCAAAAAATGATGACAGCACTAGTAATGAAAATGCAGAAAGAGATGCGGTAGTGAGTAAAGGTGGATTTTATATATCAAGGTTTGAAGCGGGAAAAGAGATAAATGGAAATACAAACATATTGGTAAGTAAAAAAGGAGCTACAGTATGGAATAATATTTCACAAAGTGATTCTAAAGAAGCGGCGAAAACCTTTATTAATAACGATAATGTAAAAAGTGCATTATGTTCAGGGATACAATGGGATATGACAATGATGTTTGTTGATAATAAAGAAGATGGTAGCAATGATGAGGACAAAACATTTGATGTAACAAAAGCTAAATCAAGTAGACATACAGGTTCAACAGCGACAGCAGGGGAAAATGAAGCGGATAGAGTATGTAATATCTATGATTTAGAGGGAAATTTTTATGAGTATATACCAGCGAAAACTCTTAACAGTACACAATATCAGTTTATTTTTAGAGGGGGAAACTATAAAAATATCCTTTCGGCTTGTGATGATAATATAGGAAATGGTAGCGCAGGTATTGAGATTTCTTTTCGTTTTGTACTTTATGTAATATAGAATTGAAAGCTAAAATTGTATTTTTTGTGTAAATTTTTTACTTTTGTGATTGTGAATTAGAGAGTATAATTTAAAGTGTGTTATACTCTTTTTTCTATTGAAAAGAAAGGAGGTGTATAATATAATTATAAAAAAAGGAGAAAAATATGGGAATAGAAGAAATTGCAAAGAAAATAGATAACTCTGGAGGAAGACTATATTTAGTAGGAGGAGCAGTTCGCGATAAATTATTAGGTAGAAATTCATATGATAAAGATTTTTGTGTGGTTGGCATAGATAATCTAGAATTTAGTAAATTATTTCCTAATGCTAAATTAGACGGAAAAGCATTTCCTGTTTATAGGATGGAAGGATGTGAATTCGCTATTGCTCGAAAAGAGAAAAAAGTAGGATTAGGACATAAAGAATTTGAAATTGTTTCTGGAAAAGAAATCACTTTAAAAGAAGATTTAGAAAGAAGAGATATAACAATAAATGCAATGGCAGAAGATGTGCTTTCTGGTGAGTTGTTTGACTATTTTGGAGGAAAAAAAGATTTAGAGTTAGGAATAATAAGAGCAATAGGAACTCATTTCAAAGAAGATCCTTTAAGAGTATATAGAGTTGCAAGATTTAGTAGTGTTTTAGGTTTTAGCGTAGATAAAGAAACTATTTCAATGATGAAAAGTTTAAAATCAGAACTTAAGTATTTATCAGAAGAAAGAGTATTTGAAGAATTTAAAAAAGCACTTGCTAGCAATAAGCCATCAATATTTTTTGATGTATTAAGAAAATCAGAAGTATTAGATATTCATTTTAAACCAGTGTATAAGTTAATAGGAGCTTTGCAACCAGAAAAGTATCATCCAGAGGGAGATGCATATAACCATACAATGATAGCTTTAGATAAATCTTGTGAATATACAACAGATTTAAAAATAAGATTTAGTGTATTAGTACATGATTTTGGAAAAGGAGAAACCAAAAAAGAGGAATATCCACATCATTATGGACATGAAGAAAAAGGTGTAGAGGTTGTAAGAAAATTTTGTAATTTCTTAAAAATACCAAAAGCTTGGGAAAAATGTGGAATAGTAGCTGCGAGAGAACATATGAGAGGTGGAATATTCAACAAAATGAAACCAAGTAAAAAAGTAGATTTTATAGAAAGAATAGATAAATCATACCTAGGTTTAGAAGGTCTTCAAATTGTGGTGAATTGTGATAAAGGGATAAGGACAGAAGGAGACATAGATTTTTGTAAAATAGGTAAAAAGTGTTTGAGCTCAGTAACTGCGAATATGGTTTCTGAAAAGTATAATATAAAACCTGGAATAGAATTAGGAAAAAAGCTCCATGAAGAAAGAGTAATATGGTTTAAAAATTTAAAAATATAAAAAAGAACAATTGACCAGTAGACAAGTAAAATGGTATAATAAAGTATGCACTTTATAGAAGAAGAGAATTTGATAAAGAGGATGTATCCTTTTTTGAAAATCTCACAAAAGTGCGGTTCTGCAACAGACAGCTTGGAGGTGCAAATGGATAAGCAGAACGAAATTACTATTAACAGTGAAGAGGTTTTTGAGGAGGTAATAGATCAGGCTAATTTGGGGAAAAGTACTACAGATGAAGTTGAAAAACTTCTAAAGGAGCAATATCCATGGCAAATGAATGATGCCGAAAGGCTTTATAGTGGATTTATTCCTGAATTGCCAGAATCTGGAGAACAGCAAACGCTATTAACTGAGCGTCAAAGTTTCTTAGCATGGTTGGCAGATAAGCCTCAAAGAATTTATGGAGGTGAATCTTTAAGTAGATTCGAAGAAATTCTCAATTCGTATTCTGAGATGCAGAACCTTTCAAAACTCTTAATAGAGTTTTATGATAAAGGTAAGTACCAAGATATGGTAAAGCAACTTATGAAGTACGAAAATCGTGCCACAGAGATTCCTTTGCTTATAGTTATTGAAGGCAATGATGAAAAGAGAGTAATTTATTCCCAAATTAGAAAGGTATGGTTTCCTAAACTCAATAAAGAGAAATCTGTCATTGTAGTAGTAATTAATAAAAGCAAGTTAATGGCAATGGAACAAGTATAATTGTTCTATACAGGACTTGCTTAAGCACAAAAATAGAGCTCGAGTTTTTTTAAAGCTCGAGTTCTATTTGATTTTTAAAAAAGTTTTTTGAACATATAATTTATTTGCAAAAGATTGTACAACATTACGTAGAAGATATTGTTCTTTAGATAATTTATCATTATTAATATAGCTTTCACCAGTAAAAGTCATTTTAATTGCCTTTTCAAGCTCAGAACAAAATCTATTATAAGCTTGGTCAACAGGAGAAGTTTTAATTGCAAGCGTAATTAGTTTTTTAATTTCATCTATACTATAAATTTGTTTTAAAATAAAAACAACAAAAAGGTATGCAATATTTTCTTTATTGTATTTGTTATTAAAGCTCCTATTAATAAAAAATACAATAAAGAAAATATTGCATACCTTTTTTAATTTCATCTATACTATAAATTTGTTTTAAAATAAAAACAACAAAAAGGTATGCAATATTTTCTTTATTGTATTTTTTATTAATAGGAGCTTTAATAACTCCATGTTTTACATAGTTGTTAATCATAGTTTTAGTAATAACACTATTTTCTTTTTCGTTATCACTTTTTATATAATTAGATAAATAATTTTCAAGCAAAGAAACAACTTGGTCAATATATAAATCTATTTCAGGAATTTCATTCCATCTAGGTAAATGAAATTTTTTAATTTCTTCATCTAAGTTTTTTATATCTTTATCCATTAAATCACCTCTATAGCAAGGATTATAGCATTTTTAGAAGGAATAGTCAACAACTTGACAGGATATTAGATATGTGATAATCTAGTTTTCAATACTAGATAAAGGAGATTTGAATATGAGAGAAAGATATTTTGAAGCAACAGAATTTGAAAATATAAGGGAGATTATTTACAATTCAGCTAAGAAATATGCAGAAAACAGAGCTTTTATCTTGAAACATAAAAATGGAAAAAATGTAGAATATGAAGATATAACATATAAAAAACTATTAGAAGAAATAAATAACTTAGGAACAAAATTTTTTGACTTAGGATATAAAGATAAAAGAATAGCAATAGTAGGGAGAAATTGCTATGGTTGGGCACTTACACATTTAACAAATATGCTAGGAGGAATAGTATCTGTTCCACTAGATAAAGAATTACAAATAGACGAATTAGAAAGTTCAATAAAAAGAAGTAAAGCAGATATAGTAGTTTTTGATGAAAAATATATAGAAAAAATAAAAGAAAGAAAAAAAAGAAATAATACATATTTAGAAGATTATATTTGTATGACAAAAAAAGAAGGATATAAAGATTTAGAAACATTAAAAGAGGAAGGAAGAAAATTATTAAAAGAAGGAAATAAAGAATATGTAGATGTAGAAATAGACTCATATAAAATGAATATCTTATTATTTACATCAGGAACAACATCAAAATCAAAAGCAGTAATGTTATCACAAAATAATATTGCATCAAATGTATATGCAATGCAGTTAGTAGAAAACTTTTTACCAACAGATGTAAACTTAGCATTTCTACCATTTCACCATATATTTGGCTCAACAGCAATGATAGTAATGTTAGCATGTGGAATAGCAACAGCATTTCCAGATGGACTTCGCTATGTTGCAGACAATTTGAAAGAATATAAGGTATCTGTATTTGTAGGAGTACCATTATTAGTAGAGGCAATATATAAAAAGATAGAGCAAGGAATAGAAAAAAAGGGAAAAACTAAGCTTGTAAATTTTGCTAAAAAGTTAAGTAACTTTTTATTAAAATTCCATATAGATATAAGAAGAAAAATATTTAAAGAAATAATAGATGAATTAGGTGGATACTTGAGGTTTGTAGTATCAGGAGGAGCACCATTAGATAAGAAAGTAGCAAAAGGATTTAATGAATTAGGACTAAGCTTAGTTCAAGGATATGGACTAACAGAAACATCACCAGTAATAGCAGCAGAAAACTATAAGAAAGTAAAATATGGTTCAATAGGAATCCCAATGGATAATGTAGAAGTAGAATTTGAAAATAAAGATGAAAATGGAATAGGAGAGCTAAAAGTAAAAGGACCAAATGTAATGCTAGGTTATTATGAAAATGAAGAAGCAACAAAAGATGTACTAAAAGATGGATGGCTTTATACTGGTGACTTAGGATATATGGATAAAGATGGTTTCTTATTTATAACAGGAAGAAAAAAAGATATGATAGTATTAAAAAATGGTAAGAAAGTATTTCCTGATGAATTAGAAATTTTAATAAATAGACTAGATGAAGTAGAAGAATCAATGGTATTTGGAATGCCAGATAAGAATGATAAAAATGATATAAAACTATCAGTAAAAATAGTTTATAACAAAGAAGTTGTAAAAGAAAAATATGGAGACATATCTTTAGAAGAATTAAGAAAAATAATGTGGGAAAAAATTAAAAAAATAAATAAAACATTTCCACCATATAAATATATAAAAAATATGATATTAACAGATAAAGAATTAATAAAAACAACAACAAGAAAAGTAAAAAGACAAGAAGAAATAAAAAATACAATTAATGCTTTTGCTGTTTTTGGGGACGGAGCAAAAAAACAGTAAAAAAGAGGATATCCTTAAACAAAAACTATAAGGGTATCCTTTATTTTTTATTTAATTTACTGTTTTTTTGCTCCGTCCCCAAAAACAGCAGCAATATTAAATTTCTATTATCTTTAAATTAAATTTATCTTCAAAAACTTTTTTCTTAGCAATATATTCTTTAGTTTTAAAACCTTTAACATCAATAACTTCAGTTGAACCATCTTTATTAAAAATAATAAAATCAGGTTTGTATTTTAAACCAGGAGCTAAGATAAAAATTGGTTGTAGGCAAAAACCATTAATTTCTTTTGCTTGTAATCTTAACTTTAATTCACAGTAAAAATCAGCTTCTCTTTGGCTATCAAAAGTATGACCATCAATAGAAACCTTATTTGCCCTGTATTTACTTTTCTTTTTAACATTACTGTTAGTAAAATTTTTATAATCTTCAATTGACCAGTGTTCCATAATTTTCTCCTTTGCTAAAGCTTCTTTTGTATTATACATAAAAACAATAAAATGTGCAAGTAAGAGAAAAGTATTAGAAAAATAATTGTAGCTTTTTGTAAAAAGTAGTATAATGTTGATACTTAAAATAAAAGAAGGAGTAATTTTATGAGGAATAATTATATGTATGGAAGGGGTATGGCTTCAAGAGAATATAAAGGGAAGAGCTTGTTAAAATGGGTAGATAATTATGTATTAGTAGATATAGAAACAACAGGATTATCCCCAAGAAAAGATGAAATTATAGAAATAGGAGCAATAAAGGTAAGAGATAATAAAATAATAGATACATTTGATACACTTCTTAAAATAGATGATTATTTAAGTCCTTTCATTACAAGATTAACAGGTATAACAAATGAAATGCTAAAAAAAGGAATAAAACAAGAGGAAGCATTAGAAGGATTTTTAGAATTTACAGGCGAAGAAATAATAATGGGGCATAATGTTAATTTTGATATTAACTTTATATATGATAAATGTGAATCTTATTTAGATTATTATTTAAAAAATGATTTTGTAGATACAATGAGAATAGCAAAACACGTACTTCCAAATGCTAGAAACTATAAATTAGAAACTTTAGCTAATTATTTTGATGTAGATTATAGAAATGCCCACAGAGGATTAAAAGATGTTGAAATAACATATGAAGTATATAATAAAATGAAAGAATTAGCTAAAAAATAAGGGGGAAATATGATACCAGATTTTTTAATAGAAAAGCTAAATAAACAATATGGAGAAGAATTAACAAATAAAATATTAGATGGTTATAAAGTAAAAAGAAAAGTAACATTTAGAGTAAATACTTTAAAAACAAATAGCTATAATATAGAAAAGATTTTAAATGAAAATAATATTTTATATAAAAAAGTTTCTTTTTATAGTGATGCATTTTTAATTGAAAATGTAAGAGAAAATGAAATCCAAAAACTTGATATTTATAAAAATGGTGAAATTTATATGCAAAGTTTATCTTCAATGCTCCCACCAATTATATTAAACCCAAAAGAAAATATAGATATATTAGATATGGCAGCAGCACCAGGAGGTAAGACAACAGAAATAGCTACATTAGTAAAAAATAAATCAAGAATAACAGCAGTAGAGAAAAACAAAATAAGAGCAGAGAAATTAAAATATAATTTAGAAAAACAAGGAGCTACATCAGTTTATGTAATGGAACAAGATGCAAGAAAAATAGATGACTTTTTCTCTTTTGATGAAATTTTATTAGATGCTCCATGTTCAGGTAGTGGAACAATTAGTACAGAAAATCAAAAATTAGAAAAGATTTTTACTAAAGAATTAATAAGTAATTCTGTTAAAACTCAAAAAGCTTTATTAAAAAAAGCAGTTAACTTGTTAAAAAAGGGAAGCGAAATGGTATATTCTACTTGTTCTATATTACAAGAAGAAAATGAAGATGTAGTGGAAACTATATTAAAAAGTGGAAAAGTAGAAATTATAGATATTGATTTTAAAGGAATAGAAGATTTACCAAAACTTCCAACAAAAATTAAAGGAACATTATGTGTTATGCCAACAGAAGAATATGAAGGATTTTTTGTGGCTAAATTAAAAAAATTATAAAATCTTGTAACAAAATCACATTTCTTAGACACTAAAGGAGTAGAAGGAGGAAATGTTATGCAGGATATAGAAGAAATTTATAAAGAATACGCAAAAACTGTATATAAATATATATTCTGCTTAAGTCGGAAACAAAGAAGTGTCAGAAGAAATTGTCCAAGAAACTTTTGAAGTTGCAATTAAAAATATAGATAAATTTAAAGGTGATTGTAAAATTTCAACATGGCTTTGTCAAATTGCTAAATACATATGGTATAAAACTTTAAAAAAAGAAAAGAAAGTAGATAATATTTCTTTTGAAGAATTAGAAAATGTGATTGTATCAAGTAAAGTTTTAGAAGAAGAGGTTTTAGATAAGCAAGAAAAAATAGAAGTTTTTAAGAAAATTCAAAAACTAGATGAACAAACAAGAAATGTTATGTATTTACGATTACTTGGTAATTTGGACTATAAAGAAATTGCAGAAGTAATGGATAAAACACCTACTTGGGCAAGAGTTGTATTTTTCCGAGGAAAACAGAAATTAAAGGAGGAAAAAGAAAATGAAGAAGGAATGTGAAATAGTACAAGATTTATTATTTGGTTATCAAGATAAAACATTACATGAGGCATCTAAAGAATTGGTAGAAGAACATTTAAAAACATGTGAAGACTGTAGAAAAATATTTAGTGAAATGCAAAAAGAAGAAGATACAAATGAAAATAATGAAGAAATAGATTATTTAAAAAATATAAATAAAAAAGTTAAAAAGAAAAACAAATTACTTATAATAGTAGGAGTTATTTTAGGAATTATTGTATTACTAAATATTGGTATTTTTGCTTATTATTATAGCGAAGCGGGAAAAGTACAAATTTATTTAAATGATGATATAAAAGAAGAACAAATAGAAAACATTAAAAATTTAATAACAAATATTGATGAAAATGCTAAAATCAAATATTTCTCAAAAGAAGATTCTTTAAATCAAATGAAAGAAAAATTTAAAAGTAATGAAAACTTACTTTCAGGATATGGTGGTGAAAATAATCCTTTACCTGCTTTTCTTGAGGTAGATACAAGTATAGAAAATGCAAAGAAAATAGAAACTAAAATGCAATCTATAGAAGGTGTAAAAAAGATAACAGGTAGTTTTGATAGTAATCCATATTTGTTTATGTTTTCTAAAGTTATGGTAGAAATGTGACAAATAAGTAAGAAAAAAATATAAAAAAGAACTTGTAAAAAAAACAAATAAATTATATAATAAAAAACGATTTTAAGGAATTATAAATTATTGTAGCATTAATGATAAACAAAGGATTAAAGAAAAGAGGTAAATTATGGCAAATAAAAAGAAAAAAAGAAATGCATTTTTAATAGCAGTTCTAATTTTATTAACATTATTAATAATTATTGTAGGAGGAACGTTTTTATTTGTATATAGCAAATTGAGCAAAATTCAACAAGTGGATTTAAATGAAGAAGATTTGAATGTATCTTCAGAAGTAGCGGAAAACTTATCTAATTATAGAAATATTGCAATTTTTGGAATTGATTCTAGGGAAGATACATATTCTAAAGGTAATAGAAGTGATTGTATAATAATTGCAAGCATGAATAATGAAACAAAAGAAGTAAAATTAGTATCTGTATATCGTGATACGTATGTTCAAATAGAAGGATATGGACTTGATAAAATAACACATGCATATTCTTATGGTGAAGCACCACTTGCAATAAAAACTCTAAATACGAATTTTGATTTAAATATTACTGAATTTGTAACAGTAAATTTTGACGCAGTAAAAGAAATTATTGATGACATTGGTGGAATTAGTATGAATATTACATCAGAAGAAGTGTCACATATTCCAGGAATAGAAACAGCAGGGACATATAATTTATCAGGAGAACAAGCTTTAGCATATGCAAGAATTAGATACGCAACAGGAGGAGATTATAAGAGAACTGAAAGAATGAGAGATGTTTTAACTGCAGTTTTAAATAAGGTAAAGACATTTAATATAAGTCAAATAAATCAATTTGTAGATAAGGTTTTGCCTAAAATTTATACTAATATAACTGCATCTGAAGTGTTTAGTTTAATACCAAGTGCAACAAGTGCTAAAATAACAGATAGTATAGGATGGCCTTATGAAACTAGAGGAATAACGTTAGATAGATGGTATGGAGTTCCAGTAACATTGGAAAGTAATGTTAAAAGATTACACAACGAAGTATTTGGAGAAACAGATTATGAACCATCAGAAACAGTAAAACAGATAAGTCAAGATATAATTAATAAAACAGGGTATAGTGAGTAAAGATGGAGAATATTAAAAACAAAAGAATTAAACTTAATATAGTTAAAATAATCCTTATAGTTTTAATAATAGGAGTTTTTGGTCTTATATTTGGTTTTTCTAGTCAGAATGTTACAGAGTCTAGGGGAATTAGTAGACAAGTGACAGAATTTTTAACAAAGAATATAAAGTCGATACAAGAAAAACCAGAAAAAGAAAAGGAAGCAATAATAAAGAAAATTAATCATTTTATTAGGAAACTAGCTCATTTTTGTATTTACACTATACTTGGGATATTACTTATGGGATTATTAAAAACTTGTAAAATGAAAGATTTAACAAGGGGTGTTATAACTTTTTTAATAGGTGCTCTTTATGCCACATCTGATGAGATACATCAAATGTTTTCGCCAGGAAGAGGTCCACAAGTTTCAGATGTGATATTAGATAGTGCAGGAGTTTTACTTGGAATATTAATTGTTATGCTAATTACAAAAATATATAAAAAGATAAAAAATAAAAAAGAAATCAAAAAAGTAATTGCTTAATTAAAAATATAAGAAAATATGAAAAATATAGATACTTCTTAAAATAATTTTAAGAGGTATTTTTTCTTAGAAAAAAGTGTCGTTTTTTAAAAGAAAATAAAAAAAGATGTAATAAAAAAATACTTATTATATAATTTTGTAAAAAAATATAATAAACACTTGAAAAGGAAATAATGTAATGATAGAATTGAGAAGAATTAACAAAGAGGATGAAAAAAATGAGTAAATTTATGAAGAAACATAGGAACATTTATCTAAGAATATTTGATGTAATAGTTATATTTTTTAGTTATTATATAGCACAGGTTATATTATCAGACAGCTTGATATTAACACCAGAAATGAATAGAAAAGTTTTAATTTCTATTGTATTAGCAGTTATAGTATATGGTGGAGTTTTACAGGTATTTAAAACTTATAAAAATATCACAAGGTATGAAAATGGAAAAGATTATTTGATATATGTTTTAGCATGCTTAATTTCTTGTACTGTTATGATATTTTTTAATGTTTTAAAAATAATACCAACAGTTGACGAAAGAACAAATTTGATTGCATCTCTTATTATAGTAACTGCGATTATTGGATATAGAGTTTTTCTAAGGATGATTTTAAATGATAGACATGAAAATAAAGAAAAAAGTAATAACAAGAAAAATGTTTTAATAATTGGAGCGGGAGAAGCAACTAAAATATTACTTTCTACTATTAAAAATAGTATGAGTGATGTCTATAATGTAGTTGGTCTTATTGATGACAATATAAATAAAGTTGATTATGCTATTTCAGGTAAGAAGATATTAGGAACAAGATATGATATTCCAAGAATATGCAAAGAAAATAATGTAGAATTGATATTTTTTACAATATCTAATATTTCAAATGAAGATAGAAAAAATATTTTAGAGATTTGCCAAGAAGTAGGTTGTAAAGTAAGAATACTTCCAGGAACTAAAGAGCTTATTAAAGATAAGCCAATTATGCAAAGCTTTAGAAATGTTGAAATAGAAGATTTACTTGGAAGAGATCCAATTAAATTGGACAATAAGAATATAAAAGAGTTAATTCATAATAAAGTTGTATTAGTTACAGGTGGAGGAGGCTCTATTGGTTCAGAGCTATGCAGACAAATTATTAAGTTTGAACCAGAAAAATTAGTGATTGTAGATATTTATGAAAATAATTTATATGACATAGAACAAGAGCTTAAATTTGATTATCCAAACAGTAAAGTAGAAGCAATTGTTGCAAGTGTAAGAGATAAGGATAGATTAAATGAGATTTTTGAAGAATACAAACCATATTTAGTATTTCATGCAGCAGCTCATAAACATGTGCCACTAATGGAGACTAGTCCGTTAGAAGCTATTAAAAACAATGTTTTTGGTACTTATAATGTAGTTAATTGTGCTGATGAATATGGAGTAAAAAGATTTGTACTAATTTCAACAGACAAGGCGGTTAATCCAACTAATATTATGGGTGCTACTAAGCGTTTATGTGAAATGATAATACAAGCTAAAAATAAAGTAAGCAAGACTGAATATGTTGCAGTTAGGTTTGGAAATGTTCTAGGAAGTAATGGCTCTGTTGTTCCATTATTTAAGAAACAAATTGCACATGGTGGACCTGTTACTGTAACTCATAAAGATATTACTAGATTTTTTATGACTATACCAGAAGCAGTATCTTTGGTACTTCAAGCAATGTCAGGAGCTGAAGGTGGAGAGATATTTGTTTTAGATATGGGACAGCCTGTTAAAATTTATGATATGGCTAAAAAACTAATTAAGTTATCAGGATTAGAGCCTGATGTAGACGTACCAATAAAAATTACAGGGCTAAGACCAGGTGAAAAACTTTATGAAGAAATATTAATGGAAGAAGAAGGATTAACTGAAACTAAACATGATAAAATCCATATTGCAAAACCTTGCAATGTTGATATTAAAATGATAGTAAATAAATTAAATATTCTAAGAAAATTAGTTAACACAAATAATAATGAACAAATAGATGAAATAAAAAAAGTAATGCACGAAGTTGTGCCAACGTATAAAGGAAAAAACTAACAAAAAAGGAAGTAGAAAACAATGAAGAAAAAGATATATTTAGCATCACCTAATATGTCAAAAGAAGGTTATGAACAAAAATATGTTAAAGAGGCTTTTGATACAAATTGGATTGCTCCTTTAGGTGAAAATGTAAATAAATTTGAAGAAGAACTTGCAAATTATGTAGGAATAAAATATGCAGCTGCATTATCTTCAGGTACAGCTGCAATTCATATGGCTTTTAAAGCTTTAGATGTAAAACAAGGAGATATTGTATTTTGTTCTGATTTAACTTTTTCAGCAACTGTAAATCCTATAATTTACCAAAATGCAACTCCTGTATTTATAGATAGCGAAAGAGATTCTTGGAATATGAATCCAAAGGCTTTAGAAAAAGCATTTGAAAAATATCCAAATCCTAAAGCTGTAATTGTCGTTCATTTATATGGAACACCAGCAAAAATTGATGAGATAAAAGAAATATGCGACAAACATAATGTACCTTTAGTAGAAGATGCAGCAGAAAGTTTAGGAGCAACTTATAAAGGAAAACAAACAGGTACTTTTGGAAAATATGGTATTTATTCTTTTAATGGTAATAAAATTATTACAACTAGTGGTGGAGGTATGCTTGTTTCTAATGATGAAGAAAGAATTGCTAAAGTTAGATTTTGGGCAACTCAGGCAAGAGAAAAAGCAAGACACTATGAACATAAAGAAATCGGTTACAATTATAGAATGAGTAATATCGTTGCAGGAATTGGAAGAGGACAATTAAAAGTATTAGATGAAAGAATAGGACAAAAAACTGATATATACAATAATTATAAGGAAGCTTTTAAAGAAATAGAAGATATAGAAATGGAACCTATACCTGAAAACTCAAAACCAAATCATTGGCTTTCTGTTATAACTTTAAAAGAAAGTTCTAATGTAAAACCATTAGATATTATGGAAGCTTTAGAAAAAGAAAATATAGAATCAAGACCTGTATGGAAACCAATGCATATGCAACCAGTATTTAAAGATTATGATTTTATAAAAGTAGAAGAAGATGCAGTATCTAAAGACCTTTTTGAAAGAGGAGTATGCCTTCCTTCTGATACTAATATGACTAAAGAAGACCAAGAAAGAGTAATAAATATTATTAAAAATTTATGGAAATAAAGAGGGATACTATGTATGCTAAATATTTTAAAAGAATATTAGATTTTATACTTAGTCTTATTGCAATTATTGTGCTTTCACCAGTATTTCTTATAATAGCAATATTGGTAAAAATAAAATTAGGAAGCCCTATTATATTTAAACAAGAAAGACCTGGTAAAGATGAAAAGATTTTCACACTTTACAAGTTTAGGACTATGACAGATGAAAAAGATGAAAATGGTAACTTATTACCTGATGAAAAAAGGCTTACTAAATTTGGAAAGACACTTAGAAGTACAAGTTTAGACGAACTTCCAGAATTATTTAATATATTAAAAGGTGATATGGCAATTGTAGGACCAAGGCCTTTACTTAAAGAGTATTTACCTTTATATAATGAAGAACAAAAACATAGACACGATGTGAAGCCAGGACTTACAGGATTTGCACAAATAAGTGGTAGAAATTCACTTTCTTGGGAAGAAAAGTTTAATGATGATATTATTTATATAAAGAAAATTACTTTTATAAATGATATAAAAATACTTTTTAAAACAGTATTGAAAGTTTTGAAAAGAGAAGGAATTTCTCAAGGGGAAAATGCAACAATGGAAAAGTTCAAAGGAACGGTAGAACAAGGAGTAAAACATGAATAAAACTGTTATAATTATTGGCGCAGGGGGACATGGAAAAGTAATTGCTGATATAATAGAAAAATCAGGAGACAAAGTTTTAGGTTTTTTAGATGACAATGTGCCAATAAACACAAATATTATTAAAGAAAAGAATATGAAAGTAATTGGAAAATTTCAAGATACAGAGAAATTTATAAATAAAAATCCTAGTATTGAATTTATAATTGGAATAGGTAATAACAAGATAAGAAAAAATATTGCAGAGTCTAAAAACTTAAAATACTATACAGCTATACATCCTTCTAGTCAAATAGCATTAGATGTAGAAATAGGAGAAGGAACAGTTGTTATGGCAAATGCATGTATTAATACATCAGCTAAAATTGGAAAACATTGCATTATAAACACAGGTGCGATTATTGAACATGATAATATAATAGAAGATTATGTACATATTTCTCCTAATGCAACTTTATGTGGTACTGTTAGAATAGGAAGGCAAACACATATAGGAGCAGGAGCTATTATAAAAAATAACACAGATATATGCAACGATTGTATTATCGGCTGTGGAGCTGTGGTTGTTAAAAATATAAATGAAAAAGGAACATATGTAGGAGTTCCAGTAACAAAAATGAAAAATGGAGTGAATGAACTGTGAAAATATTATCAGTTATAAAGACTAGTGAAGGTGCTAATTGGGCTTTTGAGCAAAATAAAGAATTAAAGAACAGAGGAATTGATGTTGTCGCAGTTCTTCCAACTAAAAAAGGAAAGATTGCTACAAAGTATATTGAAAATAATATGAAAATAATAATTCAGGATTGTTCTTTACCGACAAAAAATCCATTTAAAATATTCTCTAGAATAAAGAATATAAAGAAAATTATTAGTGAAGAAAAACCTGATATAATACATACCCATTTTGTTACTAATATTTTAATGCTAAGACTTGCTTTAATAAAAGATAATACTAAAAGAATATTTCAAGTTCCAGGACCGCTACATTTAGAAAATAGATTTTTTAAGTGGTTAGACTTTAAAACATCATCTGATAGGGATTATTGGATTGCTACTTGTAAAAAAACATATGGAATATATAAAACATTTAAAAAAAGAGATATTGATAAACATTTATTTTTGAATTATTATGGTGGATATGGTGGACGAGAGGTAGAAGAATATTCACCAAGTACAAATATTTTACATAAACAGTTTGGATTGAATAGAGATGATATACTGGTAGGAACTGTCAGTTATTTTTATAAACCTAAAAAATATCTAGGACAAAAAAGAGGATTAAAAGGGCATGAAGACTTTATTGATGCAATATCAATTCTATCTAAGCAAAATCCAAGAATTAAAGGAATCATAATTGGAGGAGCTTGGAAAGGTTCAGAAAAATATAATCAAAAAATTATAGAATATGCTAGAAATAAGTGTGGAAAGAATATTATATTTACAGGATTTAGAAATGATTTGAAAAAAATATATAAAGAACTGAATATTGTTGTACATCCATCACATTCTGAAAATCTTGGAGGAGCAGCAGAAAGTCTAGCAGCAGGTGTACCTACTATTGCTACTAATATAGGAGGATTCCCAGATATAGTTATAAATAATGAAACTGGTTATCTTTGTAATGTTAAAGATCCAAATTCAATTGTAAAATGTGTTAATAAGATGTTAAATGATTATGAAAAGAGTTTGGAAATGGCAAAGAAAGGACAAGAATTAGTTAAAGATTTGTTGGATATAAATACGACAACCACTAATATGATAAATATTTATGAAAAAATAAATGAGGTATAATTATGAAAATGTTATTTTGTTATGATGGACCAATAGAACAAGATTGCAATGGGGAATTTTATAGCCCAGCACTAAATAGTGCAATGTTTCAAAGATATAAAGCGATTTCAGATGATATAAGAATAGCTATAAGAGTAAGAAAAGTGAAAGAGGATTATAGTAGTAGAAAAATGGCAGGAAATTATTTGTCTAAGAAAGAATATAAAATAATAGAGTGCCCTAATATATCATCTGTGAAAGGAATATTTATAAATAAAAGAAAAGCTAAATTAATATTGGAAAGAGAAATCAAGAATATTGATTTTTTAATAATAAGGTTGCCTAGTATGATAGGAAATTTAGCTGTAAAAACAGCTAAAAAATATAAAAAACCATATTTAATAGAAATGGTTGGATGTCCTTGGGATGCACTATGGAATCACAGCTTAAAAGGAAAGTTATTTGCACCAATAATGACATACATTACTAAAAAGGAGATTAAGAATGCACCTTATGTATTATATGTAACAAAAGACTTTTTGCAAAAAAGGTATCCTACCAACGGTAAAAGTATAGGTTGTTCAGATGTTGTGTTAAATGATATTGATGAAAAAAATTTAGAAATAAGAAAAGACAGATTCAAAAGAAACAAGGAAAATTCTATAAAAATAATAGCGACAACAGCTGCAGTAGATGTAAAATATAAAGGGCAAAAATATGTACTGAAGGCTATAAAAAGATTAATGAATGATGGAAAAATGTTTGAATATTGGTTAATTGGTGATGGAGATAATAGTTATCTAAAAAAATATGTAAAAAAATATAAACTAGAAAAGCAAGTAAAATTCTTAGGACCATTACCACATAATGAAGTGTTTGAAAAGTTAGATAATGTAGATATTTATATACAACCAAGCAAGCAAGAAGGATTGCCTAGAGCTTTAATAGAAGCAATGAGTAGAGCTTTACTATGTATTGGAAGTAGAACTGGTGGAATACCAGAATTGTTAGAAAAAAAGTTTATATTTAATAAAGGTAGTAGTAAGCAATTGGCAAAGATACTAAAAAAAATAGATACAGAAGATATGATAGAACAATCTTTGAAAAATTTTGAAAAGTCAAAAGATTACGCAAAAAATAAACTAGATGAAAGAAGAATAGATTTTTATAAGAATTTTATTAGGGAATATGTTGATAGATAGTCTTTTAAAGCGATAAAAAATTATAAAATATAATAATACGAAAAATAGGAGATAAGAATGATTAGAGTTTTACATATTTTTGGAATTATGAATATGGGTGGAGCAGAAACTATGATGATGAATGTGTACAGACATATTGATAGAACTAAAATACAATTTGACTTTTTGTGTATGAATGAAGAAAAGGGCGATTATGAAGACGAGATAAAAGAATTAGGAGGAAGAATATATAAGATTCCTGCTCCGTCTAAAGTTGGGTATGTTGAGCACATAAAGGGTATAATAAATATTTGTAAAATGTATGGACCGTATCAAGCAATACATATACCAACAATGTTTCATTCCGGAATTGTTTGCTTAGCAGCCTTTATAGCAAAGATTCCAATAAGAATAGTTCATGCACATACTACTTCAGAAGAAGAAAAGACAATAAAAAGAAAAATATACAATTTTGTTTGTAGGAGATTAATAAATATTTTTTCAACGGTGAAGATAGCTTGTGGAGAAGCTGCAAGAGATTTTTTATTTGGAAAAACTAATAGAGTAAAAAAACAAGTAATTATATTAAAGAATGGAATTAATATTGGTAACTTTTCACATATAGATGAAAAAAAGAAAATAGAAATAAGAAATCAATTAGAAATAGAAAAAAATCAGTTTATTATAGGACATGTTGGAAGATTTGTGAAAGTTAAAAATCATGAATTTTTTATAAAGTTGGCAAAATCTTTAGATAAAGAAAATTATAAAATTTTGTTGGTAGGTGATGGAGAACTTAAAGGTGATATCGAAAACAAAATTAAGGAAAATCATTTGGAAAATAAGTTTATTTTGACAGGTAAAAGAAAAGATATTAATGTTATAATGTCGATAATGGATATTTTTGTAATGCCATCTTTATATGAAGGATTTCCTATGGTTTTGATAGAAGCTTTGGCATCTGGAAAAAATTGTGTAGTATCTGATAATATCTCAAAAGAAGTAGATATTGATGAAGGCTCAATAGATTTTGCTAACTTGAATGACGATATTCAAATATGGATAGATAAAATAATAAAACAAACAAGAAAGAAAGTAGATATGAAATCAAGAATTAAAATTTTAGAAGACAATGGTTTTTCAATAGAAAATACAACAGATATACTAACGAAAATTTATTTAGGAGAAGAAAATAGTGAAAAATAAAAGAATATTATTAAATATTATATTAACTTTATTAATAACTTTAATAGTTATTATAATACATTGGCAATCAAAAAGTACTATAACTGTTGATTTAAAAGTTGCTACATATATGGGGATAACCGTTAATTTGTTTTGTATAATTTCTAATGTGATTATAGAAAGAAAATTTATAGCTCCATATACGATTTTTCAAACTTTTTCATTAATTTTTTTGTATGGCGTTTTAATGTGTGAGCAAATATTTAATTTTAAGCCAAGTGATATTTTTGACCTTAGTATATTAGTTACAGAAGAAAATGAAATTTCAGCTTGTTTTTTAATAATGTATTCACAGCTTTCTTTACATTTAGGTGTTATGATAGAAAAGTTATTATCAAAAAAACAAGTTGAAAATGATAATAAAAAAGAAATTAATAATGAAAATGAAAAAAAGGTGTTAAGAATAACAGGATATATATTATTAGCTATATCATTTTTACCAGCAATATATGATTATATAATAAATTTAAGAGCAGCAATGATATATGGATATTTAGGTCTATCTTCAAATACTACATATGGTTTTAGCTCTATATTTAATAAATTAGTACCGTTTTTTCAAATAAGTTTGTTTTCATTAATGGTGGGGTATAAAGATAAAAAATATATATCTAAATTTATATTATTCTTTATAATTGCTTTTTATGGTAGTCAAATGTTTTTTGGAGGTAGAGGAGGACCTCTTATTGCTGTAGTAACAGCAATTTGGCTATATGATTTAGCTGTTAGTAAAATAAGAACAAAGGTTGTTGTAATTTGCTTGATAGCAATATTACCATTATCTATTTTAATAAATGTAATTAGAGAAGTAAGAGGAAGTTATGGAATTAAGGATTGGATTAATAATATAGGAGAAATAGCTAAAGATAGCATTAGTGAAAACAATCCAATATTGGAATCGGTTTATGAAATGGGAACAGCTATTTATCCCACTGCATATACAATGAAAGTTATTCCGAGTGAAGTGGATTATAAATATGGAAAAAATTATTTACTAGGTTTGCTTTCAGTAATTTATATTAATGTATCTGATAGCTCTAATAATTTTGCAAAAGAAATGAACATTGCAGCAGAAATGTCGGTACATTCAGGGTCAAGTTTTGGTGGGTCATATATACAGGAAGCTTATGCAAATTTTGGATGGTTTTCAGTAATATTCTTTTTCATAATAGGGATTTTACTAGAAGTACTTAATAAAAGAATAGAAAATAGGAAAAATTTAATTTCAATTGTATTAATAGCATATTTTCTAAATCCTTTTTTATGGATAGTAAGAAATGTTATGATAACTTTGCCAAGAGAAATAGTATGGTACATGCTACCAACATATTTGTTATATAAATTGATTATGAATGGAGAAAAGAAAAAAGAAAGAAGTGAATATATTGAAGAATAATGTTACGGTATCAGTAATAATGCCAACTTATAATACGCCAGAAGAATATTTACAAAAAGCTATTGAAAGCATATTAAATCAAACTTATTCTAATTTAGAATTTATAATAATATGTGATGGTAGTTGCAATGATGCGAAAATAATAGAAAAGTATAAAGATAAGCGAATAAAAATAATAAAACATATTCAAAACGAAGGCATTGCAAAATCATTGAACGAAGCAATAAATATGGCAAGAGGAAAATATATAGCGCGTATGGATAGTGATGATATAAGTCTTAAAGATAGAATAAAACAACAAGTTGAATTTATGGAAAAAAATCCAAACATAATACTATGTGGTATGGATGCTAAATGTATAGGAAATTCTAATAGAATAAAAAGTACATATAATATAAAACCGCAAGAAATAGAGATACAATTACTTTATATTAATTGCATAATTCATCCAACTGTAATTTTACGAAAAAGCTTTTTAGATGAAAATAATATAAGGTATAATGAAAATTTTCAGTGTTCACAGGACTTTGAGTTATGGTCAAGGATTGTAGATGATAGTAATTTTGCTATTATACCTAAAATAGGATTATTATATCGTGTACATAATAAACAAATATCAAAAGAGAAGAGTGATATTCAAAAAAAGCTTAGAGAAGAAATAATTAATAGAAATATAAAAAAGATAAGTGCAAAAAATATAAAAGAAACAAAGAAACTTTTGCTAAGTTTATCAGGAAATGTAAAAATGAATATGTCCAATTATAAAGAAGTTATTAATTTAACAGAAATTATAATAAATGAACAAAAAGAAAATCTAAAAAATTGTTATAAGAAAGTTTTCTATAATAGAATTTTTCAGATTATAATTTCAACAAAAGAATTAAGAAATCATTTAATAGAGATTTTAAAAGAAAATCGTAAATTAATAAATCTTAATAATTCAAAGTATCTTATATATAAAACTTTTAAAATTATAGAAGGAAGGATTTTAAGTTTATTTTATAAATAAAGAAATTAAGTGTAGAACGATTTTCTTTTATATATGAAGGTTGATTAATCTTGTAAAAAATCCGGATAAAAGAATAAACTTATTAGTCAAAAAAATATATTAAAAATGTCAGACAAAAAATTTAAAAAGAAAGTATATAAAAATAAAACTGAAAAAAATAAATTTAGATAATTCTGTGACTTTTAATAAAAATTTATAATGGCTTAAACTAGAAGAAGAATATATTATACCAAATTTAGCAATATGAAATGATTTTGACAAAATAGATTTTCAAGAATTGCCAAAGGAAAAGAGAGAAGAAAAATGAGAAGTGAAAAAGCAGTAAAAAATATAATAACTTCATTATTACAACAAGTTGTTACAGTAATTTGTGGATTGATAGTACCAAGAGCCATTATTGGAACTTTTGGTTCAAGTGTAAATGGATTAATATCATCAATTACACAATTTCTAGGATACATAACACTTATGGAAGCAGGAATTGGTCCAGTTATTAAATCAGCTTTATATAAGCCAATTGCTGATAAAAATAAAATTCAAATAGAAAAAATACTAAAAGCAAGTCAAAGATTTTTTAGGGTAATATCAGGAATATTTGTTGTATATTTAATTGCATTATGTCTTATTTATCCATTAATAGTTTCAACAGAATTTGAAATGGGATATACTGTTTCATTAATACTAATTATTGCAATAAGTACATTTGCTGAATATTTTTTTGGAATGGTTTATAAAATATATTTACAAGCGGAACAAAAAACATATATAACATCAACGGTACAAATATTAACGACAATTCTTAATGCAATTTTGGTAGTATTGTTAATAAAATTCGGAGCAAATATTCAAATTGTAAAATTAGGAAGTGCTTTTGTATTTGTATTAAGACCTATTATACAGAACATATATGTAAAGAGAAAATATAATATTAATTTTAAAGAAGTAAAAGAAAAATATGAATTAAAACAAAAATGGGATGGATTAGCACAACATATAGCAAGTGTTGTTCACAATAATACAGATATAGCAATACTTACAATATTTACTAGCACAACAGAAGTATCAGTATATTCTGTTTACTTATATGTAGTAAATGGAGTAAAAAACATGGTACAAGCTTTAACAGGTGGTGTTGATGCATCGTTTGGTGATATGATTGCTAAGGGAGAAAAAGACAATTTGAATAGAAGCTTCAGAACATATGAATTATTTTATTTTACATTGATTACAATAGTATATATTATAACATTAGTTATGATTTTGCCATTTGTAAGAGTGTATACAAGTGGAATAACAGATGCTAATTATTATAGACCACTATTTGCAATTTTAATTACAATAGCTGAACTTATGTGGTCAGTAAGACTTCCATATAGTTCAGTAACATTAGCAGCGGGTCACTTTAAACAAACAAATAAAGGTGCATGGGTAGAAGTATTTTCAAATTTAATTATATCAATAGCATTAGTATTTAAGTTTGGAATGATGGGTGTGGCAATTGGAACATTAGTTGCTATGACAATAAGAACTATTGAATTTATGTATCATACTTCTAAATATATATTAAAAAGAAGTCAAATAGAAAATGTAAAAAGAGTTGTAATTTTAATAGCTGAAATATTGGTGTTAGTTCCTATTGGATTTTTTATAAGTAGATTTGTAGAGGTAAATTCATATGTAAGTTGGTTATTTTTAGCAATAATAATTGGAGTTATAGCACTTTTAGGAGTGGGCATAGTAAATGGAATAATTTATAGAAAAGATTTAGGAGATTTGTTAGATATGATAAAGAGAGTTTTTAAAAGGAGAGAGGTATCATAAATGAGTACATATTTTATAACAGGTGGAGCTGGTTTTATTGGTTCTACATTAAGTAAAAAATTATTAGAATTAGGAAATAAAGTAGTAGCAATAGATAACTTTTGTGATTTTTATAATCCTAAGATTAAAGAAAATAATGTAAAAGAATTAGTATTGAATTCTAACTTTAAATTATATAGAGCAGATATAAGAGATAGAGAAGCGGTAAAGAAAATCTTTGATGAAAATAAAATAGATATTGTAATGAATTTAGCAGCAATGGCAGGAGTAAGACCATCAATTGAAAACCCTTGTTTATATCAAGAAGTAAATTGTTTAGGATTACAAAACATATTAGAAGAAATGAAACTTCATAATGTAAAAAATGGAGTACTAGCATCTTCTAGTAGTGTATATGGAAATTGTAAAGAAGTACCATTTAGAGAAGATATGATAGTAGATTATGCAATTAGTCCTTATGCAGCAACTAAAAAAGCAAATGAAGTAATGGCACATGTATATCATAAATTATATGATATGAATATTATAATGCTAAGATTCTTTACAGTATACGGACCAAAACAAAGACCAGACTTAGCAATTAACAAATTTACGAGACTTATGCTAGAAGGAAAAGAGATACCAATGTTTGGAGATGGGACAACTTCTAGAGATTATACATATATAGATGATATTGTAGATGGAATAATAAAATCTTGTGAATATACTTTAAATCATAAAGATGTTTATGAAATATTAAATATAGGAAATTCATCTCCTACATCACTAAAAGAGATGATAAATATAATTGGAAAAACTTTAGGTATAGAACCAAAGATAAAACAATTACCAATGCAACCAGGAGATGTAGATAGAACTTATGCAGATATTTCAAAGGCTAAGAAATTAATTGGATATTCACCAAAGACTTCATTTGAAGAAGGGATAAAGAAATTCGTGGAATGGTATAAAAATAACAATGATATATATAATAATTAATTTCTTATACAAGGAGGAAAATATGTTTTTTACTAAAGCGGCAAGAAATTTTTTAAATTTACCAATTTTTTATAAAATGAAAGATGAAACATATTTAAAAATAAAATATTTTATAATATTTGGAAAAAAACTTAATTTGGATAAGCCGGAGACTTTTAATGAAAAATTACAATGGCTTAAACTATATGACAGAAATCCTGAATACACAAAAATGGTAGATAAATATGAAGCTAAAAAATATGTATCAAATTTAATTGGAGATGAATATATAATTCCTACACTAGGCGTATATGATAATTTTGATGATATTGATTTTGAAAAACTACCAAATGAATTTGTTATGAAGTGTACACATGATTCAGGAAGTGTTTTGATTTGTAAAGACAAAAACAAAATGAATAAAAGAAATGAACGTAGAAGATTTAATAAAATGTTAAAACACAATTTTTGGTATTATGGTAGAGAATGGACATATAAAAATGTAAAGCCAAGGATAATTATAGAAAAATATATGGTAGATGAAAAACAAAAAGGGGACTTAAAAGATTATAAGCTTATGTGCTTTGATGGAAAAGTAAAATGTTCATTTGTATGTTCTGATAGAAAACATGAATTAAAAGTGGATTTTTTTGACTTGGAATGGAATAAGATGCCTTTTGAAAGGAATCATCCAAGTTCAAAGAAGAATATAAGTAAACCCCAAAATTATGAACTAATGATAGAATTGGCAGAAAAACTTTCTAAAAACATACCTTTTGTAAGAGTTGATTTTTATGAAATTAATGATAAAGTATATTTTGGAGAATTAACATTTTATCCAGGTTGTGGATTTGAAAAATTTACACCAGAAAAATATGATAAAATAATAGGGGATTTAATAAAGCTACCTAAAGAAAAATTGGAAGAAGTGTAAAATATAGAGCATTAAATAACTTGGTAGTAGTACAGTAACTTTTGTGATTTTTATAATCCTAAGATTAAGTTATATAAAGTAGATATAAGAGATAAAGAAGTACTAAAAAATGGTTGATGAAAATAAAACAGATGTAGTAATGAATTTGGTATCTATAACGGTAGTAAAACCATTAATTAAAAATACTTGTTTATATAAAGATGTAGATAGAATATATGTAGACATTTAAAAAGAAAGGAAGTTAATTGGAGCTGAGCCAAAAACAAGTTTTGAAGAAAGAAAAGAATAGAAAAATTTATTTATTGGTACAAAAAGAATAAAGAATTGTACAAGTTAGGAGAAAAAATGGAACAGGCTATAATTATAACAGCATATAAGAATTTCGAACAATTAAGAAAATTGGTAAGTGCACTTATAAATGATTTTAATATATATATACACATAGATAGGAAAACAAAATGGAAACAGGAACAAATTAAAATTTTACAAAAATTAGGTTCTAATAAAAAATGTTTAGTCATTTCAAAATATGAGATTAATTGGGGAGGATATAATCATTTAAATGCTAGAATAGATTTGTTAGAGTTGGCATATAAGGATGGAAATGGATATTTCCACATCATATCAGGTGAAGATTACCCAGTCAAAAGTTCAACCGAAATAGCAAAATTTGGAGAGGAAAATAGAGATAAGATTTTTATGAGTTCCAAAAAAGTAAGCGAACTGGGAAAGAATATAAGTGATAGATATCATTATTTTTATTTAACTGATTATTTAGATTACAAGAAGAATGCAAAATTTAAAAAATGTATAACTCTTTTAATACACAAGTTATTTAAAATAAAACGAAAAAACATAGGAAATTTTAATGAAGAAGAAATTTATAAAGGACTAATATATGTTTCTTTATCAAAAGACGCTGTAAGATATGTTTTGGAGTATATAAATAAAGATAGAAACTATTTAAATGATTTAAAAACTTGTGAAATTGCAGAAGAATTCTTTTTTCAGACCATATTAATGAATTCGCCATTTAAGGAAAATATTGTGTGTGATCATTTAAGATATATTAATTGGACATTTAAAAATGGTAGTGGTCCGGCAATCTTAGATGAAGAAGATTATGAAAAAATAAAAAACGGAAATTACTTATTTATGAGAAAAATTGGAAAGCAATCAAAGGGATTGTTAAATTTATTAGAAATTAATTATTAAAATAGTAAACATAAAATATTTTTAAATTTAGAAATAAAAAAATGTAAATTAATAAAAAGTATTAATAAGAAATAAAAGGGAAGATGAAATAGTGAATAAAAATTATATGACGATAAAAGAAAATAATTATGTATTAATAGATGTTCTAAAATTTATATGTGCACTATTTGTTGTGGGAATACATTCTAATATTATGAATGATGTGAATAATACAATACAATGGTATATAATGCATTTGGTTTTTAGAATAGCTGTACCTTTCTTTTTTATTGCATCTGGATTTTTATTTGGAAAAAAGATATTAAAAGGTGAAGAAGGTTTAAAAAATATTACAACAAAACAAATAAAAAGATTATTGATCCCTTTTATATTTTGGATGTTAGTGGGGTTACCATATGTTATTATGACAATGACAGGAGATAATATACTCATTATAATACTAAAAATTCTAAGACAAGTAGTATTCTATCCTTGGGGAGCATTATGGTTTACATTAGCATTAATAGTTGCTATATTAATGGAATATTATTTCTTGAAGAAAAAGAAATTAAAAGTAGCAATAGTGTTAGGTATAGTTTTTTATATAATAGCGCTTTTAGGAAATAGTTATTATTTTGTATTAGAAGGAACACCACTTAAGGGATTAATGGATATATATAGAAAAGTATGTATAACTACTAGAAACGGAGTTTTCGAAGCCTTTCCAATTTTTACAATAGGTGTGTATATAGCATCTAAGGAAAAATCAATAGAAAGAGTAAGTAATTCTAAATTAGCTTTCAGCTTTATTTTAATAATATTAATCCAAATATTGGAGGTTACTTTTATTAGAAATTGTAACTATATAGATGATCATAGTTTGTTTATAACAACCATTTTTATAGTATCAATAATGTTAATGATATGTATAGAATTCAGAAGTGTAAAATTAAAATTTGTTAATAGTAAATTATTAAGAAATTTAAGTACAGGAATTTATTTTTTACATTCGCCAATACTTCAATATATTTCGATTTTAAATTTGAAAATAACTAATTGGCAAATGTTTTTTATAACTATATTTTTATCTATAACAATATGTTTGATGCTATATAAAATAAATAATAAATACATAAATTATGTTATAAAATAAAAGGAGATTGATGTAAAATGAAACAATATAAAATAGCAGTAGCAGGAACAGGATATGTAGGATTAGTAGCAGGAGTGTGTTTCGCAGAAAAAGGACACAGTGTTATGTGTGTTGATGTAGATGAAGAAAAAGTTAAGCTTATGAAGTCTGGAGTATGTCCAATATATGAGCAAGACTTAGAAGAATTAATGAGAAAAAATTATGAAGCAGGAAGATTAGACTATACAACAGATTATAAGTCAGCATATAAAGATGCAGATGCAATATTTATAGGTGTAGGAACACCAGAACAACCAGATGGTTCAGCAAATTTAAGTTACATAGCAACAGTATCAAGACAAATAGCAGAAAGTATTGAAAAAGATTGTTTAGTAGTTGTAAAATCAACAGTACCAATTGGAACAAATGATAAAGTAGAACAATTTATAAAAGACTTTCTAGTAAATGATGTAAAAGTAGAAGTTGCAAGTAACCCAGAATTTTTGGCTCAAGGTACAGCAGTAAAAGATACATTGCAAGCAAAAAGAATAATAATAGGAACAGAAAGTAAAGAAGCAGAAAAAATGCTAATGGAAATATATGAACCATTTAACTTACCAATAGTATCTGTAAGTAGAAGAAGTAGTGAAATGATAAAATATGCATCAAATGACTTTTTAGCTTTAAAAATATCATATATGAATGATATAGCAAACCTTTGTGAATTAGTTGGAGCAAATATAGAAGATGTAGCAAAAGGCATGAGCTATGATCCAAGAATAGGAGCAAATTTCTTAAAAGCAGGAATTGGATATGGAGGAAGTTGTTTCCCAAAAGACACAAAAGCATTAAAGTATCTTGCAAAACAACACGGATATAAATTAAGAACAGTAGAAGCAGCAGTTGATGTAAATGCTGAGCAAAAAACAAAATTATTTAAAAAAGCATCTGAAAGACTAATAACATTTAATAATTTAAAAGTAGCAGTATTAGGACTAACATTTAAACCAGGAACAGACGACTTAAGAGAAGCACCATCACTTGATAATGTAAAATTATTACTAGAAAAAGGTGCAAATATATATGCTTATGATCCGGTAGGAGAAGATAATTATAAAAAGAAATATCCAACAGAAATAAATTATGTAGCTTCTCCAGAAGAAGCAATAAAAGATGCAAATGTATGCTTTATTTTTACAGAATGGAATGAAATTAAAAATGTAAAACCAGAAGAATATAAAAAGTTAATGAAAACACCATTAGTTTATGATGGAAGAAATATATATGACTTAAAAGATATGATAAAAGCAGGAGTAGAATATTATTCAATTGGAAGATAAATAATTAAATTAAAAAACTGAATTACAATTTTTATAATTTAGTTTTTTAATTTTTTTTAGTTTGTCGACAAGCTTCGACAAACTTTTTAAAATTTCTATGTTAAAATAACATTGTTTTATTGCAATAGAATATTTTTAATCTAGTATTTTAATCTAAAAAATTCCAAAAAAGAAAATATAAAAATAAAAAATATGTTAATAATATTTTGTTAATTTATAAAAATACTTTGCCGTTTCTATTCGTAAATGACACAATATTTACGAACGAAAACGGCAAAGGAGAAATGGTGATGGATGATATAAAAAAGATAAAAAGATTATTAAAAAATAAAAGCTATTAATTTTTCTATTTAAAAGAATAACTAAAAATATATCTTGTAGGTCTTGCTATAATAGTATAAAGTTTATAAATAAGAATAAAATAAATACAAGAGTAAACAATAACAGCATCCGTAATTTTTTTACGGATACTGTTGACTTGTTTATAAATGAGAGGTATAATGTAAATATAAGGAGTGATAATATGTTAACTAAATTTTCAGTTACGAATTTTAGAAATTTTAAAGAAAAATTATCAATAGACTTTACACAAAAGCACGACTATCAATTTAACATGGAGTGCGTAAATAATAGAATAATAAGTAAGATAGTTATATTTGGAAATAATGGTGAAGGAAAAAGCAACCTTGGATTTGCAATGTTTGATATAGTAAGAACAGTTACAGATTTATTTGTAGATACAGGAGCATATGATATAAAGAATTTCTTAAATGCAGATAGTGACTTAGATTATGCGGAATTTAATTATGAATTTAAATTTGGAGAAGATGTTGTAAAATATAATTATAAAAAGACTAATGTAGCTACATTAAAATCTGAAGAATTAATAATAAATGATGAACTAATATATAAGTTTGACTTTGATAAAAAAGATGGAGAGTTTAATTTATCTAAAATAGGTGCAGAAACATTAAATATTGATAAAGAAAATATTAAAATATCGATATTAAAATTTATATCAAATAATACTATTCAAAAAGAAGATAGTATAATAAAAAAATTAATAGAATTTGTAAAACATATGCTATGGTTCAGGTCACTTGGAGCTAATGCTTTCATAGGTTTTGAAACAGGTGTGGATGAATTAAATGAATGGATAGTAAAAAATAATTTAACAAAAGATTTTGAAGATTTCTTAAGAAAAATGGCAAAAGTTGATATGAATTTAACAAATGCAAAAATGGGAAATAATGAATTTTTATTAGATAAACACAAAAAGAGAGCATTAATATTTAATGATATTGCATCATCAGGAACAAAGTCGTTGCAATTATTTTATTATTGGAGTAAAAGATTTGAAAAAGCATCTTTAGTTTTTATAGATGAGTTTGATGCATTTTATCATTTTGAATTGTCAGAAAATGTTATAAGATTTCTTTTGAAATATAAAAATATGCAAGCAATACTTACGTCACATAATACAAATTTAGCAGATAACAAATTAATGAGACCAGATTGTTATTATATATTAAAAAACGAAAATATAAAATCATTTGTAGATAGTACTAATAGAGAATTAAGAGAGGGGCATAATTTAAGTAAAATGTTAAAAGAAGGAGAATTTGATGAGTAATATTTTATTTATTA